>NZ_JBHXTJ010000039.1:0-66379 GCF_042677525.1 Streptomyces sp. NPDC127114
TCGAGCGCGGCGAACGGCTCGTCCATCAGCAGCAGATCGCTGTCCTGGGCGAGCGCTCGGGCCAGCGCCACGCGCTGGCGCATGCCGCCGGACAGCTCGTGCACGCGCTTGCCGTACGAGCCGGCCAGCCGGACGAGTTCGAGCAGCCGCTCGGCCTCGGGCCGCCGGTCCGCCTTGGGTACGCCGCGCAGCTTCAGGGCGAGTTCGATGTTCTTGCCCGCGGTCAGCCACGGGAACAGGGCGTGCTCCTGGAACATCAGCGCCGGGCGGCCGCCCGGGGTGTCGATGGAGCCCGCGGTCGGCCGGTCGAGTCCGGCGACGAGGTTGAGCAGGGTGGACTTGCCGCAGCCCGAGGCTCCCAGGAGGGTGACGAACTCGCCGGGGGCGACGTCGAGGGAGATGTCGTCGAGGACGAGCTGGCCGCCGGCGGGACCGCCGAAGGACTTCGAGACGTGCTCGATGCGCGCGGCGTGACCCGTCGCGCGGACGCGGTCGTCGGCCTTGGCGAGCGTCGTGGTCGTGGCCATGGTCGTCACCTCCTGGGTAGCGCTTGCGGACTTGGTTACTTGACGCCGAGACCGGCGTCGGACGCCTCGGGCCTGCCCTCGGCCTTCAGGACCTTGTTCAGCGGCTTCAGGTCGTAGATGCCGACGAGGTCGGGCTCCTTGAGGAGACCGGACTTCACCGCGTGGTCCGCCTGCGCCTGGAGCGTCGCGGCCAGCGGGTCGTCGGTGAACCGGATCGACGGCCAGGCGCCGTCGATCACCTTGTCGCCGAGGGGCTTGCCCGTGAGCTCCTTCAGCCGGGCGTTGGCCGAGGCCTTCGCCCGCTCCGGGTCTTCCTTGATCCACGCGTTGGTCTTCACCGAGCCCCGCAGGACCGCCTCGACCACGTCGGGGTGCTCCGCGAGGAACTTCTGCGACACGATCACGTTGGTGATGACGAACTGCCTGCCCGGCCACAGGTCGGATTCGTCGAGCAGGACCTTCGCGCCCTCGCTGACGAGCTTCGACGCGGTCGGCTCCGGCACCCATGCCCCGTCGATGGAACCGGACTTGTAGGCGTCCGGCGTGATCTTGTTGTCCGTGCGCAGCACGGAGACGTCGCCCTTGCCGCTCTGCGAGTCGACCTTCCAGCCCTGCTCGGACACCCAGTTGAGGAAGGCCACGTCCTGGGTGTTGCCGAGCTGCGGGGTCGCGATCCGCTTGCCCTTGACGTCGCCGACCGTCCTGATCTTCTCCGGGTTGACCACGAGCTTCACGCCACCGGAAGCCGAACCGGCCACGATGCGCAGGTTGCTGCCCTTGGACTTGGTGTAGCCGTTGATGGCGGGGGAGGGGCCGATGAAGCCGATGTCGATCGAGCCGGCGTTCAGCGCCTCGATCTCCGACGGGCCCGCGTTGAACGTCGACACCTCCAGCTGGGTGCCGCCCAGCTCCTTCTGGAAGATGCCCTCCCGGTCGCCGACGAGGGCCGTCGCGTGCGTCAGGTTGGGGAAGTACCCGAGCCGTACGGAGTCCGCGGAGAGCTTCTCGCCCACGGCGGCCACCCTCGTCTGGTCGTCCTTGGCCTGGGAGCCGTAACCGCAGGAGGCGAGCGCCCCGGTCAGGAGGGGCAGAGCGGCTGCGGCGGCCAGGCCGCGGCGCAGGGTGGTACGGGTGGTGGCAGGCACGGGAGGTGTTCCCCTCGGTTCGGCTTCAGCGAAGTCTGCGTTTGTGTCGGTGTCGTACGGGGTGGAGCGCCGTCGCGCCGAGGCGGCCGCGCACAGAGGTCAGCGCGCACATCGCGCCACACCTCCCCGGCCCGCACCGAGGGCGCCGGAGCCGACCCGGCCGCCCTCCCTCGCGAACGTCGTGTACACGTCCTGGTGGCCCATCAGAAGTCCCAGCCGTCCTCGTCCTCGACGGCCGGCTTCGCGGCCTTGGCGCCGGCGAAGGACTCGCCCGCCATGCCCGCGGCCAGGGTCGTGCCGTCGGCCGGGTCGATCAGCAGGAACGAGCCGGTACGGCGGGAGTCCGCGTACGAGTCGAGCGCGAGCGGCTCCGCGGTGCGGACCTTCACCAGGCCGATGTCGTTGGCGACGAGCTGCCCGGGGTTCGGGTGCTGGGAGAGGTCGTCCAGGGTGAGCCGGGACGGGATCTCCTTCACGATCGCCTTGACCGTACGGGTGGTGTGCTTGAGCAGCACCCGCTGGCCCACCGTGAGCGGCTGGTCCGCCACGTGGCAGACGGTGGCCTCGACGTCCTGGCTGGTGGCCGGGGCGTCGGCGACCGGGGCGAGCAGGTCGCCGCGGGAGATGTCGATGTCGTCGGCGAGCCGGATGGTGACCGACTGCGGCGCCCAGGCGATGTCCACGGACTCGCCCAGCGCGTCGATCGCGCTGATCGTGGACGTCCTGCCGGAGGGCAGGACGGTGACCTGCTCGCCGACCCGGAACGCGCCGGCCGCGATCTGACCCGCGTAGCCCCGGTAGTCGGGGTGCTCGGCGGTCTGCGGGCGGATCACGTACTGCACCGGGAAGCGCGCGTGGCAGGCCGTCAGGTCGTGGCTGACCGGAACGGTCTCCAGGTGCTCCAGGACCGTCGGGCCGCCGTACCAGTCCATGTTGGCGGACGGCTCCACGACGTTGTCGCCGGCGAGCGCGGAGATCGGGATCGCGGTGATCTCCGGGACGCCCAGCTCCGACGCGTACGTCGTGAACTCCTCGGCGATCGCGGCGAACACGGACTCCTGGTAGTCGACCAGGTCCATCTTGTTCACGGCGAGCACCACGTGCGGGACCCGGAGCAGCGCGGCGACGGCGGCGTGCCGGCGGGTCTGCTCGACGACGCCGTTGCGGGCGTCGACGAGGACCACGGCCAGCTCGGCCGTCGAGGCGCCGGTCACCATGTTCCGGGTGTACTGCACGTGCCCGGGGGTGTCCGCGAGGATGAAGCGGCGGCGCGGGGTCGCGAAGTAGCGGTACGCCACGTCGATGGTGATGCCCTGCTCGCGCTCGGCCCGCAGGCCGTCGGTGAGCAGCGCCAGGTCCGGGGCCTCCTGGCCGCGCGAACGCGAGGCGTGCTCCACGGCCTCCAGCTGGTCGGCGAGGACCGACTTGGAGTCGTGCAGCAGCCGGCCCACCAGGGTCGACTTGCCGTCGTCGACGGAGCCGGCGGTGGCGAAGCGCAGCAGGGTGGTGGCCGCGAGCTCGGCGTGCCCGGAGGTGGGCTCTTCGGTGAACGTGCTCATGGTTAGAAGTACCCTTCGCGCTTGCGGTCTTCCATCGCGGCCTCGGACAGCTTGTCGTCCGCCCGGGTGGCGCCCCGCTCGGTGAGCCGGGACGCGGCGATCTCGTTGATCACGGCTTCCAGCGTGGTGGCGTCGGAGTCCACCGCGCCGGTGCAGGACATGTCGCCGACGGTGCGGTAGCGGATGAGGCGCGTCTCGACCGTCTCGGTGTCCTTCGGGCCGCCCCACTCGCCGGCGGTCAGCCACATGCCGTTGCGCTGGAACACCTCGCGCTCGTGCGCGAAGTAGATCTCCGGCAGCGCGATCTTCTCGCGCTGGATGTACTGCCAGACGTCCAGCTCGGTCCAGTTGGACAGCGGGAACACGCGGACGTGCTCGCCGGGGGCGTGCCGGCCGTTGTACAGCTGCCACAGCTCGGGCCGCTGGCGGCGCGGGTCCCACTGGGAGAACTCGTCGCGGAGGCTGAACACCCGCTCCTTGGCGCGGGCCTTCTCCTCGTCGCGACGGCCGCCGCCGAAGACGGCGTCGAAGCGGTGCTGCTGGATCGCCTCGGTCAGCGGCACGGTCTGCAGCGGGTTGCGGGTGCCGTCCGGGCGCTCGCGCAGCTTGCCCGCGTCGATGTAGTCCTGCACGGAGGCGACGTGGAGGCGCAGCCCGTGCTCGGCGACCACGCGGTCGCGGTATTCGATGACCTCGGGGAAGTTGTGTCCCGTGTCGACGTGCAGCAGCGTGAAGGGGACCGGAGCCGGGGCGAAGGCCTTCAGCGCCAGGTGCAGCATGACGATGGAGTCCTTGCCGCCGGAGAACAGGATCACCGGCCGCTCGAACTCGCCCGCCACCTCACGGAAGATGTGCACGGCCTCGGACTCCAGCGAGTCGAGGTGCGACAGCGCGAACGGGCTGTCGGTGGCGTCGTGGACGTGGGCAACGGTGGTCACAGCAGACCCCTCTCGGTGAGCAGCGCGTGCAGCTGCGCCGCGGACTCCTGCACGGTCTGGTTCTGGGACTCGATCCGCAGATCGGGCGACTCGGGGGCCTCGTACGGGTCGTCGACGCCCGTCAGGCCGCTGATCTCGCCCGCCGCCTGCTTCGCGTACAGGCCCTTCACGTCACGGACCGAGCACACCTCCACCGGAGTGGCCACGTGCACCTCGACGAAGGCGGTGCCCTCGGCCTGGTGGCGCTTGCGGACCGCCTCGCGGCTGTCGGCGTACGGGGCGATCACGGGGACCAGGACCTTCACGCCGTGCGAGGCGAGCAGCTCCGCGACGAAGCCGATCCGCTGCACGTTGGTGTGCCGGTCCTCGCGGCTGAAGCCGAGGCCCGCCGAGAGGAACTCGCGGATCTCGTCGCCGTCGAGGATCTCGACGCGCTGACCCTCCTCGCGCAGCCGGCCGGCCAGCTCGTACGCGATGGTGGTCTTGCCGGCGCTCGGCAGGCCCGTGAGCCAGATGGTGGCACCGGTCACGTGGTTCTCCTGGGAGGTCTGGGAGGTCTGGGGGGTGGTGGTCATCAGCCGTGCAGCCCGCATTCGGTCTTGGCCCGGCCGGCCCAGCGGCCGGCCCGGGCGTCCTCGCCCTCGAGGACCCGGCGCGTGCAGGGAGCGCAGCCGACGGACGTGTAACCGTCCATGAGGAGCGGGTTGGTGAGCACCCCGTGCTCCAGGACGTACGCCTCGACGTCGTCCTGGGTCCAGCGGGCGATCGGGGAGATCTTGACCTTCTGCCGCTTCTCGTCCCAGCCGACGACGGGGGTGTTCGCCCGGGTCGGGGACTCGTCGCGGCGCAGGCCGGTCGCCCACGCGGCGTACCGGGTCAGGCCCTCCTCGAGCGGCTTGATCTTGCGCAGCGCGCAGCACAGGTCGGGGTCGCGGTCGTGCAGCTTCGGGCCGTACTCGGCGTCCTGCTCGGCCACGGTCTGCCGCGGGGTCAGCGTGATGACGTTGACGTCCATGACGGCGTCGACGGCGTCACGGGTGCCGATGGTCTCCTCGAAGTGGTAGCCGGTGTCGAGGAAGACGACGTCCACACCGGGCATGGCACGCGAGGCGAGGTGGGCGACGACCGCGTCCTCCATGGAGGAGGTGACGCAGAAGCGCTTGCCGAAGGTGTCGGCGGCCCACTGGAGGATCTCCAGGGCGGAGGCGTCCTCCAGCTCGCGGCCGGCCTGCTCGGCGAGTGCCTTCAGGTCGGCCGCGGTCGCGTCCGTCACGTCCTGAGTGACCGTCATATCTCTTCCCCTCCGCCGGTGTTGCTCGAAGTGCCCGGGGCGAGCAGCCCCAGGAACTTCAGCTGGAAGGCTCGGCTGCACGCCCTGCATTCCCACGCGCCGTGACCCTGCTCGTGGGGGCGCAGGTCCTCGTCCCCGCAGTACGGGCAGTGGAACGGCGCCGCCCGCTCGCTCATGACAGGGCCTCCTCGGACGCCCGCGCCGCCCAGGTGGCGAAGCGCTCGCCGTCCTCGCGCTCCGCCTGGAAGCGCTTGAGGACCCGCTCGACGTAATCGGGCAGCTCGGCCGAGGTGACCTTCAGGCCGCGGACCTTGCGGCCGAAGCCGGCCTCCAGGCCGAGCGCGCCGCCCAGGTGCACCTGGTAGCCCTCGACGCGGTTGCCGTCGTCGTCCAGGACCAGCTGGCCCTTGAGGCCGATGTCCGCGACCTGGATGCGGGCGCAGGCGTTCGGGCAGCCGTTGATGTTGATGGTGATCGGCTCGTCGAACTCCGGGATGCGGCGCTCCAGTTCGTCGATCAGCGAGGCGCCGCGGGCCTTGGTCTCGACGATGGCCAGCTTGCAGAACTCGATGCCGGTGCAGGCCATCGTGCCGCGCCGGAACGGCGACGGGTCCACCCGCAGGTCGAGCGCCTCCAGGGCGGCGACCGCGGAGTCCACCCGGTCCTCCTCGACGTCGAGGAGGATCATCTTCTGGTCCGCGGTGGTCCGCAGCCGGCCGGAGCCGTGCTGCTCGGCCAGGTCGGCGATCTTGGTGAGGGTGGCGCCGTCGACCCGGCCGACGCGCGAGGCGAAGCCGATGTAGTAGCGGCCGTCCTTCTGCCGGTGCACGCCCATGTGGTCGCGCCAGCGGCCGGCCGGCTGCTCGGGGGCGGGGCCGTCCGTCAGCCTGCGCTTCAGGTACTCGTCCTCCAGGACCTGGCGGAACTTCTCCGCGCCCCAGTCGGCGACCAGGAACTTCAGGCGCGCGCGGTTGCGCAGCCGGCGGTAGCCGTAGTCGCGGAAGATCGAGATGACGCCCTCGTAGACGTCCGGCACCTCGTCGAGCGAGACCCAGGTGCCGAGCCGGACACCGAGCTTGGGGTTGGTGGACAGGCCGCCGCCGACCCAGACGTCGAAGCCGGGACCGTGCTCCGGGTGGTTCACGCCGACGAAGGCGATGTCGTTGATCTCGTGCGCCACGTCGAGCAGCGGCGAGCCGGAGACCGCGGACTTGAACTTGCGGGGCAGGTTGGAGAAGTCCTTGTTGCCGACGATCCGGCGGTAGATCTCGTCGATGGCCGGGGTGCCGTCGATGATCTCGTCCTCGGCGATGCCGGCGACCGGCGAGCCGAGGATGACGCGCGGGGTGTCGCCGCAGGCCTCGGTGGTCGACAGGCCGACCGCCTCCAGGCGGTTCCAGATCTCCGGGACGTCCTCGATCCGGATCCAGTGGTACTGGACGTTCTGCCGGTCGGTGATGTCGGCCGTGCCGCGCGCGAACTCCTGGGAGATCTCGCCGATGACCCGCAGCTGATCGGTGGTCAGCCGGCCGCCGTCGATGCGGACGCGCAGCATGAAGTACTCGGCGTCCAGCTCCTCCGGCTCCAGGACACCGGTCTTGGTACCGTCCAGACCCTCGCGCCGCTGGGTGTACAGGCCCCACCAGCGCATGCGTCCGCGAAGGTCATTGGGGTCGATGGAGTCGAAGCCCCGCTTGGAGTAGATCGTCTCAATACGTGTCCGCACATTGAGACCGTCGTCATCCTTCTTGAACTGCTCATTGCCGTTCAGCGGGGTGAAGTGCCCCGCGGCCCACTGACCCTCGCCACGGTGGCGCCCGGTCTTGCGGCGGGCGGCGACGGGAGTGGGGTTTTCCGGGGTGGCGGCCATGGCGTTTTGTCCTTCGGGACTGCGAGAGGGCGGCTCTGACCTGCACACTCGCGCTCGGGTAGGAGGTGGCGCGGCAGTGCGCAGAGTTCAGGACGTCAGGAGAGTGGTTCGGCGGTGCTGGTCTTATCAGCGCGCCGAACAGATGGCGCTGGACATGCGGCCGAGGTCGACGTGCCGCCGACTCACCAAGGCAATTCCAGTTCCAGACATGACGGAAGCGTGTCACGGGACTTTGGACCCAGTCCAGCTTCGTCCAGGATTTGGACAGTAGGGTCTCGCTCTGCGAGATGGTGTGGCGTGGGTCACGCGAAAGGGGCCCAGCTCAGGGCCCCTTCGGCGGAGAGGTGCGGTCCCGCGTCCGCGCGGGACCGTGCGGCTCGGGCGTACGCCGTCCGCGGCTCAGGCGTACGCGCCGGGCCACGGGCCCGGGTTGCCGGCCGGCTCCACCTGCTCGACCTTCGTGTCGAAGAGCCGGAAGCCGCGGCGCTCGTAGTTGGCCATCGCGTGCTCCCCGTCCAGGGAGCAGGTGTGCAGCCACACCCGCTTGGTCGGGACGCGGCCCGGCCAGCGCTCGGCCAGGTCCCAGGCGCGCTCCACTCCGTACGAGAGGAGGTGTCCGCCGATGCCGCGGCCCCGGAAGGCGGGGATCAGGCCGAAGTAGACGATCTCCACCACGCCGTCGTCCTGCGGGTCCAGCTCCACGTACCCGGCCGGCGTCCCCTTCTCGTACGCCACCCAGATCTCGGCGCCCGGCTTCTCCACGAGCTCCTGCCACTGCGCGTACGTGAGCGAGAGCCGGTCGTTCCAGGCGATGTCGCCGCCGACCGCGGTGTAGAGGAAGCGGCTGAACTCCGCCGAGGGCACCTCGGCCCGCACGATCCGCAGGTCACGGCCCTCGGGCGCCGGGGCCGGGCGCAGATCGGCCGGCGAGGTCTGTTCCAGGGACCAGGTGGTGAGAGTGATGCTCATGGGCTTATCGCATCATGCGGAGCCGGGGATTCCCACCGTGTTCGGTCCTGGCGGACAAGCTGTCCGCCATGCGGACAGCGGTGGACGGAGGTGCCGCTCCGGCCCCGGACGGCTCGCGGTCGGCCCCGGGCGGTTCGCCACCGGCCCCGGTGGCTCGCCGCCGTCGCCGGGTGCGGCTCTCTACCGTGTCTCCGGACGCAGCTCGCCCGAGCCGCGCGGCACCAGGGTCACCGGGACCGTGCGGGTCACCGCGCGCGAGCGGTCGCCGTCGAGCCGGGCCAGCAGCTGTTCGGCCGCCGCCCGTCCCATCGCCGCCGGGTCCTGCGCCACGACCGTGAGGCCCGGCTCCAGGACTCCCGCCAGCGGGATGTCGTCGAAGCCGACCACGGCCACGTCCCGCCGCCCCGCCTCCGCGAGGGCCGGGACCACGCCGAGGGTGGCGAAGTTGTTCGCCGCGAAGAACGCGGTCGGCGGATCGGCCAGGGCCAGCAGCCGCCGTACCGCCACGCCCGCCGCGTACGGGTCGTGCGCCGTGACCACCAGCGCCGGATCCGGTGCGATGCCGGCCTCCTGGAGGGCCTTCTGGTAGCCGCGCTGCCGGATCTTGCGCGTGTACAGCGTGGCCGGCCGGTCACCGATGAACGCGATCCGGCGGTGACCGTGGGCGATCAGGTGCGCCACCCCGGTCCGCGCCCCCTCCTCGTTCGCGCTGACCACCGCGTCGGCGGTCAGTCCCGAGCCCGGCCGGTCGAGGAAGACCAGCGGCAGCCCGCTCTCCCGCTCCCGGCGCAGGAAGCGATGGTCGCTCCCGGCCGCCGGCACGACGAGGAGACCGCTGATCCGGCGGGCCAGGAAGGTGGTGATCAGGGCGTGCTCCGCCTCCTGCCGCTCGCCGGAGGAGCCCATGAGCAGCGTGAGCCCCCGGTCCCGTACGGCCTGCTCGACCCCGCCGGCGACCGTGCCGAAGAAGGGGTTGCCCATGTCGGGCACCACCAGGCCGACCGTCGAGTCACGCGCCCCCACCCGCATGTTGCGGGCCATGAGATTGGGCCGGAAGCCCAGCTCCTCGACGACCGCGAGCACCTTCTCGCGGGTCGCAGCGGAGACCGGACCGTCCTCGTTGAGCACCCGGGACACGGTCTTCGGGGTCACGCCGACCCGCTCCGCCACATCGGCGAGGGTCGGCCGCCGGGTGCCCGCCATTGATCACCGTTCCTGTCGTCGTGGGACCTGCCGATCCCCGACCGTACCTCCAGGGCCCGCCCCAGGGGGCGTCTCGCCGATCATGCCGGGTTCGCGACGTGATCCGGGCTGATCGACGAGACACCCCCCTACGCTTCCCCCTCCACCGTGAGCGCGCCCGTCATGATCGCCACGACCTCCGCCATCGTGTGGTCCCCCGGCCGCAGCTGTGCCACCCGGCGGCCCAGCCGCTGGACGTGGATCCGGTCCGCGATCTCGAAGACGTGCGGCATGTTGTGGCTGATGAGGACGACGGGCAGGCCCCGGTCGCGGACCCGGCGGATCAGGTCGAGCACCTGGCCGGACTCCTTCACGCCGAGCGCGGCCGTCGGCTCGTCCATCACCACCACGTGCCGTGCCCAGGCGACCGCCCGGGCCACCGCCACGCCCTGCCGCTGACCGCCGGAGAGCGTCTCCACGGCCTGGGTGTAGGAGCGGAGGCCGATCTTCAGGTCGGCCATGTGCGCCGCCGACTCCTCGCGCATCCTCTTGTTGTCGAGCATCCGGAACACCGAGCCGAGCGGTCCGCGCCGGCGCACCTCGCGTCCGAGGAACATGTTGCTCGCGATGTCGAGGGAGGCGGCGACCGCCAGGTCCTGGTAGACGGTCTCGATGCCGTGGCGGCGGGCGTCGAGCGGGTCGCGGAAGCGGACCGGCTTCCCGTCGAGCTCGATCGTGCCCTCGTCGGGCTGGAGGGCGCCGGTGAGCGCCTTGATCAGACTCGACTTGCCGGCGCCGTTGTCGCCGATCACGGCGAGCACCTCGCCGGGCATGAGGTCGAAGTCGGCGCCGTCGAGCGCGGTGACCTGGCCGTAGCGCTTCACCAGGCCGCGGGCCCGCAGGACGGGGGTGGCGGTGACGGTGTCGGTGGTGGTGCTCATCGGCGGGCCTTCCTGCGGGAGAACTGGTCGACGGCCACGGCGAGGATCACCAGGCCGCCGGTGATCAGGGTCTGGTAGATCGAGCCCACGCCCATGAGCTGGAGGCCGTTGCGGAACACGCCGACGATCAGCGCGCCGACGAGGGTGCCGAGGACCGCGCCGCGCCCGCCGAAGAGGCTGGTGCCGCCGAGGACCACCGCCGTGATGGCGTCCAGGTTGTCGGTCTGGCCGGCCTTGGGGTCACCGACCCCGGTGCGGGAGATCAGGAGCAGGGCCGCGATGCCGTAGATCACGCCCGCGAGGGTGTAGACGCCGAGCAGCAGCCGGGTGGTGCGGATGCCGGTGAGCCGGGCGACCTCGGGACTGTTGCCGAGCGCGTAGGTGTGGCGGCCCCAGGCCGTCTGGCCCAGGAAGTAGGCGAAGGCGAGGAAGAGGACGATCGTGAGCACCGAGCCGTACGTGATGTCGGTGCGGCCCAGCGGGAAGGTCTCGCCCAGCGCGGTGAGCGCCCCGGGGAGTTCGGTGACGGTCTGCTCGTCCGAGTAGATGTGGGTGAGCGCGAAGGCGATGTTGAGCATGCCGAGCGTCACGATGAACGGCGGCAGTTTGACCTGGGTGACGAGCGCGCCGTTCGCGAGGCCGAACAGGGCGCAGACGCCGATCCCGGCGACCACCGCGAGCAGCGGCGGCAGGGTCCCGTCGGCGGCGAGCTTCGCCATCACGATGGATCCGAAGGCCATGACCGCGCCGCAGGACAGGTCGATGCCGGCGGTGAGGATGATCAGGGTCTGGCCCAGGGCGAGGGTGCCGACGACCATCACCTGCTGGACGACGAGCGAGAGGTTCCCGCCGGAGAGGAACTGGTCGCTCTGGAAGGAGAAGAACAGACACGCGGCGAGCAGGGCGACGAGCGGTCCCGTCGTGGGATGGGTGAGCAGCTGCCGGCCGCGCGGGCCGGTCGTGGCGGCCGGCGCGGGGGCCGCTCCGGCCGGGGCGGTGGTCGTGGTGGTCAACGGTGCTCCTGGGGAGGAAGGGAGGCGGGGTGGTTCGGTGAACGGGGCGGTCAGCCCCAGCAGTTGTCCAGGCCGTACGCCGTGTCCTTGGCCGGGACGCCCTTGGCCGGCGTGTCCGTGACGAGGGTGACGCCGGTGTCCACGTAGCCGGAGGCCTTGGTGCCGTTCTTGGCGTACGCGACCACGGCCTCGACGCCCTTGGCCGCCATGACCAGCGGGTACTGCTGCGACGTGGCGGCGATCTTCCCGTCCTTGACGGCGTTGGTGCCGGTGCAGCCGCCGTCGACGGAGACGATCAGGACGTCCTTCTGCCGGCCCTTGGCCTTGAGCGCGCTGTACGCGCCGAGGGCGGCGGGCTCGTTGATCGTGTAGACGACGTTGATGTCCGGGGCCTTCTGCAGGCAGTTCTCCATCGCCGTCTGGCCCTTGGCCTGGTCGCCGCCGGTGTCCTGGGAGCAGACCACGGCGGGGTCGTTCTTCGCGAGGCCGAAGCCCTGGAGGAAACCGTCGTGCCGCAGCTGTCCGACGGCGACGCCCGGGGCGAGGTCGAGGGTGGCGATCTTCGCCGGCCTGCCGGCCATCGCGGCCTTCGCGTACTCGCCGATCAGCACGCCGGCCTTGAGGTTGTCGGTGGCGAAGAGGGCGTCGGCGGCGTCCTGAGGGTCGGTGGGCGAGTCGAGGGCGATGACGAGGACGCCCTTCTTCCGGGCCTGCTCGATCGCGGGGACGATCGCCTTGGAGTCGTTGGGCGTGATGAGGATGCCCTTCACGCCGGCGGCCACCATGTTCTCGATGGCCGTGACCTGGCCCTCGTTGTCGCCGTCGAACTTGCCCGCCGCCGTGGAGAGCTGGGCGCCCGCCTTCTCGGCGGCCTTCTCCGCGCCCTCCTTCATCTTGACGAAGAACGGGTTGGTGTCGGTCTTGGTGATCAGGCCGACCTTCACCGCTCCGCCGCTGCCGCCGGCGCCCTTGGCGCCCTCACCGCAGGCGGTGAGCAGCAGGGAGGCGGAGGCGGTGGCGGCGACGAGTGACACGGCGGTGCGGAAGGTGCGCTTCATGGCACGGCTCCTCGGGGACGCAGGGGTGTCATCGTTGACTTATGTCAACGTTGACATCGACTGGCCAGGATGATGGACTCCGCGGCGAGCAACGTCAATGCCCCCTACTCGTTACGAGTTGGCAACGGAGGCTTCCGGATGAGCCGCTGGAAAGCACCGCACACCACCCTTCTCGCGGCGGCGCTCGTCGCCGCGACCCTCCCCCTCGCGACCCCCCTGACCAGCCATGCCGCCACGACGCGGACCCTGGCCGCCGGGCCCGTCAACCCCGGCTTCGAGACCGGGGACCTCACCGGCTGGACCGTCGCCGAAGGCACCGCCTTCGGGCCCGGCGCGGTCAGCACCGCCACCACCTACTGGGGCGGCCCCTTCCACCACCGGGGCGGTCACCACCTCTGGGGCTTCGCCGCGGCGGGCGACGACGCCACCGGCACCTTGAAGTCCTCGACCTTCGCCGCCCCTTCCCGCATCGGCTTCCTCGTCGCCGGCGGCTGGGACCCGCAGCGGCTGTACGTCGCCCTCGTCAGGGACGCCGACGGCGCCCGGCTGCTCACCCAGACCGGCACCGACGACGAGGCCTACGTACGCACCGTGTGGGACACCTCGCCCTGGCGCGGCCAGGCCGTCCACCTCGAGGTCGTCGACCGCAAGACCGGCGGCTGGGGCCACATCAACCTCGACGACGTACGCGTCGGCGACGCCGCCGTACGCGACGACAACGGCCTCACCTTCCGCACGCTCGGTCAGGCCAACCAGCCCACCGCGCCGCGCGACCACGCCGCCGACCCGCTGCGGCCCCAGTACCACTACACGCCCTACCAGGGCTGGATCAACGACCCCAACGGGCTCGTCCAATGGCGCGGCCGCCACCACCTGTTCAGCCAGTACTACCCCGACGCCCCCAAGTGGGGCCCCATGCACTGGGCGCACGCCGACAGTCCCGACGCCGTCCACTGGCGCGAACTCCCCGTCGCCCTCACCCCGGCGCCCCCGGCGACCCCCACCGACAACAGCGGGATCTTCAGCGGCAGCGCCGTCGACGACGACGGCACCCTCACCGTCGCGTACACCCGGTTCACCGACACCGCCGCCCGCCCCGGCACCACCGCCGAGACCGTCGAGATCGCCACCAGCACCGACGGCGTCACCTTCAGCCCCGGCACCGAGGTCATCGCGCAGGCGCCGCCCGGCTCCTCCGCCGGGTTCCGCGATCCGAAGCTCTTCCGCGACCCCGTCGACGGGCGCTGGAAGATGGCCGTCGGCTCCGGCGACGCCGGCCGCGGCAAGGTCCACCTCTACGCCTCCGACGACCTGCGCACCTGGACGTACGGCGGCGTCCTCACCGAGGGCGACGGCACCACCGGCGCGATGTGGGAGTGCCCCGACCTCTTCCCGCTCGACGGCAAGTGGGTCCTGCTCTACTCCACCAACGAGGGCGGACAGTCGCTGCAGCGCTACGCCGTGGGCGCGTACGACGGCAGCCGCTTCACCCCGGAACGCCACGGCGTCCTCGACGGCGGCGGCGACGTCTACGCCGCCCAGAGCTACCGGGACGACGCCGGACGCCGGCTCATGACCGCCTGGATGAGCGACTGGAACGCCAAGGAACCCACCCGGATCGGCGGCTGGGCCGGCGCCCAGGCCCTCCACCGGGAACTCTTCCTGACCGCCGACGGCCGGCTCGGCCAGCGGCCCGTCGCCGAGGCCGACACCCTCGCCGCCGGCACCCCGACGACCGTGAACGGCAAGACCGTCCAAGGCAGCTGGCGCATCGGACGCGGCGACAGCGCCCGCCTGAAGACCGTCATCGACCTCGGCGCCACCACTGCCGACACCGTCACCCTGCGCCTCAAGGCCTCCGCCGCCGAGGCGACCGAACTGCGCTACGAGAAGTCCACCGGCACCCTCACCCTCGACACTACCCGCGCCGGCTACGGAACCCCCGCCACCTTCACCACCCACACCGCACCCGGCCCCGGCAACACCCTCGCCCTCGACGTCCTCATCGACCGCTCCTCCGTCGAGGTCTTCACCGGCGACGGCGCCGCCCTCACCGCCCGCGCCTACCCCCGCTACCGCGAGTCCGACGCCGTCGAGTTCACCGCGCCCACCGGCCGGATCCGGCTCGTCAGCGCCTCCCTCACCCCGCTCGGGCCGGCCCTGCTCACCGACTGACCACCCGCCCGCACACCGAAAGGCACCCCCGCATGACCGCGCCCCGCCGCCCCGTGGCCGTCCTCGGCGAATGCGTCGCCGACGCCTTCGTCGCGCCCCAAGCGACCGATGCCGCCGAGGGACCGGGCCTCCGGCTCGACGTCCTGCCGGGCGGCGGGCCCGCGAACACCGCCGTCGCGCTCGCCCGCCTCGGCACGCCCACCCACCTCGTCGCCCGCCTCTCCGGCGACGTCTTCGGCGGACTCTTCCGCCGCCGCCTCGCCGAGTCCGGCGTCCGCACCGACCTGTGCCCCGACGCCACCGAACCCAGCACGCTGGCCGTCGCCGGCCTCGGCCCCGACGGCGCCGCCGAATACTCCTTCCACGCCGAGAACACCGCCGACTGGCAGTGGACCCGCGCCGAACTCGCGCCCGTCGCCGCCGCCCGGCCCGCCCACCTCCACACCGGCTCCCTCGCCCTCGTCCGCGCGCCCGGCGCCGCCGCCGTCGAGGAACTCCTCGCCGAGCTCCGCCCCACCACCACGATCTCCCTCGACCCCAACGTCCGCCCCCTGCTCGTCGCCCCCGCCGCCTACCGGGCCCGCCTCCCGCGCTGGTGCGCCCTCGCCGACCTGCTCCGGCTCAGCGAGGACGACCTCGCCCACCTCCATCCCGGCCTCGCCCCCGAAACCGCCTGCGACACCTGGCACCGCCTGGGCGTCCCGCTCGTGGTCGTCACCCTCGGCGGCGCCGGCGCGCTCGTGTCGTACGACGGAATCCGCGAGCACGTGCCCGCCCCGCCCGTCCGGGTCGTCGACACCGTCGGTGCGGGCGACGCGTTCACGGCGGGCCTGCTCCACCGGCTCCACCAGGCCGGCGCGCTCGGCGGCCGCCTCGACACCCTCACCCCCGCGCTGCTGCGCGAGGCCGTCGCCTTCGGCACCACCGTGGCCGCCGCGACCTGCGCCGTCCGCGGCGCCAACCCGCCGTACGCACACGAGCTGACCAGCTCCATTACCTGAGCGGTAATCGACCGCCCCACCGCCCGCCCGGCAAGGTGATCACACCGGGACGGCACCACGGCCCCCGGCACCAGAAGCACGAGACACAAGGGGTACGGCATGGGTACGGGTCGACGCGGACTGACGGGCATCGCGGTGGCGGCGGCGGTCGTCGCGGGGGCGGCGGTCGCCGTTCCGACGGCGGGGGCGCAGCCGGGCGGCACCGCGGCCGCCGGCACGGTGAACTGTCCGACCGTCCGCGCCAAGGTCGAGCGGCTCGAAGGACGCGTCAACCCCAACGCCTGCGCCTTCATGGAGCGTCAGATCGCCTTCGGCGAGATCCCCACCGGCACCCCGCCCGCCGTCGGAGACGTCAGCCACCCCCGGGTCCGGGCCTACCTCGACATCTTCGACCCCGAGGCCAGCCTCTGGGAGGCCGGCGCCAAGGCACAGCGCGGCCACACGGCGATCGGCACCTCCATCGTCAATTCACTGCGCCTCGCGCCCAGCCTCGGCTACCGCGGCACCGACGTGGTCGCCGACGGCAGCACCGTGATGTTCGGCCAGTGGAACGAGGTCACCCTGCGCGGCCGCACCATCGGCTACCCGCAGATCGCCCGCAACGTCCTCGGCGACGAGGGCCGCACGATCCAGGCCCGCCGCTACTACGACCGGGCCGTCCTCTTCCAGGACACCCTGCCCGAGGACGCGCCCGCGCCGCTCTTCGCCGGCGTCGCCGACAGCGGCGAGGCCCACCCCGGCCAGGAGCCCGCCCGCTTCCGCGTCGGCGAGGCCCCGGCCCGCCTCGCCGCCTGGAACGGCGAGGACACCGAGGCGCTGCTCGCCCGCTCCGCCGGCGCCCGGCTCATGGGCCCCGGCCTGCGCGCCCCGCTCACCACCGACGCCGGCAAGCGCGCCTACCTGGAGCGCCTCTTCGGCTCGGGCACGTTCCGGCTCAAGGCGGGCCAGGTCGCCGTCGGCACGACCACCACCTACGTCGAGTGGCACGGCACCGTCTCCAACGCCCACGGCACCGACGTCCCCTTCGGCATCGTGGAGCGCTTCGGCCCGGACGGCGCATGGGAGCTGTACTTCGACACCCTCCCGCTGGTCACGGACCAGGACGCGGTCCGCGTCCTGTTCCAGAAGCTCGCGGCCTCCTGACCGTCAGGCCGTCATCCCGCTGCGGGCCGCCAGCACCGCCGGCGCCGTCGACTGCGGCAGCAGGTCCATCGGGTGGTCGGGGCGGCGCAGCTCCACCTCGACCTCCTCGCTGAAGCGGTACGGACGGTGCGCCAGGACGCCCGCCAGATTGCGCCGTACCCGCGACAGCTCCGCCCGTACCGTCACCGTCCTCGTCCGGTCGCCGAACACGTCCTGCGCCAGCTCCGCCGCCGTCCGCCCCTCCGGGTGCAGGGCGAGGAGATACAGCAGTTCGGCGTGGCGCGGACTCAGCTCCTGCGACCAGCTGCCGGCCGTGCCCGACACCGACACCGTCCAGCGGCGCGGCCGGCTCAGGTCCAGCACCACCCGGCTCGCCGCGCCCGAGCCGGCGTCCGCCGGCCGGGCGTCCTCCTGGACCCGCAGCAGCCAGCCGCCGGGCAGCGGCTCCACCGCGCACATGCCGAGCGAGGGCAGCCACACCCGGCCCGCCCGGAAGGACTTGGGCAGCGGGAGCCGGTCCACCGGCGCCATCCCGGTCACCGCCGCCGTCCAGCCATGGGTGTCCACGGCGATCGCCCGGCCGCCCACCCGGCACAGGATGGGCGCGGCCACCGAGCGAAGCCGCTCGATCGACCGCAGATGGCGGTCCCGCATCTCCGCCTCCGCGAGCTGCGCCACCGAACCCACGAGCGCGAGCGTCGCCGGATGGAAACTGGACGCCGGCCCGCTCACGTCGACGATCCCCAGCAGCCGCTGGTCGCGCGGGTCGTGCACGGGAGCGGCGGCACAGGTCCAGTTGTGCAGGGTGTGCACGTAGTGCTCGGCCGAGTGCACCTGCACGGCCTTGCCCATGGCCAGTGCCGTACCCACCGCGTTGGTCCCGGTGGTCTGCTCGCTCCAGGCCGCGCCCTCCTCCAGACAGATCCCGTTGGCCTGGCGCATCACCGCGAGGTTGCCCTCCCGCCACAGCACCCGGCCCAGTTCGTCCGTCACCACCATGATCTGCATGGAGGCGTCGGCGATCCCGGCGAGTCCCGCGCTGAGGGTCCGCATCACCTCGCCGAGCACGGAGGACCGGCGCCGCTCCTCCAGTTCGTCGCGCTGCAGCAGCACACTGCTCGTGCTCTGGTCCGGGTCGAGGCCCAGCCGGAACATCCGCTGCCAGGAGGCGTCGATCACCGGGCGCGGCGCCACCGGCGGTCTCCGGCCGGCCAGCGTCTCCTCGCGGACCTTGTGCAGCAGCCGGGTCGCCTTGGCGGCGTCCATCCCGGCCAGCCGGTTCAGGTCGACCTGTGCTCGGTTCATCGGTCCCTCCCAGCCACGCACGGCGCTGTATCGGTGCTGCATCGGCTGTATCGGTTCTCCACTGTGTGTGCGTTCCGGCGCCCATCGTGCCGCTCCACAGCGTCACGCGAGGGCTGCTTCCGGTAATCCTGCAACCTCTTGCAACTCTGGCAACCCCCGCCCCCCTGGGGAGAGGGTGGAGTCGAAGCGGAGGGTGGTGCCGTGTCGGCGCAGCACCACCCTCGGCTTTTCCGCGCGTGCCGACCCCCTCAGGTCCACCCCTGGCGCGCGCGGCACAGCACCGCCGTCACCCCGGAGACGGTCTCCCCGCACGCACGTTCAGCCGCTTGCGGACATCCGGCCGAGGACACCGGACAGCGGACACCGAGCCCGCGGACCTCACCCTGCGGACAGCGGCTCCGGCCGCGCCCGGTCCACCACCGCCGCCAGGTCCAGCGTGTGCGGCAGCGTCCCGAACGCCGCGCCCCAGTCCCCGCCGAGCCGCGAGGCGCAGAACGCGTCCGCCACCTCCGGCGGCGCCCACCGCACCAGCAGCGCGCCCTGGAGCACCCGAGCCATGCGCTCGGTGAGCCGCCGCGCCCGCGCCTCGACACCCTCCAGATCGGCCAGTTCGGTCAGCAGGTCCCGGATCGCCCGGTCGAGCCGGTGGTCCTCGCCGCGCGCCCGCCCCACCTCCGTCAGGAAGGCGTTCAGCGCCGCCGGCTCCCGCTGGAGCGCCCGCAGCACGTCCAGCGCCTGCACGTTGCCCGCGCCCTCCCAGATCGAGTTCAGCGGCGACTCGCGCAGCAGCCGCGGCAGCCCCGACTCCTCCACGTAACCGTTCCCGCCCAGGCACTCGAGCGCCTCCGCCACCACCGGCGTGCACCGCTTCGTCACCCAGTACTTCGCCACCGGCACCGCGAGCCGCAGCAGCGCCCGCTCCTCGGCCGCGTCGGAGTCGTACGCCGCCGCCAGCCGCAGCCCGAGCACCGTCGCCGCCTCCGACTCGAGCGCCAGATCGGCCAGCACGTTGCGCATCAGCGGCTTGTCGACGAGCAGACCCCCGAACGCACGACGGTACGAGGAGTGGTGCACTGCCTGCGCCACCGCCTGCCGCATCAGCGCGGCCGAGCCCAGCACACAGTCGAGCCGGGTCGCCGCCACCATCCCGATGATCGTGCGCACCCCACGCCCCTCCTCACCGACCCGGCGCGCCCACGTCGACCCGTCGAACTCGACCTCGGCGGAGGCGTTCGACCGATTGCCCAGCTTGTCCTTGAGCCGCTGGATCGCGAAGGCGTTGCGCGTCCCGTCGGGCAGCACCCGGGGCACGAGGAAGCAGGTCGGTCCGGCAGGAGCCTGCGCGAGCACCAGGAACCCGTCCGACATCGGCGCCGAACAGAACCACTTGTGCCCCGTCAGCACGTACTCGCCGTCCGCCGCCAGCGGCTCCGCCCGGGTGGTGTTCGCCCGCACGTCACTGCCGCCCTGCTTCTCCGTCATCCCCATCCCAAGCAGCACGCCCGCCTTCTCCAGCGGCGGCCGCAGCCCCTGCTCGTACACCCGCGAGGCGAGCAGCGGCTCCCACGCCGCCGCCAGCTCCGGCTCCGCCCGCAGCGCCGGCACCGCCGCGTGCGTCATCGACAGCGGACAGCCGTGCCCCGCCTCCACCTGCGAGGCCAGCACGAACGCCGCGGCCCGCCGCACATGACCACCCGGACGGCCCCACGCCGCACCCGAGAGACCCGCCGCCACCCCGCGGCCGAGCAGCCGGTGCCACGCCGGAGGGAACTCCACCTCGTCGATCCGGTTGCCGTACCGGTCGTGCGTCCGCAGCCGTGGCGGGCACTCGTTCGCGAGCCGCCCCCACTCCTGCGCCTGCGCCGAGCCCGCCGAGACCCCGAGCGACGTCAGCTCGTCGCGGGCCTCCGCGTACACCTCCGGCGGCAGATGCCGCTCCACGGCCTCCGCCAGGGCCCGGTCGGTCGCGAACATGTCGTATCCCACCAGGGGCGGAGCCTGGTTGGTCACGGTGTGGGTGCCGGCTTCCATGCCGATACGGTAAGGAGGTGCAGGCAGCAAACGAAACACCCGAACGGCGCGACCGGCGGCCCTGGAGCAGACTCCACCGCGCTCGCGTCCTCTACCGCAACGTCTCCAAGCGGAAGATGGTCTGGCTGCTGCTGAAGGACACGGTCAACTCGTGCATCGAGTACCGCATCCTCGGCCTCGCCGCCGAGGCCGCCTTCTTCACCCTGCTGTCGCTGCCGCCGCTGCTGCTCGGCCTGATCGCCCTCCTCGGCTACGCCGACGAGTGGACCAACACCGACACCGTCGCCAGCATCGAGGAGAACATCCTCCACGCCGCCCGCACGGTCCTGTCCGACCGGGGCGTCAACGAGATCGCCCGCCCGCTCCTGGAAGACGTCACCCAGGGCAAACGCCCCGAACTGATCTCCCTCGGCTTCGCCATCGCCCTGTGGTCCGGCTCCCGGGCCGTCAACGTCTTCATCGACACGATCACCGTGATGTACGGCCTCGACGGCCACCGCGGCATCGTCAAGACCCGGCTGCTCGCCTTCCTGCTCTACATCGTCGCCCTCGTCATCGGCGCCGTCGTCCTGCCGCTCGCCGTCGTCGGCCCCGACCGCATCGTCGAGCTCGTCCCCTGGGGCACGGAAGTCGTCTCGGTCCTGTACTGGCCGACGGTCATCCTCCTCACCATCGCCTTCCTGACGACCCTGTACCACGTCTCCGTCCCCGTCCGCTCGCCGTGGATCGAGGACATCCCGGGCGCGCTCGTCGCCCTCGGCATGTGGGTCCTCGGCAGCTTCCTCCTCCGCATCTACCTCACCAGCCAGGTCGAGGGCCCCACCATCTACGGCTCCCTGGCCGCCCCCATCGCCGTCCTCCTCTGGATCGGCATCTCCGCCTTCGCGGTCCTCGTCGGCGCCGCCGTCAACGCCGCCATCGACCGCGTCTGGCCCTCCGTCGCCACCGCCGCCGCCCGCGAGGCCAGCGAACGCGCCCGCGCCGCCCAGGCCGCCGACCTGGTCGCCCGCCTGCGCGCGGAGGAGGAGGACGTCGACGAGGACGACCCGGACATGCCGTCGGAGTTCCCGGAACGGTGGTCGAGGTTCCTGCCGCCGGACGACGTGAAGGCGCGGCTGCACGCGGGGCGGGAGAAGGACTGAGGCCGAGCCGGCCGGGCGGCGGTCAGGTGAGCCGCCACATCGACGTCGACACCGACATCGACACCGACATCGACGGCCCACTTCGACGCCGACATCGACGTCGACACCGATGCCGGGCCGGCGGCTGGGACCGGCCGTCCGCAGAGGCGGGCTGCGAGGTGCCGGAAGCGGTCCGTCGTGCCGTCAGTCGTGGTCCGAGGGCGGGCCACCGGGCGGCCGCGCGACCACCACCGTGTGCTGCCGGCCGCCCGCGGTCGCCGTGATGGTACGGAAGCTCCGGCGCAGGGCCCGCGGCAGCCCGGCCCGCAGTTCGTGCGAGATCACCACCGTCACCGCCACCAGCGCGCCTTCCGGCAGCGGGGTGCGGTCCTCGTGGCTGACGAGCGCGAGCGCCGTCGCCGGCGACGCCCCGCCCTCGCGCACCACGACGTTCAGTCGCACCGGCAGCGCGGCGCCGGCGGGCAAGCGGTCAGCGAGCGCCTGAGGGAAGGTCCCAGTCACCCAGCCCACCAGGTCCGCCGGCCTGATCCCCGGTGGGATCGGCGCGTGGACCACGTGGGACGCCCGGGGCTGCGACAGCCCGCCGAACTCGCCGGAGTAGTCCCGCACCAGCCCGACGACCAGCGCGCCGACCTCGGGACTCAGCTCGGGACCCGCCGCGGACCGACGGACGATCAGACGGCCCGCGGAGGCGGGCGCGGAGCCCTCGGACGGCTCCGTGGTCTCCAGGGCGGCCAGATCGTCGACGATCGTCGCCCGCCAGCCCTGGAGCAGCGCCCGCTCGCCGTCGGCCCACGCGCCCCCGTCGAGGCCGGCGAGCGGCTCCCCGTACCAGAGGGCGAGCGCCGAGGTCAGATACGTGCGGGCCAGCGCGCGCCGGTCGCCGTCGGCCAGGGCGGCACGGGCCTGCTCGGCGTAGGACAGCGCCCGGGAGAGATCGAGGGCGTTGTCCGGGACGTGCAGGGTGTAGGAGGACTCCCGCACGTCCACCGCGATCCCGAGGTCCAGCAGCCGCCGCACGCAGTCCTCGGCCACCTCCCGCGGGCCGTCGCCCAGTGCCTCCCGCATCTGGGCAGCCGTGACGGGGGCTCCTTGCGCCAGCAGCAGCCGCGCGACGAACACCTTGTCGCGGTCGTCGAGGTCCACTTCCCGCCCCCGCACGGACACCCGCAAGGGGCCCAGCACACGAAAGTCCAGCGGGGACGACTGCGGGGAGCCGGAGACGTTGAAGCCACTGCTGAGTGCGACCGCCCCGCGCCGCCGCTCCCGCGCGGACCGCGACCTCAGGTTCGCCACCGTACGGATCAGCGCGTCCGGGAGATCCGCCCGGCCGGCGAGCAGATCGACGCCGGGGGACGGCAGGGAGCCCGTCAGCATCTCGTACAGGACGCAGCCCAGCGCGTACAGATCCTCGTATTCGGTCGGCCGGCCAGGCCTCGACTCGGGAGCCCGGTAGCGCGCGGTACGAGCCGGGTCGCCGTGGTCCTCCATGACCGGCCAGAGCACACCGGGTTCGGCGAGCCGGAGCGGCCCGACACCGACGCCCAGCACCGCCTCCGGCGTGAGGTTGCCGTGGGCGAGGCCCGTCTCGTCGTGCAGGACGACCAGGCCGCCCAGGATCCCCTGGGCGATCAGCACGGCCATCGGCACCGGCAGCGGCCCGCCCGCCTCGTCCAGGACCTGCCGCAGCGAACGGCCCGGGCGGGGCTCGGTGACGAGACAGCAGCCTTCGTCGAGGACCAGGGCGTCGTACACCCGGAGCAGATGCAAGTCGAGGAGCTCCGCGACCTGGTAGCCGCGGGCCAGAAAGTCGGCGGAGGCGGTGGAGGCGATGGAAGGCGTGTCCCGGTCGCGGTCGAGGACCGTGTCCCGGATCCCGCTCCCCGCCGGGAGGGGGTAGAAGGACAGGGCCACCTCCCGCCGGAGGTACCGGTCGTAGCCGCGCCACACCTGGACCACATGGCCGCCCAACCGCTCCCCCACCTCGTACCGGTCGGGGTCGAGCGGCGGCGGCGCGGACGCGGGCTCGGCGGCCCGGGGCACGGGCGGTGCAACCGCCTCGGCCACCTCCGGATCGGGCGCAGGACGAGAGGCGACCGGAGGGGCCGGCCGCTCCGGGCCCCGCAGCAGCCGTACGCTCTCCTCGCTCACCAGCGCGAACGGCCGGCCCACCGCCCGGTCCGGGCCCCGCCCCTCCAGGCTCTCCACCAGCGCGCGGAACTCGCCCGGCAGGGCGCCCGCGCGGGATTCGACCTCCGCGCTCACCCTGGACAGGAGCCGGGCCGTGGCGACCAGGGAGGTGCGGGGGAGGGCGGAGAGCAGCACCTCGCGGACGCCGGGGCGGAAGTCGTACGCGCCGGGGGTTCCGCCCGAGTCGGCGCGGAGCATGCCGCTCAGGACGACCTCGGCCAGGTGCCGCGGCTCGGGACGCTCCTCGATCGCCGCCTGCACGAGCCGCATCACCGGCAGATGGGCCGAGCCGACCGCCAGGTGCGCGGCCAGCCGGAAGGCCTGCGGGGAGGCGAGGGCACGGAAGCGCAGGACCAGGTCCTCGGGGTGCGCCTCGGCGGGAGCGAGCTCGTCGTCCGGCGGGACCGGCGCCGCGTCGACGTGCACGAAGGCCGCCGCGCCCGGCACCTCCGCACCGGACGGGGAGGCCACCAGTGCCGCCCAGTTGCCCAGCCACACGTCCGAGGGTTCGAGCACGGGCAGCGGCACCCCGTCCAGGGCGCCGGACGGGCCGTCGTACGGAGTGAAGCCGAGCGCCGTGTTCGGCACGCCGGCGGCCGGCGAGACGAACCGGCCCGGCACGGCGGGCGCGGCGGTGTGCCGCCACATCCG
The DNA here is from genome assembly GCF_042677525.1 of Streptomyces sp. NPDC127114. NCBI lineage: Bacteria > Bacillati > Actinomycetota > Actinomycetes > Kitasatosporales > Streptomycetaceae > Streptomyces > Streptomyces sp. NPDC127114. Next base: position 24,132 of record NZ_JBHXTJ010000039.1, read on the forward strand.
CTCGGGCAGCGGCTGGAGCAGCGCCACCGGGCCCTCCTGGGCCAGCGCGGCGAGCGCCCCGCGCCAGCGCAGCCCCGCCGGTCCGTCCCGCCACTGCGGCCCCATCGCGTCACTGAGCACCAGCACCGCCGTACGGCCCCGCTCGCGATGGCGCGGCGGCAGCAGGCCGTCCTCGCCGAGCCGCAGCACGTCCAGCGTGCGGAAGGCACCGGTCTGCGCGAACGCCGTGTGCAGTTCCCGTGCCAGCGGCCGCCACATCGTCATGGTCGGACCGGAGTCGACCACGAGCCGCAGATGCAGCCAGCGCTCCTGGCGGGGCCGCAGCACCGGCAGCCACAGCCGCCGGCCCGACCCGGGCGCGGCGAGCGCGGCGATCCGGTCGGCCGTCGCCGCCTCGTCCAGCTCCCGCTCGGCGCCGCTCGGCACCGTGCGCCGCAGCGGCCGCAGCGAACGCTGGAGGGCCAGCGGCCGGGCCAGCATCGGCGGGGCGGGCGCGAGCAGCGGCGCGTGTCCCGCCTCCCTCGCCTCCGGTACGGGGCCGGGCACGGGCGTGTGCAGCGGGACCCGGGGCGCGGGCGGCGGCGGCACGGAACGCGCGGACCCGGAAGGCGTGGCGGGCGGCGGAGCCGGTCGGGGCGGGGCGACGAGCAGGCCCGTGTGGCCCGTCCCGCCGTGGACGGTCACCTGGTCCGTCTCCGGCGGCTCTGAGGCGCCGGGCCGGTCACCGTCACTCAACTCCCGAGCCAGCCAGAGTAGTTCCGCCAGCTCCCGCCCTGTCGGCGGATCCCCGCCGGCCTCGCCGAGGAGCCCCGCCAACGCGGCGAGCGCGCCGGAGCCGTCCCGGCGTCGGTCAGGCGTCATCGGCGTCCCAGCAGTCGGCCGCCCGCCCCAGGTACGGCATCAGCGACTCCGCCAGGCTCTCCCGCGACGGCGCCGTGAGACCCGAAGCCCGCGTCAGATAGATCGCGTTGAGAAGCTGGTCGGTGGCCAGCTCACCCGCGCTGCCCCGGCGCAGGAAGGTGTCCACGAGCGCGTGGTCCCGCTCGTCGAGCTCTCCGAGGTGCGCCCGCACGATGTCCTCCAGCTGCTCGCGCAGCGGCCTGCGCAGTTCGAGACGGACGCAGCGGCGCAGGAACGCGGGCGGGAACTCGCGCTCGCCGTTGCTGGTCAGGACCACGAACGGGAAGGCCCGGCAACGCACTTCACCGTGCCGCACCGGCACCCGGTCCTCGGAGTCGGCCACCATCACCTCGGCCACCGGATGGGAGCGCGCCGCCCGCACCAGTTCCGGGATCTCGTACTGGCCCTCCTCCAGGATGTGCAGCAGGTCGTTGGGCAGGTCGAGGTCGGACTTGTCGATCTCGTCGATGAGCAGGACACGCGGCCGCTCGTACGGCAGCAGGGCCGTGCCCAGCGGCCCGAGCCGCAGATGGTCCTCGATCGACGCCTCGGCCGTCGCCTCCCCGGCGTCCGGCCCGCCGATGTCACCGGCCCGGCCCGCCGCGTACAGCCGGGACAGCGGGTCGTAGCGGTAGAGACCGTCGGTGAGCGTCGTGCGGCTGGTGACGTTCCAGCGCAGCACCCGGCCGAGTCCCAGCTCACGGGCCACCGCGTAGGGCAGGCTCGACTTGCCGCTGCCCGGCGGACCGGTGACCAGAAGTGGCCGCCGCAGGTACAGCGCCGCGTTGACCAGCTGCACCGTCTCGGGCGTCGGCTGGTAGGTGCGCGCCCGGTGCACCCGGCCCGGCGCGCCGCCGTCGGCGTCCTCGTCCCGGGCCGGCGGCAGCGGCGGCCCGCCGTCGAACGCGCGCCACGGCGGGGGCGCGGGCAGCGCGTCGATGCCGTCGTGCGGCGCGCTGGATCCGGTGTAGACGGGCCAGAGGGACATGCCTGCTGCTCCAAGGGACGGTTACGGGAAGGGCGTTCAGCCGACGGGGGAGTGGCTCAGGGGCCGGACGTCGGGGAACCGGCGCGGGTCCTCCCAGACGAGGGACACCTGCGCCGCCCAGTGCGGCTCCGGACCCTCATGGAGGAAGGCCTCCTTGCGCAACCGGAACACCACGTCGGGGAGTTCGCCCGGAGGCAGCCGGGAGATCCGCTCCGCGATCCGGTCCAGGAAGCCGGTGCCCGCGCAGCCGCCCGTGCACGGACCGCCCGGCGGGCAGCCGTTGCGCGGCCACAGCACGATCGGCGCCGGCGCGTCCAGGGCGGCGCCGTACAGGGTGCGTTCCCGGGACGCCGTCGGCGGGCGGGAGAAGCCCACCGGGCCGCGCACGTCCTGAAGGAGGACCGAGAGCTGCGCCGCCCCCTGCGAGGTGGAGCAGGCGACCCGGTGCAGCGGCGAGCCGTCCTGCCGGTCCAGCTCCTCCCACACCCGCTTCAGCGCGAACTGCTGGCGGCCCTTCGACCGCCGGTCGTGGTCGAGCACGACCACCGGCGAACTGCAGCCTAGCGGCGGCTCCTTGCCGCGCCTGCGGGTCCACTGGTCCACGTCCTTGTTCAACCAGGACCGCGGCAGCGCGAAGGCGATCAGCGGGCGGCCGTCGGTGATCTCCTCGTACGCCTCGTCGATCCGGTCCAGGACCCACCCGCGCAACCGCCCCGCGGTGACCCGCCGTTCACTCACCAGCACCCGGGCACCGCCCCGGTAGACGGACACCTCGGCGATCACCGTGCTGCCGTCGGCGCCGCTGCGTCGCACCTCGACCAGGATCGGCGCCCAGGGCAGCCGGGCACCGGGCCCGTCCACCGCGGCGGAGTCCCGGTCGCGGGCGCCGCCGTGCGAAGCGTCCGGCGCGGCCTCGTGCCGGGGCTCGTCCTCGTACGGGAGCGCCGGGAACGGCGTCGGCACCTCGTGGCGGGCGCGGTGCTCGCGCGCCCAGGAACGGAAGGCCCGCCGTAATTCCCCGTCGGTCACCACGTCCGCGATGCGCACGGCGAGTTCGGCGAGCGGGACCCGGCCGGCGGTGGGCGGGCTCTCGGTCAGCAGGTGCCACACTCCCTGCCACAGGCCGGCCGGCGCGGTCGCCGGAGGGACGAGACCGAGCCGGCCCGCCGCCGCGAGCAGCAGCCGCTCCACCGGCACCGGCAGCGGGCCGGCCCGCTCGGCCAGCTCCACGAGCTCCCGCAGCCGGCGCTTCTCTCCGGCCGAGCAGCCCGGCGTCGGCACCAGGTCGGCGAGGGCCGGCACGTGCCGGGCGAGCACCCGGGCGGGGATGATCCGCGCGTTGCGGACCGCCGGGTCGTACGAGGCGACCATGCCGACCACCGTCCCGTCGGCCGCCCGCATCGCGGCGGACCCGCTGAAGCCGTACGACGGCTCCTGGCCCTGTCCCGACCAGTACTCGGCCTGGTTCCACTCGTCGTGGATCAGCTGCCCGGCCGCCGTCACCCGCAGCTCGGTCTGGGCGCCCTCCCACCCGTACCCGTCGGGGAAGCCGTACGCCACGAGCCGCGGCGGCTCGTGCACCTCCCGCGCGCCGTCGGGCTCCGCGAACGCGACCGGCTGCACGGCCACCGGCCGGTCGAGCGCCAGTACGGCGACGTCGCCGACGTCGGTCGGCCGACCGCCCCACGGACCGCGCACCGCGACCCGGGCGGCGAGTTCACCGAGGCCCTGCGCGCCGGGGAAGCGGAGGGTGACGTGCTCCACCTCCTGGACCACATGGGCGCAGGTGAGGACGGTGTCGGCGGAGACCAGGAAGCCGGCGCCCAGGACCTCGCCCGCGTGCTCGACGCGCACGTGCCAGGCGGGCGAGGGCGTCATCGCGCGCCGGCCGGCGCGCCGTCACCCGCCTCGACGGCCTGTTCCGGTGCGGCGGCGTGCTCCCGCCCGGCGGCCTGGCCCGGCCCGGCGGCCTGGTCCGGCCCGGCGGCCGGTCCGGCCACGGCGGCCGGTCCGGCCACGGCGGCCTGGCGCGGCTCGGCGGAAGGTCCGGACTCGGCGGTCTGGCCCAGCCCGGCGGTAGGTCCGGACTCGGGGGTCTGGCGCGGCCCGGCGGAAGGTCCGGTCTCGGCGGTCTGGCGCGGCCCGGCGGAAGGTCCGGACTCGGCGGCCTGGCGCGGCCCGGCGGAAGGTCCGGACTCGGCGGCCTGGTCCCGCCCGCCGGCAGATCCGGTCTCGGCGGTCCGCCCCTGCCCGGCGGCCTGCTCCTGGGCCGAGACCGTGGCCCGGGTGCCCTGGCCGTCCGGGGACCAGGAGAGCCGCACCACGAGATGGCCCTCGACCGCCGTCTTGGCGATCACGGCGCCCGCCTCGGCCGACAACTTCACCCCGAACTCCAGCTCCACCCCGTCCGGCCGCAGCGCGCCGTCGCGGAACACCGCCAGCGCCGACTCGGCCGCCGTACGGATCCCGACGAGCGCCTCGTCCAGCGTCTGCCCGGCCCGGACGAGTGAGTTGCCGACCCGCGCCACCGGCCTGGCACCCGGCTGAGGGCCGTCCGCCTCCACCAGGACCGCGCCGCTCCCCGTGCCGAACTCCATCAGTGTGTTCACAACGACCCCCGTGCGCCGGACAGTTGGCTGAGGCACCATTCTGGCCGACCACCAGGCCGGTGTCAGCGGATCCGCCTACCCTGGGGACGTGTACGAGGAACGCCCCGCCCGGCTCGCCGGAGCGGTCGTCTGGACCCGGGCCACCGGCCCGGCGGATCCGGGCAGCCGCCCGGTCCTGCCCGACGGCTGCATGGACCTGATCTGGGCGGACGGCCGGCTGCTCGTCGCGGGCCCCGACACGTCGGCGTACGTCCCCGTCAGCCCCGCCGCCCACTACACGGGCGTGCGCTTCGCCCCCGGCCAGGCGCCCGCCGTGCTCGGCACCGACGCGAGCGCGCTGCGCGACGAGCGCGTCGACCTCGCCGATCTGTGGGGCGCCCGCACGGCCCGCCGGCTCGCCGGCCGGGTCAGCGGCGCGGCCGACCGTGCCGCCGCCCTGGAGGCTCTGGTGCTGCGCCGCGCCGCCGACGCGCCCGCCCCCGATCCGCTGCTGCGGACCGTCGCGGCCCGGCTGCGGGCGGGCGTACCCGTCGGCACCGCCGCGGACGAGGTGGGGCTGGGCGTCCGCCAGCTGCACCGGCGCTCGCTCGCGGCCTTCGGTTACGGGCCGAAGACCCTGGCCCGCATCCTGCGGCTGCAACGGGCCCTCGCGCTGGTGAGCGCGGGCGTGCCGTACGCGGAGGCGGCGTACCGCGCGGGCTGCGTGGACCAGGCCCATCTGGCCCGCGAGATGCGGTCCCTGACGGGCATGACGCTGACGGCCTACAGGGACTCGGCGTCCGCCGCGCCCGCCGCTTCCCCCGCGTCCGCGTAGAGCGAGACGCCCGTCCCGTCCGGGTCGAGCACCACCGCGTACCGCTGGCCCCACACGGCGTCCCAGGGCTTGAGGTGACCACGGTGCCCGGCCGCCGTCAGCGTCTCGTAGACCGCGTCGACCTGGGCCGGGTCCGCGCAGCGGAAGGCGAGCGCGACGCGGTCGCCGCCGGTCGCCGGGCGGGTCCAGGCGGGGTCGAAGGACCTGACGACGTCCTCGGTGTCCCACAGGACCCGCAGGCCGCCGGGCAGGGTGACCTCCACGTGCGGGGCGCTCTCCGCGCCGGGAGCGACGTCCAGGCCGAGCAGCCGGTAGAAGGCGAGGGAGGCGGCCATGTCGGCGGTGACGAGACCGACGACGTCCAGCCGGGGCGAGGGGGAGGGAGCGGGAACAGCGGAGGGCGTGGAGCGGTTCGTAGTCATGTCCGCACGCTAGGAGTCCCGCCGCCGGTCCGTCTTGTACGGATCGGACACGCGCGGTCGGGACCGGCACCCGGGGCCCAGCCTGGTGGTACGAACACCAGGTGCGGCACGCCCTCCCTGCCCCGTGCCGGTGCTGCCAGGCTGACCGGCATGGAACAGCACGAGCACCGCACCACCCTGATCACCGGCGCCACGTCCGGCATGGGCCACGCCCTCGCCCTCGACCTCGCCGCGCGCGGCGGCACCCTGCTGCTGCACGGCCGCGACCCCGGCCGCCTCGACGCGGTGGCCGCCGAGGCCCGGGCCGCCCATCCCGGCACCACCGTCCGCACCTACCTCGCCGACCTGTCCGACCTCGACCAGGTGCACGCGCTCGCGGACCGGATCCGCGCCGCCGAACCGCACCTCGACGGTCTCGTCAACAACGCGGTGGCGGGCGGTGGTTCGCGTCCGCTGGTCCGCGAGCTGACTCCGCAGGGCCATGAACTCCGCTTCACCGTCAACCACCTGGCGCCCTACGCCCTCACCCGCGGCCTGCTGCCACTGCTCACCGCCTCGGCCCCGGCCCGCGTCGTGAACGTGGCCTCGATCGGCCAGGAGACCGTCGACTTCGACGACGTCATGCTGGAGCGGGACTACGAGGGCCTGCGCGCCTACTGCCGCAGCAAACTGGCCCTGATCATGGCCACCTTCGAGCTCGCCGCCGAACTCGACGGCACCGGAGTCACCGTCAACACCCTGCACCCGGCCCATCTGATGGACACCCCGGCCGTGCGCGCGTACGGGTTCACGCCGGAAGTGGGCACCGAGGAAGGCGTCCGTCCGACCGTACGGCTGCTCCTCGACCCGGCTCTCGCCGGCACCACCGGCCGGTACTTCGACCGGTTCACCGACACCCGCGCCCACGAGCAGGCGTACGACACCGACGCCCGCGCCCGCCTCATGGAACTGACGGACCGCCTGGTCCGGAGATAAATCCGTGGCGCCGGTGGAAGGGCCCCGCTACGGTGGGGTCACATCGCGAAGACCGCGGTGTCGAAGACCGCTGTGACCAGGAGGTGTGACCGATGGCTGTCGTCACGAAGGGCCGTGCCCGCAACCAGATGATCGTCCATTCCACCTCCGTGGCCACCGGCTGACGTCTTCCACCAGCAGCTGCGAGCGCAGCGCGCCGGGGCCACCCTGTGAAGGGTTCCCCTTGTCCTCCTCTTCTCTCTCCACTTCTTCTCTCTCCAACTCCACCTCGACCGCCGCGCTGCGCGCGTACGGCTGGGACGACGCGTGGGCGGCCGAGTTCGCCCCGTACGCGGCGCAGGGTCTGCTTCCCGGCCGGGTCGTCCGGGTCGACCGCGGGCAGTGCGACCTCGTCACGGCCGAGGGGATCGTGCGCGCCGACACGGCGTTCGTCACCCCGCACGACCCGCTGCGGGTGATCTGCACCGGCGACTGGGCGGCCGTCGACGCCGAGGGCGCCGGCGATCCGCGCTACGTACGGGCGTATCTGCCGCGCCGGACCACCTTCGCGCGCTCCACCTCGTCCAAGCGGTCCGAGGGCCAGGTCCTCGCCACCAACGTGGACCACGCGATCATCACCGTCTCGCTCGCCGTCGAACTCGACCTCGGGCGCATCGAGCGTTTCCTGGCGCTGGCCTGGGAGTCCGGCGCGCAGCCGCTCGTCGTGCTCAGCAAGGCCGACGTGGTGCCCGACCCGGTCGGTCTGTCCTACCTGGTCGAGGACGTCGAGACGGTCGCCCCCGGCGTCCAGGTGCTGCCCGTCAGCTCCCTCACCGGGGAGGGCGTCGACGTGCTCCGCGCGGTGGCCGCGAGCGGGACCAGCGTGCTGCTCGGCGTCTCCGGCGCCGGAAAGTCGACCCTCGCGAACACCCTGCTCGGCGAGGACGTCATGGACGTCCAGGCGGCGCGTGAGGTGGACGGCAAGGGCCGGCACACCACGACCACCCGCAATCTGCTCGTCCTTCCCGGCGGCGGCGTGCTCATCGACACGCCGGGCCTGCGCGGTGTCGGACTGTGGGACGCGGAGGCCGGGGTCGGCCAGGTCTTCGCCGAGATCGAGGACCTCGCGGCCGACTGCCGCTTCCACGACTGCGCCCACGAGTCGGAGCCCGGCTGCGCCGTCACCGCCGCCATCGCCGACGGCACCCTGCCCGAGCGCCGCCTCGACAGCTACCGCAAGCTGCTGCGCGAGAACCAGCGCCTGGTGGCCAAGACCGACGCCCGGCTCCGGGCCGAGATCCTCAAGGACTGGAAGCGCAAGGGCGCGGCGGGCCGCGCGGCGCTGGAGGCCAAGCGCGGCCGCGCCCGGTAACGGGCCCGCGCCCGGTAGCGGACCCGCGTCCTGGGCCGTCCAACCCCGTGTCCGAAAACCGCCAGCCACGCCCCTCGTGCTCCCGCACACTGGAGCAATGGCGGACACTGCGGCGGACGCGGGAACAACGGCGGACACGGGCGCGGGCACGGCGGTGGCGGGTGCCCTCCTCGACGAGGACACCCGCTACCAGGCGGTCAGCAGCCGGGACGCCCGCTTCGACGGCGTCTTCTTCTTCGGCGTGTCCACCACGGGGATCTACTGCCGGCCCAGCTGCCCGGCCGTCACCCCCAAGCGGCACAACGTCAGCTTCTACCCGACCGCCGCGGCCGCCCAGGGCCACGGCTTCCGCGCCTGCCGGCGCTGCCGGCCGGACGCCGTGCCCGGCTCGGCCGAGTGGAACGTCCGGGCGGACGTGGTCGGCCGCGCCATGCGGATGATCGGCGACGGCGTCGTGGACCGCGAGGGCGTGCCCGGGCTCGCCGGCCGGCTCGGCTACAGCGCCCGGCAGGTGCAGCGGCAGCTCACCGCCGAGCTCGGCGCCGGGCCCGTCGCGCTCGCCCGCGCCCAGCGGGCGCACACCGCGCGACTGCTGCTGCAGACCACCGGGCTGCCGGTCACCGAGATCGCGTTCGCGGCCGGATTCGCGAGTGTGCGCCAGTTCAACGACACCATCCGCGCCGTCTACGCCCGCACGCCCACCGAACTGCGCGCCGAGTCCGGCACCGGCGCGGGCCCCCGCACGGCGCTCGCCGCCGGAGTGCCGTTGCGGCTCGCGCACCGGGGGCCGTACGCGGCGGGCGAGGTGTTCGACCTGCTCGCCGCGGAGGCCCTCCCGGGCGTCGAGGAGGTCGTCGGGGCGCCCGGCGCCCGCACCTACCGGCGTACGCTCCGCCTGCCCTACGGCACCGGCGTCGTCTCCGTCGACGAGCGCACGCCCGGCCGGGGCGGCGGCTGGCTGGAGGCCCGGATCCACCTCACCGAGCTGCGCGACCTCACCACCGCCGTCCAGCGGCTGCGCCGGCTGTTCGACCTCGACGCCGACCCGTACGCCGTCGCCGACCGCCTCGGCGCGGACCCGGACCTGGCGGCCGAGGTCGCGGCGCGGCCGGGCGTCCGGTCGCCGGGCGCGGCCGACCCGGAGGAGTTCGCCGTACGGACGGTCGTCGGCCCCGAGGAGGCCGTACGGCTCGTCGAGCGCCACGGCACGCCGCTGGAGACGCCCTGCGGCAGCCTCACCCACGTCTTCCCCGAGCCTTCCGCGCTGACCGCCCACCCGGTTGCGGGCCCGCTCGCCACCGCCCTCGCCGACGGCACCCTCCGTCTCGACCCGGGCGCCGACCGCGAGGCGTCGGCGGCGGCGCTGTCCGCCGTCCCCGGAGTCGGCCCGCAGGCCCGCGCCGCCATCCGCATGCGCGCCCTCGGCGACCCGGACGTGGCCCCGGAAGGCCTCCCGGACCGCCAGGAATGGCGCCCTTGGCGCTCGTACGCGACCCACTACCTGCGTCGCACCTGACGCCACCGCCACCGCGGCGAGCCCGTGGCTGCGGGAGCCGAGGCGGCCGCTGCGGTGCGCCCGTGGAACCAGCCCGTGGGGCCGAGGCGGCCGGTGCAGTGCCCCTCCGGGGGAACCTCAACCCCGTGGGGGCCGAGACGGTCGGGACAGTGCCCCCGGTGGGACCAACCCCGTGGGGGCTGACGGCGGTCGGGGCCCCTCCGGGGTGACTCCTCGGGCGTGGCGGCCGCTGGTCCTGCCCACGGAGCCGTCCCGAAGCCGCCACGCCCTGCGGGGACACCCCTGCACGGCCCCTCCTGCGTCTGACCGCCGTCCGTGGCGGAGGCTCCCCGCCGTGCAGGCGCCGACCACCGGCGGAGAGCCGACGGAGGGGCCGTGCAGGGTCGTCCCCGCAGGGGGTGGCGGCTTCGGGACGGCTCCTTCGACCGGACCCAAGGCCGCCGCCCCCGAGGAGTCGACCCGGAGGGGTCCCGACCGCCCTCGGCCGCCCACGGGTGTCGGGCCCCGCGCGGACGGGGCCGCACCGGCCTCGGCCACCCCGGGTGTCGGCCCCGCGCGGGCACGGTCTCACCGGCCTCGGCCACCCCGGGTGTCGGCCCCGCGCGGGCACGGCCCCACCGGCCTCGGCCCACCAGGGGTGTAGGGCCCCACCCCGGCCGCCCGCACCGCTCGGACGGCTCAGCCCCCACGGGTCTCGCGACCGCCGGGCTCGCCCGGCCCCGCCCCGTTCAGCCCCAGATCACCGCGCCCGCCCATGCCCCCACGATCAGCAGGCACGCGAAGAGTTCCACGAGCACGCTCGTCCCCGCCGCCCGCATCACCGTGCGGGTGGCCGCCCTGGCCTGGCCGTGGCCGCCCAGGCGGAGCCGTTCCGAGAGGTAGATGCCGCCCACGAAGCCGGGGATCGCGCCGAGTACCGGGATCAGGAAGAAGCCCAGGAACGCGCCCACGCCCGCGTACGCCACCATCCGGCGGGTGATGCCCACGCCCCGGAAGCGCCGGGGCGGCAGCTGCCAGACGACCACCTGGGTGAGCAGCAGCAGTCCGGTGGAGGAGACGAGGAGGATCCAGGCGAGGCCGGTCTGTTCGTGCAGCGACCACCACAGCATCGCCGCCCACACCAGCCACGTCCCCGGCACGCCGGGCGTCAGGACCCCGAACAGGCCGAGCAGCATCACCATCGCGATCAGCAGGAGCTGCCACACACCCATCTGCCAAGGGTGCAGGACCGCCGGTGTTCTCGCAGGTCAAGGCCGACGGGCGGGGGACGCGGGGCGAGGCGGGCCGGGGGGAGCGGTCAGCCGGTGGCCAGCGGTAGCGCGGCGGCGACCTGGTTGCGCGCCTTGCGGTCGATCAGCGGGAAGATGATCTTCAGGGAGGTCTCGCTGTACGGCGAGGAGAGCACGAAGGAGGAGTTGAGGATCCGTTCCTTGATCTCGGAGCGGAACAGCCCCTCCCGCGCGATCGTCATCGTGTGCTCGACGGGCTTCGCGAACATCGGGTCCGCCCGGAAGATGAAGATCCGGCGGTCGGTCATCGCGAGGTACATCGGCGTCGGCGCGGGGATCACCGACATCGAGCCGCCGCTGGCGATCGCCGACGCGATGCCGAACGCGGCGGTGCGGCGCACCGAGACCGTGCTCAGGTTGACGAGCGAGGTGACCTCGACCCGCTCGCCGGGCTCCAGCATCGGGGTGACGGTGGCCAGCAGGGCGCGGCGGCGCCGTCCGTTCATGGGTGGTGCTCCAGAAGGGTGAGGTGCGGAGGGGCGGGGCCCCCGCCGCAGGGGAAACCGGGCGCTCACCTTGCCACAGGGGCCGGGCCGCCTCAGCGGCGGGCCACCCATCCGCGCTCGTACGCGTGCCAGCCCAGCTGCAGCCGGGTCGTCACCCCGGTCAGTTCCATGAGGCCCTTCACCCGCCGCTGCACCGTCCGCAGGCCCAGGTCCAGCTGCTTGGCGACGCTCGCGTCCGTCATGCCGGCGAGCAGCAGGCTGAGGATCTCCAGGTCGGTCGGGTCCGGGCCCTGGACCTCGTCCTCCGTGACCTGCGCGCCCGCGCCGAGCCGCAGCGGCAGGGCGTCCCGCCAGACGGACTCGAACAGGCCCATCAGCGACTCCAGGAGCCCGCTCGCGTGCACGACGAGGGCGGCCGGCTCGGCGCCGCGGCCGGTGAGCGGGACCATGGCGAGCGTGCGGTCCGCCACCACCAGCTTGGTCGGCACCCGGTCCACCACCCGGATCTGCTCGTGCCGGCCGAGCGCCGCGGACAGCTCGCCGAGGCCCGCCGGCTGGGCGAGCACCTCCCGCTCGATGACGACGCGGTAGCGCACGCCCCGTTCGGCGGCCAGGGCCTCGGCCTCGTTCTCCACGCCGCTCACGGCGATCGGCTTGCCCGTCACCAGCGCGCACACCTCGTCGGTCGCGCCGAGCTGCAGCTGGAGGAAGCGGTGGGTGACGGCGCTCGCGCCCGTCACCACCTCGACCAGGTCGTGCACGGCCGGCTCGGTGGCCTCCGCCCGGTACTCCTGGGCGAGCAGCGCCGCCGCCAGTTCCGCCTGCTCCAGTTCGTGCCGCTGCTGGGTGAGCAGCGCGCCGAGCGCGACGCCGGGCGGTGCCGCGACCCAGCGGCCGGTGCGCGCCGAGGACTGGGCCGCCAGGCCCTGAGATTCCAGCCGGCGCAGCGCCCGCTCGGTGTCGCCCTCCGGGAGGGCGAGTCGATGGGCCAGGTCGGAGACCTCGGCCGCGCCCATGGCGACCAGGGCGCGGTAGGCGGATTCCTGCCGTTCGTCGAGACCTATCGCTGCCAGCATCGCTGTCCCACCCCTCGCGCGGACGTCCCCGGACGACCCGGGACATTTCCCGGAAGACCGGCGGACGTGTTCGTTCCGTTGGTGCACTGGCGGGAATCGGCCACGGCGCATTCCCGCCGTGCCCATCCTGCCTGCACCACCCTCACCTCTGCCAATGTGGCGCCACCGCAGCACCAACAGCCTCCGGACATGGGCGCCTTGTGCCGTCATGCCCGGATTCAGATGGGGAGAGCGATGCGCCCGATTTCGCGTACGGCCCTGGGAGCGGCGACCGCCGCCGTCCTGGCCGTCACCGCGGTCACGGCGTCCGCGGCCGCAGCGCCGCAGGACGCCCCGGCGAGCGGGAAGCGACCACTGATCGGCAGCGAGGCCGCCGACCGCGGCGAGCGAAGCGAGAGGGGGGTCACCCCGGCCGAAGGCCGGGGGAGGCCCGCCACCGTCACCCTGGTGACCGGCGACCGCGTCCTGGTGACCCGCGACGCCGCGGGCAACCCGGCCGCGGCGGCGCTGCCCCGCGATGACGGCACGGTGCCCTTCGTGCAGACCCGCCGCTCCGGCCCGGACCTCTACGTGTATCCCGAGGGCGCCACCGCCGCGCTCGCCGCCGGACGGGTCGACGAGGAACTGTTCAACGTCACCGGTCTGATCCGTCAGGGCTACGACGACACCCGCTCCGCCACCCTGCCGCTCATCGCCGTCTACGGAGCCGACCTGGCCACCGCCCGCACCGTGCCGCCCGCCCCGCGCGGCGCCACCCGCGGCCAGGTCCTGAAGACCGTCGACGCGGTCGCCCTCAAGGCCGACAAGAAGCGGGCCGCCGTCTTCTGGGCCGACGTGACCGGCCCCGCCGCCCGTACCACCGCGGCCGGCGGCGGCCTGAAGAAGCTGTGGCTCGACCGCAAGGTCCAGGCCACCCTGGAGCGCTCCACCGCCCAGGTCCATGCGCCCGAGGCCTGGGCCGCCGGATACGACGGCACGGGCACCAAGGTCGCCGTCCTCGACACCGGCGCCGACGCCCGGCATCCCGACCTCGACGGCCGGATCGTCGCCCAGGAGAACTTCACCGACTCCGACACCGCCGACGACCGCCAGGGCCACGGCACCCACACCCTCTCCACCGTCGGCGGCTCCGGCGCCGCGAGCGGCGGCAGGAAGAAGGGTGTCGCCCCCGGCGCCGCCCTCCTCAACGGCAAGGTCCTCGACGACTCGGGATCCGGCGCCACTTCGTGGATCATCGCCGGCATGGAGTGGGCCGTCGCCCAGGGCGCCGACGTCGTCTCCATGAGCCTCGGCAACCCGTCCGAGACGGACTGCACCGACCCGATGAGCGTCGCGGCCGAACGACTCGCCCAGAACGAGGGGACGCTGTTCGTCATAGCCGCCGGCAACTCCGGCCCCGGCAACAACACCGTCTCCTCGCCCGGCTGCGCGCCGAGCGTCCTCACCGTCGGCGCCACCGACCGCGACGACTCCACCGCGTCCTTCTCCAGCCGGGGACCCGCGGCCGACGCCGCGCACACCCTCAAGCCGGAGATCGCCGCACCCGGCGTCGCCATCTCCGCCGCGGCGGCCGGCGGCCGGGGTGTCCACGCCTACCAGTCGATGTCCGGCACCTCCATGGCCACCCCGCACGTCGCGGGCGCCGCCGCCATCGTCAAGCAGCGCCACCCCGGGTGGACCGCCCGGCAGATCAAGGCGGCGCTCGTCGCCTCCGCCGACAGCGGCGTCCCCGGCGACGCCCGCGAGGTCGGCGCCGGCCGGCTCGACGTCAAGGCGGCGACCGACCAGACCGTCCTCGGCGCCGCCGCCGTCCAGGCCGGCACGTTCCCCTGGCCGCAGGACCGGACCGACCGCACCACCGTCGCCGTCCCCTACACCAACACCGGCGACCGGCCCGTCACCCTCTCCCTCGCCGTCGAGAAGGTCACCGGCAACGACGGCTCCGCCGTCCGCTCCGCCGTCGCCCGGCTCGGGCGGCGCACCGTGACCGTCCCGGCCGGCGCCACCGTCGAGGTCCCGCTCGCCGTCGACCCGGCCGTCCGCCTGGAGCGCGCCCAGTACGGCGACGTCACCGGCCGGATCGTCGCCACCGGCACCGACGGCGGCACCGCCGTGCACGTGTCCACCCCGTTCGCGCTCCACGTCGAGCCCGAAACCGTCACCCTGCGCGTCAAGCTGATCGACCGTCAGGGCAGGCCCGCCGACGGCGCCTCCTCCCTCGACGTCATCGGCACCGACGACGCCACCGGGGAGCGCCGCTTCAACGAGGGCTCCGCCGACCAGGTCTACCGGCTGCGCGCCGGAAGCTACTTCCTCTCCTCCTTCGTCACCACACCCGACGCCGGCGACGGTGCCACGCTCACCGACTCCGTCAGCTACCTGGCCCGCCCCCAGCTGGAACTGACGAAGGACACCACCGTCGTCCTCGACGCCCGCGAGGCCCACCGGCTGTCCGTCCGGACCGACAAGGCCTCCGAAGTGCGGGGCGCCACCCTCGCGTTCGCCCGCTCCTGGGACGACACCTGGCTGCACGCCGGCACCGCGTCCGGCCCGCGCACCGTCCGCGGCTACTACGCCTCCGTCGAAGGCCGGGCGGCGGACGGCGACTTCGAGTTCGGCAGCTACTGGCGCGCCGCCGCCCCGCAGATCGGCGAACTGAAGACCGGTGACGGTCTCGTCCTGCATCCCCTCACCGCCTCCACCGGCTCCGACAACCTCGACGGCACCGGCTCCGCCCGGCTCGTCGACGCGGGCACCGGCACCCCGGAGGAGCTCACGGCCGCGGGCGTGAAGGACCGGATCGCGCTGGTCCGCCTGCCCGACACCAGCACCGCCGTGTCCACCCTCGCCCGCAACGCCAAGGCCGCCGGCGCCGTCGCCGTCGTCACCTACCACGAGGCCGCCGGCCGCTGGTACCCGAGCGGCGGCTTCACCGGCCCCGGCCTGCCGGTCCTCGCCGTGCCCGCCGCCGAGGCCGGTCTGCTCCTCGACCGGCTCGCGGCCGGCGAGGTCACGCTCGCCTGGCGGGCCACCGCCAGGAGCTCCTACCTCTACAACCTCGCGTTCCCCGAGTCCCGCCCGGTCGTCGGCGAGAAGAACTACCGCGTCCGCGACGGCCGGTTGGGCCGCACCGAGTCGACGTACCACGCCATGGGCGTCGCCGCCGACTTCATCGACAACCCCGCCGCCTACCGCCCCGACGGCACCGGAGTCTTCTTCGGCTCCCTCGAGACCGTCCCCGCGCCCGGCACCCGCACCGAGTACTACACGCCCGGCGACACCGCCTGGGAGCAGATCCTCTCCTCCAGCTTCCCCTTCGGCGAGTTCATGGTCGGCGCCCGCCACGCGTACGGCCCCGGAGAGCGCCGCACCGAGCACTGGTACGACGGGGTCGTCGCCCCCACCGCCCCGCGCGACGCCACCGGCAGGCCGGTGCTCGTCGCCGAACGCCAGGGCAACCTCATGGGCTTCGCCGACGCCATGTGGGGCGACAACACCCATTACGCCGAGCCCGGCTCCTTCGGTGACATCGGCAACCTGCGCCTCAGCAAGGACGGCGAGCCGCTCGGCGAGACCGGCTGGCCGTTCGGAGTGTTCGAGGTACCGGCCGAATCCGGCACGTACACGCTCGAACAGAACACCATGAAGATCGGCAGCAAGGTGTGGGCCCGCTCCACGTCCGTCAACTCGGTATGGAAATTCACCTCCGAGCTGGACGAGAGCGTCTATTCTCAGGGCATCCCGATTCTCTTCCCCCGGTACGACCTTCCGGAGGACGGACTCAAGACCCTCGCGGCGACCGACGGCCAGCAGATCGGCCTCGGCGTGACGGGTCACGCGGGCTACACGCCCGCCGCGCTCACCTCGGCCCGCCTGTCCTACTCCTACGACGGCGGCACGACCTGGACCGAAGCACAGGTCTCCCACCAGGGCGACGCCTGGACCGCGACCGTCAACCACGCGGGCGCCACCGGCAGGCAGGTCACCCTGAAGTCCGAACTGACGGACGCCAACGGCAACTCCGTCACCCAGACCGTGGTCCGCGCTTACGACGTGCGCTGATCACGCCGGTCCGCCGGGCGTCCTTCCCGTGGGGGGTGGGGCCGCCCGGCGGACCACCCTTCGACGACCACCCTTTTGCCGTAACGCTTTTCCTGATGTCCCGTTTTCTGACGCCCTGTGCGGTGGACAATAAGGGCATGACTCAGCAGGGGGACACCAACTGGTGGGACAAGCTGTACGACGAGGCGGCGCAGGACACCGCGCCCGCGCCGACGCCGGACAGCCTCGACGAGCGCTACGACTCCGCCGCGGCGACCACGACCGAGCTCGCGGCCCCGCCGCCCGAGCTTCCCGCCCCGCCGGCCGAGCTCCCCGCCCCGCCGCCCGACGCCCCGGCCCCGGACGCCGGGGCGCCGCCTGCCGAGCCGTCCGCCGGGACGCCGACCCCCGCGGCCCCGCTCCCCGCGGCCCCGCCCGTGCAGCTGCCCGCGCCCCGGCCCCGTACCGGACACGTCGGGACCCGGCCGCCCACCTACGAGGCCGAGCCCACCGCGCTGCCCGCCGCCCGCCCCGGCGAGCTCGACGCGCTCGTCGCCGACACCGTTCTCGACGGCGCCCGCTACGGCGCCTACACCCTGCGCGCCGTCTCCGTCCGCGGCGACTCGGCCCGCTACCGCGGCGAACCCCGCCGCGACGCCCTGCTCACCGCCCGCTTCGGGCAGGACGAGGCCGCCCTCGTGTTCGTCGCCGTCGCCGCGGGCCGGCGCGGCTCCGAGCACACCCACCTCGCCGCCGCCGACGCCTGCCGCTGGATCGCCGAGTCCGTCGGCCGCAGTCACGCCCGGCTCTCCGAGGACATCCGGGCCGGCCGCCGCGGCGACCTCAAGTCGGGGCTCCACCGGCTCACCGACCGCACCTACGGCAAGCTGCGCGCCCGCGCCGCCGAACGCGGCCTCGACCCCGAGGAGTACACGGCGGGCCTGCGCTGCCTGCTGCTCTCCGCCGATCCCGACTGCCGCACCCGGGTGTTCTTCGGCGTCGGCACCGGCGGCCTGTTCCGGCTCCGCGACGGCGCCTGGCAGGACATCGAACCGCTCCTGCCCGACCCTGCGACCACGGTCGGCGGCCCCGTGGTCGGCTTCGGCTCGCCGCCCCGCGCCCGGTCCGCGACGACGCCCGACCCGGCCGACCTCCCCGAGGCGGGCGAGGACGGCGACCGGCTCACCATGCGGCTCGGCGTCGCCGACCCGCCCGGCCGGCCCTTCATCGAGGACGCCCTGCCCCCGCCCGCCGAGCCGTTCCGCTTCCGCGCCTCCGTGGCCCGCCCCGGTGACACCCTGCTCCTCGCCTCGCACGGCCTCGCCGAGCCCATGCGCGGCGAACCGTCCCTCGCCCGCGAGCTCGCCGCCCGCTGGGCCGGCGCCGAACCGCCGGGCCTCGCCGCCTTCCTCGCCGACACCCAGCTACGGGTGACCGGTTACGCCGACGACCGTACGGGTGTGGCTGTCTGGGAGGCCTAACCCAAGGGGCACAACCCCGTCGCTCATGGGTTGATGGACCCATGGCCAAACAGAACGTCGCAGAACAGTTCGTCGACATCCTCGTCCGCGCGGGCGTCCAGCGCCTCTACGGAGTGGTCGGCGACAGCCTGAACCCCGTCGTCGACGCCATCCGGCGCAACTCGGCCATCGACTGGGTGCAGGTGCGGCACGAGGAGGTCGCGGCCTTCGCCGCCGGCGCCGAGGCCCAGGTCACCGGCCGGCTCGCGGCCTGCGCCGGTTCCTGCGGCCCGGGCAACCTCCACCTGATCAACGGCCTGTACGACGCCCACCGCTCCATGGCCCCGGTCCTGGCCCTCGCCTCCCACATCCCGTCCGGCGAGATCGGCCTCGGCTACTTCCAGGAGACCCACCCCGACCAGCTGTTCCGCGAGTGCAGCCACTACTGCGAGCTGATCTCGAACCCGCGCCAGATGCCGCGGCTGCTGCAGACCGCGATCCAGCACGCCGTCGGCCAGGGCGGCGTCAGCGTCGTCTCGCTGCCCGGCGATCTCGCCGACCGGCCCGCGCCCGAGAAGGCGGTCGAGACCGCGCTCGTCACCTCCCGGCCCACCGTCCGGCCGGGCGACGCCGAGATCGACGCGCTCGTGCGGATGATCGACTCGGCCGACCGGGTGACGCTGTTCTGCGGCAGCGGCACCGCGGGCGCGCATCCCGAGGTCATGCAGTTCGCCGAACGGGTGAAGTCGCCCGTCGGGCACGCGCTGCGCGGCAAGGAGTGGATCCAGTACGACAACCCGTTCGACGTCGGCATGAGCGGACTCCTCGGCTACGGCGCCGCCTACGAGGCCACCCACGAGTGCGAGCTGCTCATCCTGCTCGGCACCGACTTCCCGTACAACGCCTTCCTGCCCGACGACGTGAAGATCGTCCAGATCGACGTACGCCCCGAGCGGCTCGGCCGGCGTTCCCGGCTCGACCTCGCCGTCTGGGGCGACGTCCGGGAGACGCTGCGCTGCGTCATCCCGCGGGTCCGGGCCAAGACCGACCGGCGTTTCCTCGACAAGATGCTGAAGAAGCACGCCGACGCCCTGGAGGGCGTGGTCAAGGCGTACACCCGCAAGGTCGAGAAGCACACGCCGATCCATCCCGAGTACGTCGCGTCCGTCCTCGACGAACTCGCCGACGACGACGCCGTCTTCACCGTCGACACCGGCATGTGCAACGTCTGGGCCGCCCGCTACCTCACGCCCAACGGGCGCCGCCGGATCATCGGCTCCTTCAGCCACGGCTCCATGGCGAACGCGCTGCCGCAGGCCATCGGCGCCCAGTTCACCGACCGCCGCCGTCAGGTCGTGTCGATGTCCGGCGACGGCGGGTTCAGCATGCTCATGGGCGACTTCCTCACCCTGGTCCAGTACGACCTGCCGGTGAAGGTGATCGTCTTCGACAACTCCTCGCTCGGCATGGTCGAGCTGGAGATGCTGGTCGCCGGGCTCCCCTCGTACGGAACCGCCTACAAGAACCCCGACTTCGCCGCCATCGCCCGCGCCGCCGGCGCCTACGGCGTCCGCGTGGAGAAGCCCAAGCACCTCGCCGGCGCCCTCAAGGACGCCTTCAGGCACAAGGGTCCGGCGCTCGTGGACGTCGTCACCGACCCCAACGCGCTGTCCATCCCGCCGAAGATCAGCGCCGAGATGGTCACCGGCTTCGCCCTCTCCGCCAGCAAGATCGTGCTTGACGGCGGAGTCGGCCGGATGCTCCAGATGGCTCGCTCCAACCTGCGGAACGTGCCCCGCCCCTGACAGTCCGTGAGGTCTGCCCGGAGTGCTCGTGAATGCGGGCCGGGCGCCTGGGCATGCATCCCCGTGAGCCTGTTCGATCCGACGACGGGGTGGGGGTTATGGCCGGGGAGGCGAAGCAGCGGACTCGACTGCTCAGAAGGGTGGGGACCGCGGATCTCACCGCGGTGCCCGAGGTACGGCACGCGTTACGCGAGATGCTGGGGACGTGGGGCGGACCGGGCGCCTCCGACGTCGCCGAACTCCTCACCAGCGAGCTGGTGACCAACGCGCTGATCCACACGGACCACGGGGCGGTCGTCACCGCCACCGTCGTCCCCGAGCACCTGAGGGTCGAGGTCAGGGACTTCGTGTCCGAGATGGTCCGGCCGCGCGTACCGAACGCCGACGACGGTACGCACGGCCGGGGACTCGTCCTCGTCCAGGCCCTCGCCGACTCCTGGGGAGTGGAGGACCGCGGCGTGGGCAAGGTCGTCTGGTTCGAACTGGCCGGCGGGGCCGCCTAAGGGTTGTTCCCCAGGCGGCCCCGCCGGCCGTTCGGAGCCGGGACTCAGCCGAACTGCTGCTCCAGGTCGGCGAGTTTACGCTCCAGGGAGTCGAGGCGCGGCAGCGTCTGGGTGTCGTCCTCGGCGGTCAGGTCGACCGTCCGGGGCTCACCGCCACGCGGCTCAGCGCCTCTGACGGCCTGCAGGGAGGGCCGGTGTCGAAGCGGCAGCTGTCCTGGGTCCGCTATGGCGGGCTCCGCGACGGCGGCCTGCACCGTGCCCGTCGCGGAGCCCGCACCGGTGGCGGCGCCCAGCGCCGCCACGTCGACCTGCCGGCCGGCACCGCGCCCGAACGCACGGTGCTGGCGGTTTATCGCCTTGAGCCGTGCCCGGTCCAGCTTGGCCTGCTCGCGCCGGCGGATCCGGTTCTGCACCTTCTCCCGCCGGTCCTCGCGCACCTCGTCGACCGCCTCGTCCAGGGTCCGTACGCCCTCCAGGAGCATCAGCGACCAGGCGCCGAAGGTCTCCCGGGGTGCCCGCAGCCAGCGGACCATGCGGATCTGCGGCAGCGGCCGCGGGATCAGGCCCTGCTCGCGCAGCGCGGCCCGCCTGGTCTGCTTCAGCGCCCGGTCGAACAGGACCGCCGCCGACAGGGACATGCCCGCGAAGAACTGCGGGGCGCCCGCGTGGCCCATGCCCCGCGGCGCGTGCACCCAGTTGAACCAGGCCGCCGCGCCCGCGAACGTCCACACCAGGAGGCGTGAGCCGAGGGCCGCGTCGCCGTGGCTCGCCTCGCGGACGGCCAGCACCGAACAGAACATCGCGGCGCCGTCGAGGCCGAACGGGACCAGGTACTCCCAGCCCCCGGAGAGGTTGAGGTTCTGCCGGCCGAAGCCGACGAGCCCGTGGAAGGAGAGCGCCGCCGCGACCGCGGCGCAGCAGAAGAGCAGGACGTAGGAGGCGGTGCCGTAGACGGCCTCCTTGCGTCTGCGGCGTTCCTCGCTGCGCTCCCAGGAGTCCTCGGCCGCGGCCTGGTCACCGGCGCGCTTCCCGCGCGCGAGCACCGCCACCGCCGTCAGGACCCCCGCCACCATCACGCCGCCCGGAAGCAGCCAGTCCAGCGATATGTCGGTCAGTCTCATGCGGTGTCCCTTTGCCTCGCAGTAGGGCGATTCGGCCGCCCATACTGGCCGACCCGGCGCGGCGGGTACGGGGTTTCGGAACAAGAGCACGCCATCGGGGCCGTACGGCATACGAATAGGTGTGATCTGGTCGAACTTCCGCGCGAGAGGCGCGAGTTGCGTTCGATTCGCACCACCCGTCCGGGTGGCGTAACGGCGGAAGACGGTCAGACGGTGGCGGCGAGGCGGCGGACCCGCTCGGGGTCGGCGGTGCGCGGACAGGTGAGGCACGTGTCCTCGGGCCGCAGGGTGTAGAAGAAGCAGCACGAGACCCGGTCGCGCGTGACGCGGGCCGTTCCGCACGCCTCCGCCGAGTCCGGGAGCTCCCGGAAGCCCGCGGCGCCCGCGTACGGCTTCGTCGTCCCCGGCATCAGGCGCTCCAGCTCCGCGAGCGCCCGGCCCTCCTCGCCGAGCAGCTCCGCGATGTACCAGAGCCCCTCGACGATCTCGTCCGTCACCATGCCCCACAGGGCCCGCCTGCCGCGCCGCATCCGGGGCCCGAAGCCGGCCAGGACCTGCTCGAAGTGCTCGGCGAGGGCGTCCCGCACCTCGGCCCGCAGCGCTTCCTCGTCCGCCACCACGCGGGCGCCGGGCAGTGTCGCCGCCGGGTCCCCTGGCAGGCAGGCGAACTCCTCGATCCGCACCGCGACCCGGCCGAGGGCCCGCTGGAAGGCCACGTTGCGCGCGGGCAGCCGGGGCACCCGCCGGTGCAGGAACCAGGGCAGCGTCACCAGCAGGCACGTCGGCCAGGCGTACCGGTGCAGCGCGAAGCTCGCCACCACGTCGGGGCGGGCCGTCCGCCCGTAGTCACGCCGCACCTGTGCGTCGTCCCAGGAGAGAAAGGCGTCCAGGCCGTCCCCGCCGGCGCCCAGCTCGTCCGATGCCACCCAGCCCGTCCCGCGCGGCAGCCGCTCGTCCCCGGCCAGTTCGTCGACGCGCAGTCCGGGGAACACCTCGGCGAGCCGGGCGTAGGCGGCCGCGACGGGCGAGGCGGGAGGCGACGGCAGCAAAGCGGGCAGGGCCATGCGGGACCACCGAATCACGATCGTTAGCAGGTTAGCCTTACCTTACCCGATCGTTGTGGTGTTTGAACTGCGACGCCGTCCGCCTATCGTGCACGGGGGACCCCGGCGCCGCGAGCCGGGCCCGGCACGAAGGCGCAGGAGGACCCGGGTGGAGCAGGGCAGCACGCGCGGGCGGACGGCGGACCGGTCCGCCCCGGCGGCGTACGGCGAGGCAGCGGCGCACGGCGAGGCGGCGGCGTACGGCGAGGCGGGGGCCGGCACCCGGGACCGGACCGCACGCGTCCCCGAGCAGGCCCGCGGGGAACACACCCACGGAGAACCCCCGGCCGCCGGCCTCGCCGAGCCCCGCACCGTCCGCCGCCACTCCGTCCGCGGCCAGATCCTCCAGGCCCTGCGCACCGCCCTGGTCAGCGGCGAGCTCGTCCCCGGCGAGGTCTACTCCGCCCCCGCCCTCGGCGAACGCTTCGGCGTCTCCGCCACCCCCGTCCGCGAGGCCATGCAGCAGCTCGCCACCGAAGGCGCCGTCGAGGTCGTGCCCAACCGCGGTTTCCGCGTCAGCGAACGCACCCCCCGCGAACTCGCCGAACTCGCCGAGGTCCGCGCCCTCATCGAGGTCCCCGTCATGCTCCGCCTCGCCCGCACCGTCCCCGCCGAGACCTGGGCCGGACTCCGGCCGCTCGCCGAGGCCACCTCCACCGCCGCCGCCCGCGGCGACCGCGCGCACTACGCCGAGGCCGACCGCGCCTTCCACCGCGCCGTCCTCGCCCTCGCCGGCAACGAGCAGCTCCTCCTCGTCGCCGACGACCTGCACCGGCGCTCCCAGTGGCCCCTCGTCAGCGCCCCCGCCACCCGCCACGGCGAACTCGTCGCCGACGCCGCCGAACACACCGCCCTGCTCGACGCGCTGATCGCCCAGGATCTCCCCGTCGTTTCCTCACTCGTACGGGAGCACTTCACCGGGGCGCAGGACTGACGACTAAGGTCGACAGCGTCAGCCCGTACTCCTTCCAGACCGCGCCGACCGAGAGGTGCCCATGCCGTCCGTCCGCGCGGAGCGCCCCGGGGCCGCGGCCCTGCTCGGCTGGCTCACCGACCCCGAAGCCCCCCGCCTCTGCCTCGTCACCGGCGCCCCCGGGCTGCTCGACTGGCTCGCCGCCCACGGGCCCCGCGCCGCCGGGCGGCGCCGTACCGCCCGGGCGCTCGTCCCGCTGGCCGGCCGCACCGCCCTCGGCACCGCCTGGGCCGTCGCCGACCACCTCGGCGTCGTCGCCGGCTCGGCGGACGACCTCGTCCGGGCCCTGGCCACCAGCGAGACCGGCCGCGCCGCCCGCACCGTGCTGCTCCTGCCGGCCCTCCACGCCGCCGCCGAACCCGAGGCGGTCGCCGCGCTGATCGCCGACCTCGCCCGACTCGGCCGGGTACGGCTCGTGGTCGAGGCGAGCCCGGGAACACCGGGATACGCCCTCCTCGCCGAAGGGCGCAGCACCGTGGTGGACGGCGACCAGCCCGCTTCCGACGGCCCGGCCGGCCCGTCCCGCACCCCCGGCCCGTCCGGCGCCCCCGACCTCTCCGACCCCGCCGCCGTCTGCGCCGCCGATCCCGTCGCCGTCACCACCGGCTACGTCAGCGACCCCGTCGACGACCACGGCGGTCTGCGCACCGCCTGGCTGCGCGCCGGGCAGGCCCTGTGCGCGGTCCGCGGCCCCGCCGACCGGGCCCTCGGGCTGCTCGCCGTCCTCGGCGACGGCGCCGACCCCCGGCTGCGGCCCGCGCTCCGGGACCTCGCCGCCTCCGCGCCCTGGCGGGTGCGGTGGACCCGGGTCGCCGGGGACGTCGCGCCGCCCTGGCCCGGACCGGTCGCCGCACTCGCCGCCCAGGGCGGGACGCTGCTCGCCGCGGACCTGGGCGGCACCGTACGGCTGCTCGCCGCGGACGACGCCCGGCCGCTCGGGCAGCTCGACCACCCGGTCACCGGACCGGTCAGGGCCCTCGCGCCCGCGCCGGACGGGACCGTGCTGCTGCTCGACGAGCGGGGCCGGCTGCACACCGTACGGGGCCGGCAGCCGCGGCCGCCGTACCTCCAGCGCCTCACCGAAGCGGTCTCCGCCACCCTCACCCGGCATCCCGGCACCGCCCTCGCCGCCATCGCGGGGTCGGTCGTGGTCGGCGACCGGCTGGGCTCCGTCCACGCCTTCGGCCTCACCGGCCTCCACCAGGCGGCCCTGCACAGCGGCCGGGTCACGGCGGTGGCCGCCGTCGAGTCGGCGACGCCGTTCGTGTGCAGCGGCGGCACCGACGGAGCCGTGCGCCGGTGGACGCCCGGCAAGGACCCCGACCCGGAGCCCCTGACGGAACGCCGCTCGCCGGTGGTCTCCCTGGCCGCCACCGAGACCCCGCACGGGCCGGTCCTGGCGGCGGCCTGGGCGGACGGGACGGTGGAACTCCACCGGATCGAGCAGCACGCCCGTCTGACCTTCCGCCCGGGGCCCCCGGTCCGCGCGGTGGCGGTCACGGAGGACGGCGCGCTGCTGCTCGGCCTGGACGAGGCGGTGCTCCGGCTGGAGCGCGCGCGTGAGGCGCGCGACGGCGGGAGCGGTCCCGCGCACCCTCCACCGGCCTGAGACCTCAGACGGCCGGACGCGGCGTCAACTGCGCGGCCAGCCAGGTCGGTACGCCGCCCAGCAGGCGGAAAAGCCGGCCCGCCTCCGCCCGGAGCCGGCCCGCCTCCGGTTCCGTCTCCGCCTCGGCGAGCGAGGCGAGCGCGGGCACGGTGCCCACCAGGTAGCCCAACTCCTCGCGGATCCGCAGCGATTCGGCGAAGCCGTGCCGTGCCTCCGCCAACTCGCCCTCGCGCAGGGCGAGTCCGGCGAGATGGCGCCAGGTCGAGGACAGCAGCAGCGCGTCGTCGTGGGCGGTCGCCCCGGCGTGGGCGCGGCGGTAGGCGGCGCGGGCGGCCTCCGGGGAGTCGCCGAGGTTCTGCGCGAGCAGCCCGCGGCGATAGTCCAGGAGTGCGCGGCCCGGCGTCTCGGGGCCGATCAGCGCCGCCGCGCGGCCGAGCGCCGCGCGGGCCTCGTCGGCGCGGTCGCGGACGCCCAGGAGGGTGGAGGCGTAGGCGAGATGGCCGCGTTCGCAGGCGGCGGCCCCGCGCTCCTCGTCGGTCTGGGCGACCGCCTCGGCCGCCCGCAGCGCCTCCTCGGCCTCGGCCCAGCCCTGTTCGGTGTAGAGGCAGCGCTCGATCAGCAGGGCCGCCCGTTCCAGGGCCGCCGCCGGTTCGGACGCGCGCGGTGCGAGGAGTTCGGCGGCATCCGTCCAGCAGCCGCGGGAGCGGAGCCTCCAGATCGCGGTCTCCAGTGGGGTGCCCCGGCCGTACGCCACATCGCCCTCCCCGAGCGCGCCATCGAGCTGTGAGTAGGACGGCATCTCAGCACGAAGTCCGGGGACCGGCCAAGGGGTCGGGTGAAAGTTTTCACAAAGCGGGAAGGGCCGGAAACGCCGGGGACTCGCGGGGGAGTACGGCGACGGGGCGGCAGTCGCCTGCCGCCCCGTCAGTCCGCCTGGTCACCCGATGAGATGAATCCGGTCAGCGGAGGATCGTCTTCACCCGTTCAGCTCATCCGGAGCGCCAGGAAGAAGTCGAGCTTGTCCTCCAGGCGGGACAGGTCCCGGCCGGTGAGCTGCTCGATCCGGCCCACCCGGTAGCGCAGCGTGTTCACGTGCAGGTGGAGGCGGGTCGCGCAGCGGGTCCAGGAGCCGTCGCAGTCGAGGAAGGCCTCCAGCGTCGGGATGAGCTCCGCGCGGTGCCGGCGGTCGTAGTCCCGCAGCGGGTCCAGGAGGCGGGCCGTGAAGGCGCGCCGCACGTCGTCCGGGACGAAGGGCAGCAGCAGCACGTGCGAGGCGAGCTCGTGGTGGCCGGCGGCGCAGACGCGGCCGGGGCGGGCCGCGGCGACCCGGCGGGCGTGCCGGGCCTCCTCCAGGGCGCCGCGCAGCCCCTCGGCGGAGTGCACGGCGGCGCTGACGCCGAGGGTGAGCCGGCCGTCGTCGGCGAGCCCGGCGGAGAGCGGCGTGCGGACGGCGGAGAGCAGGGCGTCGGCGTGCAGGCCGAGCGCCACGGGCGGCATGTCGTCCTCGCTGTCGGGCAGCGGCGTGGCGGCGAGCGGGACGAGCGCGATGGCCTCGTCGCCGCTGTGGGCGACGGCGATCCGGTCGGCCGAGTCGGCGCCGGAGGCCGTCGGGTCGACCAGGATCTCCTCCAGGAGGGCCTGGGCGACGGGGCCGCTGTCGACGGCGCCCTGCCCGGGCTCCTGCTCCCACTCGACGCGGGCGACCACGACCTGCCAGTGCGGGGCGGTGCCGAGTCCGGGCAGCAGCACGGGCGCGGCGACCCGGAGGCGGGCGGCGATCTCGGCGGGCGCGGCACCCGTCTGGACCAGTTCCAGGACCTCCTGGGCGAGCCGGCGGCGCACGGTCCGCGCGGCGTCGCGGCGGTCCCGCTCGACGGCGATCAGCTGGGTGACGCCCTGGAGCAGGTCGAGCCGGGCGGCCGGCCAGTCGCCCGCGTCGGCCTCGACGGCGAGCAGCCAGTCGGAGAGCACGGTCTCGCGCACGTCGCGGGACGGGGGCGGGGTGCCGCGGCCGGTGTTGCGGATCGGGAACAGCGAGTACGTCGTTCCGGCGACGCCGATCCGGTGCGGGCCGCGCCGCCCGGTGCGGGTCGCGGCCAGGTGCTCACCGGCGAGAGAGGCGGCGAGACCGGGCTCCAGGGGCTCTCCGGCGCCGGCGATCTGGCGGCCGGTGGGGGACAGCACCCAGGCCCGGAGGTCCAGGTCGGAGCCGAGGAGATCGAGCACGACCTCGGGTCCGCCGCCGGCCGGTCCCGAGGTCATCAGACGCCTGTGGCGGTCCACGACGGCGGCCAGGTCGCCGGCCCGCTCACCGGAGACCTGTCGAACAACGTGCTCGGTGATCGTCGCGAACGCAACGGATTCGTTGACTGCGAACAGCGGCAGCCGATGGCGAGAACACGCCTGTACGAGGTCGTCCGGAATGTCGCCGAGCTCGGCCTCGCCGACGGCCAGGGCGGCCACGCCGGTGCTCGCGAGGATCCGGACGAAGGGCTCGGCGTCGCCCGGCTCGTGCAGCCAGGCGAGGCCGGTGAGCACCAGCTCCCCGCCGGACAGGTAGCGGCTGGGGTCCTTGAGGTCCGTCGTCATCACGCCGCGGACGGTGCGGTCCAGCTCGTCGTCGCCGCCGAGCAGGCGCAGCCCGAGCGCGTCGTTCTCCAGCAGTGCGCGCAGCCGCATGATGTCGCCGCCGTTCCTTGTTGGGGGTGGAGTGGGTGTCTCGTTGTCGTCGATGGCGTGGTGCCACCGTTTCCGGGGGGAAACGGAGAGGTTGCTGTTCTCCGCCTTTCGTTCGAATCTACAAGACGACCATGGCAGCCAGCCAACTCCTTCATGGTTTCGGTGGCTGCACACGGGCGGGCGGGGCTTGTGTACTAGGCCACACACACCGCGTTAACAGCACATGAAGAGATCGTCCGTCGAGGGCCGGCCGTCCCCCATGGCCCGTACGAACGACCCCCGATCACCCGAAGCACAAGAAGAGAGCCACCATGGACTTCCTTCGCCCCGCCAGCTGGGAGGAGGCGCTCGCCGCCAAGGCCGAGCACCCCACGGCCGTGCCCATCGCAGGCGGTACCGACATCATGGTCGAGATCAACTTCGACCACCGGCGTCCCGAGTACCTCCTGGACCTGAACCGTATCGAGCTGCTGCGCGAGTGGGAGGTCGGCGAGGAGAACGTCCGGCTCGGCGCCTCGGTCCCGTACACCCAGATCATGGAGAACCTCCGCGAGGAGCTCCCCGGTCTGGCCCTCGCCTCGCACACGGTCGCCTCCCCGCAGATCCGTAACCGCGGCGGCGTCGGCGGCAACCTGGGCACCGCCTCCCCGGCCGGTGACGCCCACCCCGCGCTGCTCGCGGCGGGCGCCGAGGTCGAGGTCGAGTCGGTGCGCGGCACCCGGTTCATCCCGATCGACGAGTTCTACAAGGGCGTGAAGCGCAACGCGCTCGAACCCGACGAGCTCATCAAGACCGTCCACGTGAAGAAGGCGGACGGCCCCCAGCAGTACTCCAAGGTCGGCACCCGCAACGCGATGGTCATCGCCGTCTGCGCCTTCGGCCTGGCCCTCCACCCGGAGACCCGGACCGTACGGACCGGCATCGGCTCCGCCGCCCCCACGCCCGTGCGGGCCACGGCGGCCGAGGAGTTCCTGAACGCGGCCCTCGAGGAGGGCGGCTTCTGGGACAACGGCAAGATCATCACTCCCTCGATCGCCAAGCAGTTCGCGGACCTCGCGTCCGGGGCCTGCAACCCGATCGACGACGTACGAGGCACCGCCAAGTACCGCCGGCACGCCGTGGGCATCATGGCCCGCCGCACGCTCGGCTGGACCTGGGAGCAGTACCGCGCCGGCAACGGGCGCACCCTTGAAGGAGCTGCATAACCATGCGCGTGAATTTCACGGTCAACGGTCGTCCGCAGGAAGCCGACGACGTCTGGGAGGGTGAGTCCCTCCTCTACGTTCTGCGTGAGCGCCTGGGCCTGCCCGGCTCCAAGAACGCCTGTGAGCAGGGCGAGTGCGGTTCCTGCACGGTCCGCCTCGACGGCGTGCCGGTGTGTTCCTGCCTGGTCGCCGCCGGCCAGGTCGAGGGCCGCGAGGTCGTCACCGTCGAGGGCCTCGCGGAGTACGCCAGGGAGCGTCAGGAGCACGGTCACGGCGGCGGCTGCGCCTCCGGTGCCTGCGGCACCTCGCTCGACGAGGCCAAGCGCTGGGAGGCCAAGCCGCAGGACTCGCAGACCGGCGAGGGCGTCGAACTCAGCCCGATCCAGCAGGCGTTCATCGACGCGGGCGCCGTGCAGTGCGGCTTCTGCACCCCCGGTCTGCTCGTCGCGGCCGACGAGATGCTGGAGCGCAACCCGTCCCCGACGGACGCGGACATCCGCGAGGCGCTCTCCGGCAACCTCTGCCGCTGCACCGGTTACGAGAAGATCCTCGACGCGGTCCGCCTGGCGGCCGCTCGCCAGGAGCGCCAGGGAGAGGCGGTCTGACGATGGCTCAGAACACACGTACCGTACCGGCGGGCACGCCCACCGAGGTCACCCAGAAGCACAACCAGGGCGGCGTCGGCGAGTCCACCCTCCGCCCGGACGGCACCCTCAAGGTCACCGGCGAGTTCGCCTACTCCTCGGACATGTGGCACGAGGAGATGCTGTGGGGCCAGACCCTGCGGTCCACGGTCGCGCACGCCGAGATCGTGTCCATCGACACCTCCGAGGCCCTGGCCATGTCGGGCGTCTACGCCGTCCTGACGGCGGACGACCTGCCGGCCGCGAAGAACTACGGCCTGGAGTTCCGCGACACCCCGGTGCTCGCGTACGGCAAGGTCCGTCACCACGGTGAGCCGGTCGCCCTCGTGGCCGCCGACCACCCGGAGACCGCCCGCCGCGCCGCCGCGAAGATCAAGGTCGAGTACAAGGAGCTGCCCCTCATCACCGATGAGGCCTCGGCGACCGCTCCCGACGCCGTGCTCGTCCACGAGAACCGCGAGGACAGGCACGCCAAGCACGTCCCGCACCCGAACATCGTGCACCGCCAGCCGATCATCCGCGGCAACGCCGACGAGGCCGCCAAGCGCGCCGACGTCATCGTCAGGGGCGAGTACACCTTCGGCATGCAGGACCAGGCCTTCCTCGGCCCGGAGTCCGGCCTCGCGGTGCCCGCCGAGGACGGCGGCATCGACCTGTACGTGGCCACCCAGTGGCTGCACGCGGACCGCGAGCAGATCGCGCCCTGCCTCGGCCTGCCCGAGGACAAGGTCCGCATGACCATGGCCGGCGTCGGCGGCGCCTTCGGCGGCCGCGAGGACATCTCGATGCAGATCCTCGCCTCCGTGCTCGCCCTGCGCACCGGCAAGCCGGTCAAGATGGTCTACAACCGCTACGAGTCCTTCTTCGGGCACGTCCACCGGCACCCGGCGAAGCTCTACTACGAGCACGGCGCCACCAAGGACGGCAAGCTCACGCACATGAAGTGCAAGATCGTCCTGGACGGCGGCGCCTACGCCTCGTCCACGGTCTCGGTCGTCGGCAACGCCTCGTCCCTCTCGGTCGGGCCGTACGTCATCGACGACGTCGAGATCGAGGCGATCGGCCTCTTCACCAACAACCCGCCCTGCGGCGCCATGCGCGGCTTCGGCGCGGTCCAGGCCTGCTTCGCCTACGAGGCGCAGATGGACAAGCTGGCGGCCAAGCTGGGCATGGACCCGGTCGAGTTCCGCCAGATCAACGCCATGGAGCAGGGCACGCTCATGCCGACCGGCCAGGTCGTGGACTCGCCGGCCCCGGTCGCCGAGCTGCTGCGCCGGGTCAAGGCCCGCCCCATGCCGCCGGAGCGCCAGTGGGAGACCGCCGGCGAGGGCGCGGACGTCCGCGCGCTGCCGGGCGGCCTGTCCAACACCACGCACGGCGAGGGCGTCGTCCGCGGCGTCGGCTACGCGGTCGGCATCAAGAACGTCGGCTTCTCCGAGGGCTTCGACGACTACTCGACCGCCCGGATCCGCATGGAGGTCATCAACGGCGAGGCCGTCGCCACGGTGCACACCGCCGCGGCGGAGGTCGGCCAGGGCGGTGTCACCATCCACGCCCAGATCGCCCGCACGGAACTGGGCGTCACCCAGGTGACCATCCACCCGGCCGACACCCAGGTCGGCTCGGCCGGTTCGACCTCCGCGGGCCGCCAGACGTACATGACCGGCGGCGCCATCAAGAACTCCTGCGAGCTCGTCCGCGAGAAGGTCCTGGAGATCGGCCGGCGCAAGTTCGGCTCGTACCACCCGGCGTGGGCCACCGCGGAACTGCTCCTGCAGGACGGCAAGGTCGTCACCGACGGCGGCGAGGTCCTCGCGAGCATCGTGGACGTCCTCGAGGACGAGGCGGTGGAGATCGAGGAGCAGTGGCGGCACCGCCCCACGGAGGCCTTCGACCTCGTCACCGGCCAGGGCAACGGTCACGTGCAGTACGCCTTCGCCGCGCACCGCGCGGTGGTGGAGGTCGACACCGAGCTCGGCCTGGTCAAGGTCATCGAACTGGCCTGTGCCCAGGACGTCGGCAAGGCGGTCAACCCGCTCTCCGTCATCGGCCAGATCCAGGGTGGCACCACCCAGGGCCTGGGCGTGGCGGTGATGGAGGAGATCATCGTCGACCCGAAGACCGCGAAGGTGCGCAACCCCTCCTTCACGGACTACCTGATCCCGACCATCCTCGACACGCCGACCATCCCGGTCGACTACCTCGAGCTGGCCGACCCCAACGCGCCGTACGGCGTGCGGGGCATCGGTGAGGCCCCGACCCTGTCGTCGACCCCGGCCGTCCTCGCGGCGATCCGGAACGCGACGGGCCTGGAGCTCACCAAGACGCCGGTCCGCCCCGAGCACCTGACCGGCACCCTGTAAGACCTCTCCGGACGGTGCGTGCCTCCCAGGAACGTCACACTTCCCCTCCCGCCCGCACCGTCCGGGAACCCCCCACCGCAGTACGGCAGTACGGCAGTACCGCAGTGAACAGCAGTAGCCGCAGTACCGATTCACCCGTTCGTCTCGGGCCGTCCCCCGGGTCGTGCAGCCAACTTGATATCCCAAATCCCGCAATCCCCAACGCTTTCTGCGGGTGCCCCTTTGAACCTTGGGAGTAGGCCCCATGACCCAGTCGTCAGTGGAGCCCAAGACCACGGCCGAGGACGCGGGCAACGGCTCGCGCAACCCCGCCGGCAGGTCTTGGCTCGACCGGTACTTTCACATCTCGGAGAGAGGATCCACCGTCGCGACGGAGATCCGCGGCGGCGTCACCACCTTCATGGCGATGGCGTACATTCTCCTGCTCAACCCCCTGATCCTCTCCGGCAAGGATGTCGACGGCAACGTCCTCAGCCAGCCCGCGCTGATCACCGCCACGGCGCTGGCCGCGGCCGCCACGACCCTCCTCATGGGTTTCTGGGGCAAGGTCCCCCTGGCCCTCGCCGCGGGACTCAGCGTCTCCGGCGTGATGGCCTCGCAGGTCGTCCCCGTCATGACCTGGCCGCAGGCCATGGGCATGTCGATCGCGTACGGAGCCGTGATCTGTCTCCTGGTGGTCACCGGCCTCCGCGAGATGATCATGAACGCGATACCGCTCGCGCTCAAGCACGCCATCACCATCGGCATCGGTCTCTTCATCGCCATCATCGGCTTCGTGAAGGCCGGCTTCGTCCACGAGAACCCCGCGCCCGGCGGCGGCCCCGTCTCGCTCGGCCCGGCCGGTGAGCTCATGGGCTGGCCCGTCCTGATCTTCGCCTTCACCCTGCTGCTGATCTTCGCGCTGCAGGCCCGCAACATCCCCGGCGCCATCCTCATCGGCATCGTCGTCGGCACGGTCGTCGCGGTCGTCCTCAACGCGATCGCCGACATCCCCGGCAAGGCCTGGTTCTCCGGCCCGCCGGAGCTGGACGGCAGCGCGGTCTCCACGCCGGACTTCTCGCTCCTCGGCCAGGTGTCCTTCAGCGGCTGGGGCGACGTCGGCTACCTCACGATCACCATGATCGTCTTCACCCTGGTGCTGGCCGGCTTCTTCGACGCCATGGCGACCATCCTGGGCGTCGGCACCGAGGCCAAGCTCGCCGACGACAAGGGCCGGATGCCCGGCCTGTCCAAGGCCCTGTTCATCGACGGTGCCGGCGGCATCCTCGGCGGTGCGGGCGGCGCGTCCGGTCAGACGGTCTTCGTCGAGTCCGCCACCGGCGTCGGCGAGGGCGCCCGCACCGGTCTGGCCTCCGTGGTCACCGGCGGGTTCTTCGCCCTGGCCCTCTTCTTCACGCCGCTCACCGCGATCGTGCCGCAGGAGGTCGCCGCCGCGGCCCTGGTCGTCATCGGCTCGATGATGATGCAGAACGCCAAGCACGTGGACTGGAGCGACCGCTCCGTCGCGATCCCGGTGTTCCTCACCGTGGTCCTGATGCCCTTCACGTACACCATCACCACCGGTGTCGCGGCCGGCGTCATCTCCTACGCGGTGATCAAGTCCGCGCAGGGCAAGGCGAGGGAGGTCGGCGGCTTCATGTGGGCGCTGACCGGCGTCTTCGTCGTCTACTTCGCGATCCATCCGATCGAGAGCTGGCTGGGCGTCGGCTGACGCCCGTAACGTCGCCCTCCACCTCAGACACCCAAGGAGTTCGCCATGCTGGACATCGCCGAAGAGCTGCACCGGTGGGTCGAGCAGGGACGCGATTTCGCCGTCGCCACCGTCGTGGCCGTCGGCGGCAGCGCGCCCCGGCAGCCGGGAGCCGCACTGGCCGTCGACAGCGACGGCACGGCGATCGGGTCCGTCTCCGGCGGATGTGTGGAGGGCGCCGTCTACGAACTCTGCCGGCAGGCCCTCGAGGACGGCGCGACCGTCCTGGAGAGCTTCGGCTACAGCGACGAGGACGCCTTCGCGGTCGGACTGACCTGCGGCGGCATCATCGACATCCTCGTCACCCCGGTCCGCGGCGGGGTCTTCCCCGCCGCGCTGGCCGCCGCCGTCTCCGGCGAGGCGGCCGCCCTCGCCCGGATCGTCACCGGCCCGGAGGACCTGTTGGGGCAGGCCCTCCTGGTCCGCCCCGACGGCTCGTACGAGGGTGGCCTCGGCGGCCACCCCGAGCTGGACCGCACCGCCGCCTGCGAGGCCCGCGCCATGCTGGACGCCGGACGGACCGGCACCGTCGAGATCGGTGCCGACGGCAGCCGCTGCGGGCAGCCGGTCACCCTCCTCGTCGAGTCCTCCGTGCCCGCCCCGCGCATGATCGTCTTCGGTGCCATCGACTTCGCGTCCGCGCTCGTCCGGGTCGGCAAGTTCCTCGGCTACCACGTCACCGTCTGCGACGCCCGCCCGGTCTTCGCGACGAAGCTCCGCTTCCCCGACGCCGACGAGATCGTCGTCGAATGGCCCCACCGCTACCTGGAGTCCACGGAGGTGGACGGCCGCACGGTGCTGTGCGTCCTCACCCACGACGCCAAGTTCGACGTGCCGCTGCTCGAGATCGCCCTCAGACTTCCCGTCGCGTACGTCGGCGCGATGGGCTCCCGCCGCACCCACGAGGACCGCAACAAGCGGCTGCGCGAGGTCGGCGTCACCGAACTCGAACTCGCCCGGCTGCGTTCCCCGATCGGCCTCGACCTCGGCGCGCGTACGCCCGAGGAGACCGCCCTGTCCATCGGCGCCGAGATCGTCGCCAACCGGCGCGGCGGCAGCGGCGTCTCCCTGACGGGTGCGCACACCCCGATCCACCACGACGTCCCGCGCGAACCGGCCGGCCGCATCGGCTCGGTCGCCTGATCCGACGACCCGCGGACGGTCGGAAGGGCACCCCGGACATCCGGGGTGCCCTTCCGGCGTTCCGTCGCCGGATCGGCCTGCTCCGGACCGGGCCTGCTCCGGGCCGCGCCCAGGCCCGGTCCCGGGACGGGGCCGAGGCGGGCTCAGGCCGGCTCAGGCCTTCTGCAGGCCGTGCAGGAGCAGTTCCGCGAGCTGTTCGTACGCGGCGGCGTCGGCCAGGCCGGTCGCCGCGGCCACCTGGCGCTGCTGGATGCGGACCATCACGGAGGCGATCACGTCGGCGGCGAAGGCGACGTGCACCTCGCGGAAGACGCCGGCCGTCACGCCCTCCTCGATCAGCTGCTGCACCCGGCCGGCGGCGGCCCGGGTGTTGCGCTCGTAGACCTCGGCGGCCGGCTCGAACGCGGCCACGTCGTCGAAGAACTGCGGCGAGACCGGCGCGAGCTCGGCGGAGACGGCGCGCAGATAGGCGGCGAGCCGCTCGGCGGGCCCCGTCGCGGCGGCGAGCACCGCCTCGACACGGGCGGTGGCGCGCCGGAAGAAGTGCACCACGGCCGCTCTGACCAGCTGTTCCTTGCTGCCCGCGAGGCCGTAGAGGGTGCGCTTGGAGCAGCGCAGCCGGGCCGCCAGGTCGTCGAGGGTGAGCTGGGCGAAGCCCTCGCCGACCAGGAGCGCCACGAGCTCCTCGAAGAGTTCGGAGCGCCTGGCTGCGCCGCGGCCCGTCAGGCGGGGTGTGGCGACGGAGGTCTCGATCACCCGAACAGTATGCCGGGTGAACCCGTTCGGGGGCTTGTGTGTTCACCCTCCTGCGCTACGCTAACCGGTACTGCCGTACCCCTCGCAGTACCGTTTCGCAGATCTGCGGATTCGCAGCATCGTCTGTGTCTGGAGTCGCCATGGATGTCGACCGCCTGCTTCCCACCCCCGAGGCAGCGGACCTCATCGCCCTCACGCGGGAGATCGCCGACAAGGAGCTCGCCTCCCGCGTCGACGAGCACGAGGCCGCCGAGAGCTATCCGGAAGGTCTGTTCGCGACCCTCGGGGAGGCCGGGCTGCTCGGCCTCGCGTACCCGGAGGAGTTCGGCGGCGGAGGCCAGCCCTACGAGGTCTACCTCCAGGTCCTCGAGGAGCTCGCCGCCCGCTGGGCCGCCGTCGCGGTCGCCACGAGCGTCCACACCCTCGCCTGCCACCCGCTGCACTCCTTCGGCACCGCGGAGCAGAAGGAGCGCTGGCTGCCGGCCATGCTGGAGGGCCGGCTCATCGGCGGGTACAGCCTCTCCGAGCCGCAGGCCGGCTCCGACGCCGCCGCGCTCGCCTGCAAGGCCGAGCTCACGGAGGACGGCGCCGCCTACCGCGTCACCGGCAACAAGGCCTGGATCACCCACGGCGGCAAGGCCGGCTTCTACGCCCTGTTCGCCCGCACCGCGCCCGGCAACCACGGCATCTCCTGCTTCCTCGCGCCCGGCGCCACCGAGGGCCTGAGCTTCGGCAAGCCGGAGCGCAAGATGGGCCTCCAGGCCGTGCCCACCACCTCGGCCCACTGGGACGGCGCCCTCGTCGAGGCCGACCGCCGCATCGGCGAGGAGGGCCAGGGCCTCCAGATCGCCTTCAGCGCCCTGGACTGCGGCCGCCTCGGCATCGCCGCCTGCGCGACCGGCCTCGCCCAGGCCGCGCTGAACGCCGCCGTGGCGTACGCCAACGAGCGCACCACCTTCGGCCGGAAGATCATCGACCACCAGGGCCTCGGCTTCCTGCTCGCCGACATGGCCGCGGCCGTCGACGCGGCCCGCGCCACCTACCTCGACGCGGCCCGCCGCCGCGACCTCGGCCGCCCCTTCAGCCGCCAGGCCAGCGCGGCGAAGCTGATCGCCACCGACACCGCCATGAAGGTCACGACGGACGCGGTCCAGGTCCTCGGCGGCTACGGCTACACGCGTGACTTCCCGGTCGAGCGCTACATGCGCGAGGCCAAGATCATGCAGATCTTCGAGGGCACCAACCAGATCCAGCGGCTCGTCATCAGCCGCCAGCTGTCGGCCGCGGGGAAGTAGCGCCCGACGGGCGCGGCCGGGGAACCGGAGATCATCCGTGGGATGTCCCGTGAGACAGAGCGCATGACGACGGGGATCGGAGGAAGGACGCCGAAGTGGACGCGATCGCGGACGCGGGGACGGTCTGGGGGCCGATGGAGCGGGTCGACGGCCGGTGGGTGCTCGGCGACGCCCGCAAGCCGGACGGCTCGTGGGTGGAGCTCAGGCCGGACGGCCTGTTCCGGCACGCGCCCGCCGTGGAGGACGAGCTGGTCCCCTGGGCCAGGATCATGATCGGCCCGAGGCTGTACATCGGCCGGGGCCTCCCCAGGGAGGGCAACGTCACCCTCGACGGTCTGCTCAACGGGGTCCCGCCCTTCAAGGGGCGGGGACGCGGCCATCTGGACATGACGCTGCGCCACCCCTACGAGGACCACCGGCTCACCTTCCACCTGCACGCCCGCGGGTACTCGACGGCCGAGGTCACGCTCCTGGACCTGCTGTTCACGACGGCCGTCGCCGACGGCAGGGCGGCCCGGCTGGGTGACGCCGACTGGCTGGGCCGGGTGGTGGCCCGTCTGCCGCGGCCCGCGCCGTGGGAGGAGCGGAGGATGCGGGAGGCGGTGACAGCGGCCCTCGGGACCGAGTAGCGGTCGTACGGGCGCTCGCCCCGTACCCGGCACGGTTCCGGTTGCCGGGATGGTGCGGCGGGCGTACGCCGGAAGAGGGGTCCCGATCCGACGTTTCCGGAGAGGAGTCCCGACATGCTCGGCGATCTGATCGGTGAGGAACAGGGCCAGAGGACAGCATTCCGGGTGGTGTCGGTCGACGGCGGACACCCGCATGTGGAGGTGTCCTTCGCGTCGACCGGCACGCTGCTGGGCGTGGCGGTCGAGGACATGGGCACCTACGACGCGGTGATGCAGGCGGACGGCACGGTCTTCGGGGACGGCCAGGGCTGCAGCATGACCCAGGACGGCGACATCGTCACCTGGCACGGCACCGGCATCGGCCGCCCGAACGGATCCGGTGGGTTCAGCTACCGGGGCTCGATCTTCTGGGAGAGCGCCTCGGCGAAGTTCAGCCAGCTCAACGGGACCGCGGGCGTGTTCGAGTACGAGGAGGACAAGGACGGCAGGAACACGGCCAAGGTCTGGGAATGGAAGTAGGGCGCGCACAGCGCGCGAGCACCGCACACGCACGGCGGCCCGGAGGCGGGCCGCCGGTTCGTACGAGGAGATTCATGGACATCGCAGGATCCGCCGCTCTCGTCACCGGCGCCGCCTCGGGGCTCGGCGCCGCCACCGCGGCCGCGCTCGCCGCCCGCGGCGCCACCGTCTACGGCCTGGACCTCGACAAGGCCGTGGCCGGGGCCGAGGCGCCCGCCGAGGGGGTCACGCTGCTCGCGGCGGACGTCACCGACGAGGAGCAGGTCCGGGCGGCGCTCGCGCGGATCGAGGAGGACGGGGCCGAGCTGCGGCTCGCCGTCAACTGCGCGGGCATCGCCCCCTCCGCGCGGATCCTGGGCCGCAAGGGCCCGCACGACCTGGAGCTGTTCCGGACGGTCCTCGACGTCAACCTGCTCGGCACCTTCAACGTGATGCGGCTCGCCGCCGAGGCCATCGCGAAGCGCGAGGCCGACGAGCACGGCCAGCGCGGACTCGTCGTCAACACCGCCTCGATCGCCGCGTTCGAGGGGCAGGTCGGCCAGATCGCGTACGCCGCCTCCAAGGCCGGCGTCGCCGGTATGACCGTCACCGCGGCCCGTGACCTCGCCCAGTACGGCATCCGGGTGGTCACCATCGCCCCGGGCATCGTCGACACCCCGATGATGGCCGGGTTCTCCGAGGACGTGCGCGCCGGGCTCGCGGCGAGCGTCACCTTCCCGCAGCGGCTGGCCCGCCCCGAGGAGTACGCCCGCCTCGTCACCATGATCGCCGAGCACGACTACCTCAACGGCGAGACCATCCGGATGGACGGCGCGCTGCGGATGGCGGCCCGCTGACCGGCTGACCTGCTGTTTGGCACCAAGTGCCGCCGCGAGAGGGATCCGAGTGCTAGTTTCGGGGGCATGAGCACCAGCCCGGCCACCCCCGCCAAGCCCTCCATGCGCGACTCCCTCGTCGCGGCGGCCTTCGCGCTCTTCCTGGAGCGCGGCTACGAGCAGACGACGGTCGACGACATCGTCCGCACGGCCGGGGTCGGCCGGAGGTCCTTCTTCCGGTACTTCCCGTCCAAGGAGGACGTGGTCTTCCCCGACCACGAGCAGAGCCTCGCCGACATGACCGAGTTCCTCGCGGCGAGCGCGGACACCGACGACCCGCTGGTGCGCGTCTGCGACGCCACCCGGCTCGTCATGCGCATGTACGCGGAGAACCCGACCTTCTCCGTCCAGCGCTACCGGCTCACCCGTGAGGTGACGGGACTGCGCACCTACGAGCTCTCCGTCGTCTGGCGGTACGAGAAGATCATCGGCGACTACCTGCGCACCCGCTTCGCCGACCGCCGCGACGGCACCCTGCGGGCCAACGTGGTCGCCGCGGCCGTCGTCGCCGCCCACAACCACGCGCTGCGCCACTGGCTGCGCTCCGGCGGCCAGGGCGACCCCCTGGCGGAGGTCGACCGGGCCCTGGAGTTCGTCCGGGAGACCTGGAGCTCCGACGCCCCGTCGCCCGTGGAGGACGACGAGGACGTGGTCGTGGTGATCACCAAGCGCTCCACCCCGATGTGGCGCGTGGTGCGCGAGGTGGAGTCGAGCCTGGGCGAGGGCTGAGCGGCGCAAGGGACACAGAGGGATCTCAGTATCGTCAATTGAGGGAACTCAGGTCTTTATTTGCTGGCACTCAGTGCCATATCTTTGCTCCATGCACGGTTGAGCCGCCGAGTGCAAGGAGAAGTCATCGTGTTCCACACGGGATCCACGGGCCTGCGGAACGGCACCGCCGCCCTCCTGGCCGACGAGTCGGCCGCCGAGCCCGAGCTCTACTTCCAGCGCTGCCGCTGGTGCCACACCACGACCTTCCAGCGCCTGCTCTGCCCCACCTGCGGGTCGACCGACCTGGCGCCCGAACTCAGCGCCGGCGAGGGCGTGATCTCCGTGCGCCGCGCCTTCACCGCGGCCCAGGCGGACCTCTGGCCGGTGCACATGGCCGAGGGCTTCGTCGTGCGCTGCCGGGTCGACGGCCCGCCGCACGCGGTGCGCCCCGGCGTCCGTGTCCGGCTCCTCCACGACGGTTCGGGCCCGGGCCGCAGGCCGGTCGTGCGGCTCTGCGAGGAGGTCGCGCTCGACGGCTGGTTCTGAGCGCTCCGTACCAAGAGAGAAGGGGCTGGTGGCACAGAGTGCCACCAGCCCCTTCTTCATGCCGGCCGGATCAGCGGGCGCCGATCTCGTCCGTCAGCTGCGGCAGCACCTCGAAGAGGTCGCCGACCACGCCGTAGTCGACCAGGTCGAAGATCGGGGCCTCCGGGTCCTTGTTGACCGCCACGATCGTCTTCGAGGTCTGCATGCCGGCCCGGTGCTGGATCGCGCCGGAGATGCCCGCCGCGATGTACAGCTGCGGCGAGACCTGCTTGCCGGTCTGGCCCACCTGGTTGGAGTGCGGGTACCAGCCCGCGTCCACCGCGGCGCGCGAGGCGCCGACCGCCGCGCCGAGCGAGTCGGCCAGCTTCTCGACGACCTCGAAGCCCTCGGCCGCGCCGACACCGCGGCCACCGGAGACCACGATCGCCGACTCGGTCAGCTCCGGACGGCCGGTGGAGACCCGCGGGGTGCGCGAGACGACCTTGGCCGCGTTGCCCGAGAAGGCGACGGTGACGTTCTCCACCGCGCCCGCGGCCGGAGCCGCCTCCGGGGCCGCGGAGTTCGGCTTGACGGTGATGACCGGAACGCCGTGCGAGACGGTGGACTTCACCTGGTACGAGGCGGCGAACACCGACTGGGTGGCGACCGGGCCGTTCTCGCCGGCCTCCAGCTCCACCGCGTCCGTGATCAGACCGGAGCCGAGGCGCAGCGCCACGCGAGCCGCGACCTCCTTGCCCTCGCCCGAGGAGGTCACCAGGACGGCGCGGACGGCCTTGTCCCTGGCGATCTGGGTGAGCGCGTCGACCTTCGGCACGACGAGCTGCTCGGCGAACTCGGCGCCGTCCGCCACGTACACGGTCGCCGCGCCGTACTCGCCGGCCTTCGCCGCGATCGAGGCCGCGGCCTCGCCGGCGCCGAGGACGACCGCCGAGGGCTCGCCGAGGCGGCGGGCCAGCGTGAGCAGTTCGAGGGCCGGCTTGCGGACCGCACCGTCGGCGTGGTCCACGAGAACCAGGATCTCAGCCATGATTCCTTGCTCCTGAGGGATGGTGACGGTGGGTCAGATGAACTTCTGCTCGGACAGGAACGCGGCGAGCTGCTTGCCGCCGTCACTCTCGTCCGTGACGATCGTGCCCTGCGTACGGGCCGGGCGCGCCGCGACCGACTCGACCAGGGTCCAGGAGCCGCCGAGGCCGACCTCGTCGGCGTCGATGCCGAGGTCGTCCAGGTCCAGCTCCTCGACCGGCTTCTTCTTCGCGGCCATGATCCCCTTGAAGGAGGGGTAACGGGCCTCGCCCGACTGGTCGGTGACCGAGACGACGGCCGGCAGCGGGGCCTCCAGCTGCTCGCTCGCGGCGTCGCCGTCACGACGGCCCTTCACGACGCCGTCCTCGACCGACACCTCGGACAGCAGGGTCACCTGGGGCAGGTTCAGGCGCTCGGCGAGCAGCGCCGGCAGCACGCCCATGGTGCCGTCCGTCGACG
Organism: Streptomyces sp. NPDC127114; assembly: GCF_042677525.1. NCBI lineage: Bacteria > Bacillati > Actinomycetota > Actinomycetes > Kitasatosporales > Streptomycetaceae > Streptomyces > Streptomyces sp. NPDC127114. The sequence goes on from NZ_JBHXTJ010000039.1 coordinate 65,733, forward strand.
CCATGCCGCAGACGACCAGGTCGAAGCCGGTCTTCTCCAGGGCCTTCGCGAGGATCGCGGAGGTGCCGATGACGTCGGTGCCGTGGATGTCCTCGTCGTTGACGTGCACGGCCTTGTCGGCGCCCATCGACAGCGCCTTGCGCAGCGCGTCCTTGGCGTCGTCCGGGCCGACCGTGATGACGGTGACCTCGGCGTCGTCCGCCTCTTCGGAGATCCGCAGGGCCTGCTCGACGGCGTACTCGTCCAGCTCCGACAGGAGGCCGTCGACGGCCTCGCGGTCGGTGGTCAGGTCGTCGGCGAAACCGCGGTCGCCGGTCGCGTCGGGAACGTACTTCACACAGACAGCGATCTTCAGGGTCACGGCCTGTCTCCTTCCAAGTGTCAGACGATTACGGGAGGTTGCGGGCCATGACGATGCGCTGGACCTGGTTGGTGCCTTCGTAGATCTGGGTGATCTTGGCGTCGCGCATCATGCGCTCGACGGGGTAGTCGCGGGTGTAGCCGTAGCCGCCGAGGAGCTGGACGGCGTCGGTGGTGACCTCCATGGCGACGTCGGAGGCGAAGCACTTGGCGGCGGCGCCGAAGAAGGTGAGGTCGCCGTCGAGGCGCTCGGACTTGGCGGCGGCGGCGTAGGTGAGCTGGCGGGC
>NZ_JBHXTJ010000040.1:0-65999 GCF_042677525.1 Streptomyces sp. NPDC127114
GTGTGGTGCCGTGAACTCGACACCACCCCCGCCCGGCCGTCCGCCTCTCCTCACGCCGTACGGGTACGGAGCCTCGCCGCGAGGCCGTGCCGGGGAGCGAGCAGCCACGCGACGGCGAACAGCGCGGTCAGGACCACGACGACCGAGCCGCCCGCGGCCAGGTCGTACGCGTAGCTCACGTACAGACCGGCCAGGCTTCCCGCGCAGCCGAAGACGGAGGCCAGCAGGGTCATCGTCCACAGCCGCTCGGTGAGGAGCCGGGCGGTGGCGGCCGGGGTGATGAGGAGGGCGAGCACGAGGATGTTGCCGACGGCCTCCAGGGACATGACGATGGTGGCCGTCACGACCACGTACAGGGTCAGGTCGAGCCGCAGAACGGGCAGGCCGGCCGCACGCGCCGTCTCGCGGTCGAGGCTGACCGCCACCAGCTCCTTCCGCAGCGCGAGCACCACCGCGACGAGGACGGCGCCGAGCACCGCGACGCGCCGGATGTCCGCGTCGTCGACGGCGAGGACCTGGCCGAAGAGGAAGGACGACAGGTCCGTCGTCCAGGAGTCGCGGGTCGAGACGAGCACGATGCCGAGCCCGAACGCGAACGCGAAGAACACGCCGATGACCGTGTCCTCCTTCAGCCTCCGGTTCTGCGACACGAACGCGATCAAGACCGCCGTCGTCGCTCCGGCCGCCGCGCCGCCCAGCAGAAGGTTGCCCTCGAAGGCGTAGGCGAGGGCGACGCCGGGGAAGGCGGAGTGGGCGACCGCGTCGCCGATGAAGGCCATGCCGCGCAGCACCACGTACACGCCGATCACACCGCACACCGGTCCGACGATCGCGGCGACGGTGAAGGCCCGGCGCATGAACGGCAGTTGCCAGGGCTCGGCGAGGAAGGCGAGCAGGTCGGTCATGCCGTCGCCCCCGTGCTCGACGCGTCTGTGGTCGACGCCCTGCTAGGCGGCGCGCCTGTGGTCGACGCCCCCGCGGTCGGTGCGCCCGTGGCCGACCCGCCCGTGCTCGGCGCGCCCGTGGCCGCCCCGCCCGCGGCCGGCCCGCCCGTGGTCGATCGTGCGCGGTCGAGGCCGAAGGCGCGGAGCATCTGTTCGGCGTCCGCGAGCAGTTCGGGCCCGCCCTCGGCGACGACCGTGCGGTTGAGGAGCAGCACCCGGGTGCAGGTGCGGGCCGCGGCGGCCAGGTCGTGAGTGGTCATGAGCAGTCCTCTGCCCTCGGCCGCCAGCCGGCCGAAGAGCTCGTTGAGCAGGTCCTGGGTGGGTACGTCGACCCCGGTGAACGGCTCGTCCAGGAGCAGCAGCCGCGGCTCGGCCGCGAGCGCGCGGGCGACCAGGACGCGCTGACGCTGGCCGCCGGACAGCTCTCCGATCGGGCGGCGGCGCAGTCCGGTCAGGCCCGTGAGTTCGAGCGCGGCGTCGGCGGCGGCCCGGTCGTGGGCGCGGGGCCCGCGCAGCCGGCCGACGGAACGGGTACGGCCGCTGAGCACCGCCCCGGCCACGTCGATGGGGAAGTCCCAGGCGAACTCGTGCCGTTGGGGGACGTAGCCGACCGGTCCGGTCGCCTCGACCGCGCCGGATCCCGCCTGGGTCGGCACGAGCCCGAGGACGGCGCGCAGCAGGGTCGTCTTGCCCGCGCCGTTCGGGCCGAGCAGCCCGACGAGCTCGCCGCCGGACACGGAGAGGGACGCGCCGTCGACCGCCGTTCGGCCGCCGAGCGCGACCGAGACGGAGCGGACGCTCAGCAGGGTGGGGCTCGGATGCGTGCCGGTGGTCATGCCCTGCGCCTCCTGGCCAGCGCCACGGCGCCCGCGCCGACGGCGGCCAGCGCGGCGGCGGTTCCGGTGAGGAGTGCCGTGGAGCCCGCTCCGGTCGAGGCCATGGAGCCGCCGGTGCCGCCGGAGCCGCCGCTGCCGCCGGAACCGGAACCGGCGTCGGAGCCGGAACCGGTGGTGTCCGGGCCCTTGCCGCCGGATCCGCCGGTGGCGCCGTCGCCGGCCGGTCCGCCGGTGGCGCCGCCCGTGCCGCCTCCGCCCGTTCCGCCGCCGCTGCCGCCCGTCGGCACGGTCGCCGGGTCGACCGCGCCGACGGCGAACGCGAGCGTCTCCGTGTCGCTGGTCCGCGTGCCGTCGGCGAGGGTCGCGGACATGGTGAGGGTGAGCCGGTAGACACCCTCCTTGCCGAAGGCCCAGCCGCCGTGCGCGTGGGTGTTCTGCGGGATGCCGAAGGTGTCGGGCACTCCGTCGGCGCTGTTGAAGCGGACGGTGGCACCGGACAGACCGTCGTAGTTGTACAGCGCGAAAGCGCCCGGTCCTTCGGCCTTGGCCAGCGTGAACGCGACCTCGCCCCTGGTCGCCCCGGCGGGCAGGTTGTCGGTGGACCACCCGGGCCAGAGGAGCCCGGGCTGCTGCACCTGGTCGAGCAGCCAGACGGGGTCGCCCGCCCTGCCGAGGAAGGCGAAGTCCTCGGCGGCCGGGATCGTCCTGCGGGCCTGCGGCTTGACGTGCAGCACCAGGGAGGAGGGCTCGCGCCACACCGTGCGGCCGGGGACGGTGCCGTCCTTCACCTGGACCTGGAGCCGTCCGTCGACGACGCGTGCGGCGATGTCGACGTGCCCCTCGTCGAGCACCTTCCGTCCGGTCTCGGCGCGTTCGGCGGGCGCCGCCGCCACGGCGGCCCGGGGTGCGGGCCGCACCTGCGCGGTCACCGGAGCAGCGACCGGCCCGGCGGCGGGCGCTGCCGCAGCCGGGCCCTCGTCCGAGGCGGGGGCGGGCGGAGGAAGGGGCGTCGCGGTACCGGCGGGGCCGCCGACCCGTACCGTGTAGCGCGCCTCGGTGCGGCGCGGAGGCGTGCCCTGCGCGCCGTCCGTACCGCCGTCCGTACCGCCGTCCGTCCCGGCGACCGTCTCGGCCGTGAGGACCACGGCGTACGTGCCCGGAGCATCGAACTCCCAGTGCGTACGGCCCTGTTCGCCGCCGTGCAGCTCGTACGCGTCGGGCAGACCGTCGGCGCTGTCGAACCGTACGGCGGGCGGGGCCGCCGAAGTGGGCGGGGCCGTGCCGGTCGCGTCGGCGACGCCGGCATCGGTGGCGTCGGTGACCCGCAGCCTTCCCGGACCGGTGAGCTCGGTCAGCGACCAGCGGACGGCGGTGCCGTCCTCCGTGCCGGTGGTCTCCCAGGAGGGCTCGAAGCGCCACAGGGGTGCGCCGTCGGGCCCGGTGGTCCGATGGGTGTCGTCGACGTCGATCACGCCGTCCGTGCCGAGGGCGCGCCGGTCGGCGCCGAGCAGGGCGACGAGCGGCTCGCCCTCGGCGCGTGGCGCGGCGGGGACCTCGGCCGACGGTGCGGCGGGTGCGGGCGGCGGGGCCGTGGCGGCCGTTCCGGCGAGCGTGAGCGCGCCCGCCGCGGCGAGGGCGACCCTGGTGTTCCGTGCGAGCCTCATCGGGCTCAACTCCCCTCCCGGCCCAGGCAGCGGGCCAGTTCGTTCGCGTTGTGGCGCATCATCGCGACGTAGTCGTGGACCTCGTCGTCGAAGGAGTCGCCGTAGATCGTGCAGATGCCGACGCCCTCGTCCTCGGCTACCCGCCGCAGGACGTCGGCGCGCGCGGCGAGGTTCGGTTCCAGGAAGACCGCCGGGACGCGCTTCTCGCGGATGGTGGCGCGGAGCCGGCCGACCTCGGCGGCGCTGGGCTCGCGGTTCGGCACGGGCACGACGAACCCGGCGACCTCCATGCCGTAGGCGTGGGCGAGGTAGCCGAAGGCGTCGTGCGTGGTGACGAGTTCGCGGCGGTCGCGCGGGATGCGGGCGAGGGTGCCCGCCACCTCGTCGTCGAGGGCGGCGAGTCGCTTCAGATAGCGGGCGGCGTTGCGCTCGTACCCGGCCTCGCCCGCCGGGTCGGCCTTGCTCAGTTCGGCCTGGATCCGGCGGACGTAGGCCTCGGCGTTGGCGACGTCCTCCCAGGTGTGGGGGTCCGTCTCGCCGTGGACGTGCTTGCCGACGACGGCCTGCGGCAGCACCCACACGTCGGCGCCGGGCGTGCCGAGGAAGCGGTACGCGCCCTCCGCGGGAACGGTCTCCTTCGCCCGGTCCGGCACGGACAGGACGACGGAGCCGGCCGGGTGGCGGGTGCGTTTCCCGGTCGCGGGATCGTCGGCGCGGACGAGCACGCTCCCGGCGGCCGCGTCGACGGCGACGTCGGCGTGGCCGCCGTCGAGAACGGTCCGGCCGGGCGGGGCGGGCGCGCCGCCGACGGCGAAGGTGACGGTCCCGCTGCCGATCGGCGCGCGCTTCCCGTCCAGGGTCTCGGTCTCCCCCCGTACGGTCAGCCGGTAGGAACCGGGCTTGGTGAAGGCCCAGTTGACGTGGGTGTGGGCCTCCGGCGGCAGGGTGAACGAGTCCTTCGCGTCGAGGCCGTCGGTGGAGTCGACGTAGGAGCGCGGGGTGCCGAGGGTGTCCGTGAGGTAGACGTGCAGGTCGCCCGGCCCTTCCAGGGCGACGGCGGTGGTGCGGACCTGGGAGCCCTCGCCGGCGACCTCGCCCTCGACCGCCCAGCCGAGCCAGAGGACGTCGAGGCCCAGGTCCTCCTCGAGCTCGATGACGGAACCGCCGTACTGCTCGAGGTCCTCGCCGAGCGGCACCTTCGGCGTGCCCTTCGGGGCGTTCGTGTGGATCATCTTCATGATCCCGGGCTCTTCGAGCAGCAGCCCGTTGCTGAAGACGAGGTCGGACCGGGCGACCCTGGCGGCGTCGCCGGGGCTCGGCTCGTACGAGTGGGGGTCGCCGTGGTGGGGGACGACGGAGCGGACGTCGACCCGGTCGCCGCCGACGTTGCGCACCAGGTCCGCGATGATCGCGGTGGTCGTGGAGACCGTGAGCGCGGCGTCCCCGGACCGGCCGTCCTGCCGGTCCCCGGCTCCGGCGGCGCAGCCGGCGACGAGAAGCATCGCGAGCGCTCCCGCGGCCGCCGTCGCCCGCAGCCGCCCGTTCCTCGTACGGGTTGTCTTCGGGCTCATCGGGCCGTCTCCTTCCGGCGGTGCCGGCGCACGAGCACGAGGGCCGCGGCGCCTGCCGAGGTCACCGCCGCGGCGATGCCGGCGGGCAGGGCGGTGCCCGCGCCGGTCGAGGCGAGCCGGCCGCCGCCTTGCGCACCGGTGCCGGCGGCGGAGGACGCGTCCGCCGGGACGGAGGCGGGCGGCGGTGCCGTGACGGGGTCGGTGGGGGCGGGGGCCGTCGTCCCGCCGGTGCCCGTCGCCGTCGGCGTCGGCGTGGGCGCGGCGCTCGTGGGGGCCGGGGTGCCGGTGGGGGTCGACGTGGGTGCCGGTGCGGGACCGGGTGTGCCGGTCGCAGTGAGCGTGGGTCCGGGTGCGGGCGTCGTCGTGGGTGACGGGGTCGTGGGTGGCGGGGTCGTCGTGGGCGGCGGGTCGGGGATGCCGTCGCCCGGTTCGACGGTGCGCGGGTCGACGTTTCCGACCGCCACGGCGAGGGTCTCGCGGTCGGAGACCCGCTGCCCGGACGGCAGTGTGGCGGTCAGCTCCATGGTGATGCGGTAGACGCCCTGGGTGTCGAGGATCCAGAGCGGGTGGGAGTGGGTGAAGGCGGGCAGCCGGACGCCGCCCGGGTCGGACCTGGCGCTGTCGACGGTGACGCCGATGCGGACGCCGAGGTCGGGGTCGTCCTCCCACCGGCCGAGCACGAACCGTCCGGGTCCCTGGATCCTGGGGAAGGAGACGCTCACCCCGTCGCGCACGTCGGCGGGCAGGATCTCCGTGGTGTTCCAGCCGGGCCAGAGCAGCCCTTCCTCGGACTCGAAGTCCTTGTCCACCCACAGGCTCCGGCCGGGTTCGCCGAAGCCCTCGAACTGCGGGACCTCCTCGCGCGGCGGGATGACGATCTCGTGGCGCGGGTCGAAGTGGAGCAGGACGTCCTCGGGTTCGCGCCAGACGGGCGCGCCGGCGACCGTCCCGTCCTTGATGCGGAACTCCAGTCGCCCGTCCCGGAGGCGGGCGGCCAGGTCGAGATGGCCGGCGTTCAGGATCACCCGCTCTCCCGCGGGTGCCTCGCGCGGCGGCGGGTCGGCCGCCCGGGCGGGCGGGGCCGCGGCGAGCAGGAGCGGCGGGGACGACAGGGCGAGTGCGGCCGCGAGGGCGGCGGCAGGCAGGGCACGGGGTGCGCGGGCGGCCCGCATGACGGGGCGTCTCCTTGGGGAGGGTCGGCGGTGAGGGCGACGGGCCGCGCCGGGGGCGGCTCGAACGGCGGGCCGAGGCCCGCCCCCGGCGCGGTGACGGGGGGTCGGGATCAGCCGACCTGGAAGGTGTACGTCGCCGAGGCGGGGCCGACCTTGGTGCCGTTGACGAGGGTGCCGCTCACCTCGAAGGTGGCGGTGTAGCTGCCGGCCTTGGTGAAGACCCAGTTGGCGTGGTCGTGTTCGCCGGCCGCGACGGCCTTCGTGTTGGCGAGGGCGGCGTCACCGCTGTCGAAGGAGCGGGTGTCCTTGGGGCACAGGCCGTTCTTGTAGACGGTGAGCTTGCCGGGGCCGCTCACGGAGGCGAGCCTGACCTGCACCTTGTCGCCCTGGAAGGTGCCGGCGGTCAGGTGCTCGCCGGAGATGCCGGGCCAGAGCAGGTTGCTGTTCTCGACCTGCGGCAGCCGGTAGACGGTGCTGCCCGCCGCGCCGAGGTGGCTGTAGCAGGTGCCGCTGGGCACGGTGTACGCGGCGGCGGGCAGCGCCTGGAGGACGACGTCGGCGGGGTCGTACTCGACGCCCGGGACCACCGACTCGTCGTGGACGTGGAGTTCGAGCGCGCCTGCGGCGTACTCGACGTCGAGGACGTCGACGTGTCCCTTGGACAGGGTGGTCCCGGCGGCGTGGGCGGCGGTGAGGCCGCCGACGGCGAGGGCCGCCGCGACGGATCCGGCGACGGTGAGAGAGCGCGTGAAGGTACGCAAAAGAAGGCCCCCCTTGGGCGTGGTTGAGTGCTCACGAACAAGCGAGACGATAATCGTTTTCATTAAGCCGGTGCAAGCGACTCCGGAACACCGTCGCGGCGGCCGACCGGCATCGACGCCACGGAGTCGGTCGCCCGCATCACGCGCGGACGCGGCGGCTACCGCTTCCACCTCGACGGGGCCTTCGCCGCACTGCTCACGGCCCTCGGGTACGAGGTCACCCTGAACCGGGCCGGGGTGCAGGACGAGGTCGAGGACCCGGCGGGCCGGTTGTGGGACCGCGTCCGCGCCGCGCACGAGGAATGGGAGGCCGCGGGGCGGCAGTGAGGACGCCCCTCCCCCGGTGCCGCACCCGCGCGGAAAGCCGCAACGGCGGGCGCGCCGCCCGGAGCTGTCCGGGTGGCGCGCCCGCCGGGCGGCGCGGGTACGTCAGCGCGTGCCGTCGAAGAAGGCGGCGGCCCGCGCCAGCGCCGCCGGGTCCGCCTCCAGGTCGCCCTCGCGGTGGGCGCGAGCGAGGAGCGCGCCGCGCCACTCCATGCCGAGGTATCCGGCGGTCCGCCGGAGCATGCCCGTGAGCGGTTCGGTGTCGGTGTCGTCGCCGCGGGCGTACGCCGTGACGGCCCACAGGTTCTTGCCCCGCATCCGCTCGCGGAAGCCGAGGTCCGGCAGCCCGGCCCAGCGGGCCCAGTAGTCGAGGTAGAGCTTCGTCGCGGCGGAGACGCTGTACCAGTGGAGCGGCGACGCGACGACGATGTCCGTGCTGTCCAGGGTCGCGTCGAGCAGCACCTTCTCCGCGCCGTCGGGCAGCGGACCGGCCGGACGGGCCGGGAGCGTCAGCTCGCTCAGGCTGAGCCAGCTGCCCGTGGCGTCCGGCGGGAGTCCCTCGGCGGCGTAGCGGGCCAGGGTCTCGGTGTTGCCTCCGCCGCGGGGGCTGCCCAGGATGAAGGCGAAGCTCCGGCTCCGTACCGGTTCGAGCGTGACAGTCACAGCAGTCCTCACAGCTCGTCGTGGTCAGGCGGACCGGTCGGCGGCCCCGCCGCCGGCGACCAGCCGCAGGTGCTCCTCGGCGTCGCGGTGCAGCTGGTCCGAGTAGTCGATGCGGCCGCCGGTCCCGGCGTAACGCAGCTTCCGGGCGCCGGAGGTGCGGCGCAGGATCGTCACGCTGTTCTGCATCAGCTTCTGCGACTCGAGCAGGCTGACGACCTCCAGCTCGCCCGGGTGGCGCTCCTGGAACTTCGCGATGTAGCGGCGGACGGCGTCGCCCTCCGGGTAGGTCATCAGGTAGTGCATGACGACGAGGCCGCCGTCGGGGTTGATCAGCGGCCAGAAGTGGTCGAAGAACCACAGGCACTCCCAGGCGTCGACCCAGGCGAAGTCGATGGGCGTGAACTCCTCGGGCAGCTTGTCGAGGGAGTCCTTGAGGTCGGCGTTGACGACGGTGACCCGGTCGTCGAGGCCGAGTTCGGTGAGGACCTCGCGGACCCGGCCGGCGGAGGACTCGGCGATCGACAGGTTGTCGACGGCGGCGAGGCGCGGGTGGTACGGCTCCAGGTGCAGCGAGGGCGTGACGAGCGGGGGCTCGGCGAGCAGCCAGCCGTCGTCGAGCCGCCGTCCGGCGTCGAGGTGTTCGCGGGTCTTCGCGGCGAGCGCGAGCGACTCGTCGGCGACGGTGCGCTCGGCCTCGGCGAGCGCGGCGGCGAGGAAGGGGGTCGTGTAGCCCATTCCCACTTCCAGTACGCGGCGCGGCCGCAGCAGTTGGACGAGGTTGGCGAGAAGCGGGCCGACGACTTCGGTGCCCATTCCGGGCACGGACAGCCGGGCCACCGCCGAGCGGAACTCTGCGCTGTGAATCGAATGAGGCATTTCCATCCCTTGGTAAATGGGTAAACGGGAAGTGGGGAACCGGCCGGGAGAGGCCCGCTCATCGTTTCCGGCGCACGGTTGCCCTAACAACGCCCTGACCTAACATGTATGCGCAGCGCATGATCACGCAGGGGGGCAAATGTCACAAACAGGGTGTGATAGCACGCCATGTGGACCAGGACTGTGCGAGCCTGGACTACGTCGTTACGAGAGCGCCGTCGCCGCCGGATCGGTCCCGGCCGACCCGCCGGTGCACTGTGCGAGGGAGCTCGGCCTCCTCGAGCCGGTGCCGGGTGAGCCCGGTCTCCTGGTGCCGGTCACTCCGGCGATCGCCGCAGGTCGGACCCTGGCGCCGCTGGAGCACACGCTCGCCGAGGGCCGCCGTCGGCTCGACGCTCTGACCAAGTCGTTCGAGACGGCGGAGGCCGTGTACACCGAGGCCCGGGCCGGCGGCCCGCAGTGCTCGACGGTGCTCCGGGGTGCCGCCGAGATCGCCGAGACGATCGACGTGGCGGTGGGACTCTGCAAGGCGGAGCTGCTGACCGCCCAGCCGGGCGGCCGGCGTCCTCCGGAGATCCTGGAAACGGTGGTGCGGCGCAATCTGGAACTTCTGTCGAGGGGCGTCTCGCAACGCACCCTCTATCAGCATGCGGTGTGGAATCATCCGCCCACCGCCGATTACATCCGGACCGTCGCGGAAGCCGGCGGAAGTATCCGTACCGTTGACGAAATGTTCGACCGGGTCATCATCTGCGACCGCACGGTCGCATTCATTCCGACGCTTTCCGATTCTCCGGACGAGGCGCTGGAGGTGCGGGACCCTCATGTCGTCCGGTACCTGGCCAATGTCTTCGAGTACGCCTGGGCCCGCGGCACCCCGGTGGACCCGGCTGCCGGGAAGCGGCCGGAGATCGTCGTCTCCGAGCTCGAGCAGAGCATCGTGCGCTTCCTGGTCGCCGGTCACACCGAGGAGAAGATCGCCCGCGGTCTGGGCATCAGCCGGCGGACCGTGGCCGAGTACATCAGCCGGATCTCGCGGCGCCTCGGCAGCGTCAGCCGGGCCCAGCTGGGCTATCTGATCGCCACGAAGGGGCTGTTGCCGGAACCCGAGAACGACCGGGCCTGCCCGCCCTGACGGCCGGGCCGCGGCCGGGGCGCCCCGGCCGCGGCAGTCCGGCCTACAGCCCCGCGGCGGTCCTGAGCGCGTCGACGCGGTCGGTGTGCTCCCAGGTGAACTCCGGCAGTTCGCGGCCGAAGTGCCCGTAGGCGGCGGTCCGGGAGTAGATCGGGCGGAGCAGGTCGAGATCGCGGATGATCGCGGCCGGGCGGAGGTCGAAGACCTCCGTCACGGCCTTCTCGATCGTCGCCACGGGCACCTGCTCCGTATCGAAGGTCTCGATGAAGAGGCCCACCGGCTCGGCCTTGCCGATCGCGTACGCGACCTGCACCTCGCAGCGGCGGGCGAGCCCGGCGGCGACGACGTTCTTGGCGACCCAGCGCATCGCGTACGCGGCCGAACGGTCGACCTTCGACGGGTCCTTGCCGGAGAAGGCGCCGCCGCCGTGGCGGGCCATGCCGCCGTACGTGTCGATGATGATCTTGCGTCCGGTGAGGCCGGCGTCGCCCATCGGGCCGCCGATCTCGAAGCGCCCGGTCGGGTTCACCAGGAGCCGGTAGCCCTCGGTGTCGAGCTTGATGCCGTCCTCGTCCAGCCGGGCCAGGACGTGCTCGACGACATGGGTGCGGATGTCGGGCGCGAGCAGTCCGTCCAGGTCGATGTCGGCGGCGTGCTGCGAGGAGACGACCACGGTGTCGAGCCGGACGGCCTTGTCGCCGTCGTACTCGATGGTGACCTGCGTCTTGCCGTCCGGGCGCAGGTACGGGATCGTCCCGTCCTTGCGGACCTCGGTGAGGCGCCGCGCCAGCCGGTGCGCCAGGTGGATCGGCAGCGGCATCAGTTCCGGGGTCTCGTCGCAGGCGTAGCCGAACATCAGGCCCTGGTCGCCGGCGCCCTGCCGGTCCAGGTCGTCCTCGGCGCCCTCCACACGCGCTTCGTGAGCCGTGTCGACGCCCTGCGCGATGTCCGGCGACTGCGCGCCGATCGACACCGACACGCCGCAGGAGGCGCCGTCGAAGCCCTTCCACGAGGAGTCGTAGCCGATCTCCAGGATCCGGTCCCGGACGAGCTGGGCGATCGGTGCGTACGCGGAGGTCGAGACCTCGCCCGCGACGTGCACCTGGCCGGTGGTGATCAGGGTCTCCACGGCGACCCGCGAGGTGGGGTCCTGGGCGAGCAGCGCGTCGAGGATGGTGTCGCTGATCTGGTCGGCGATCTTGTCGGGGTGGCCCTCGGTCACGGACTCCGAGGTGAACAGACGACGTGTCATGTGCGGGGCTCCAGAAGCGGGTTGCGGGCGGCGGTGACGTCTCGGCCGATGCTGTGGCAGACCGCCGCGGCGTGGTCGAACAGGTAGAAGTGGCCTCCGGGCCAGGAGTGCCGGACGGTCTCGGCGGTGGTGCGGCCGGCCCAGGGGGCGGCGAGCCCCGGGTGGGCGACCGGGTCGTCCTCGCCGGTGAACAGGGACAGCGGCACCCGCAGCGGCGGGCCGGGGTGTTCCTCGTACGTGTCGACGACGGCGAGGTCGCCGCGCAGCGCCTCCACCATCGGTCCGACGACGTCGGGGATCGCGAGGACCTCCTCGGGCGTGCCGCCGAGGTCCCGCATGAAGGCGGTCAGCCGCTCCCGCGACCACAGGTGCCGCTGGGCGCGGTCGGGGCGGTGGCCGGGCGCGGGGGCGCCGGACAGGCCGACCCACAGGGGCGCCGGCCCGTCCTTGGAGAGCTCGCGGGCGAGTTCGTACGCGATGAGGGCACCCATGCTGTGGCCGAAGACGCCGTAGGGGCCGTCGAGGACGCGCCGGGTGAGCGGGGCGAGCCATGCCACCGCCTCGGCGGTGGAACGGCAGCCGCCCTCTCCCATGGCCATCAGCCGGCCCGGGAGGTCCACGGCGAGCACCCGCCACTCGGCGGGCAGGTGCCTCAGGAGCGGTGCGAAGGCCGCCGCCGAGCCTCCGGCGTGGTGGACGAGGAGCAGGGTGAAGCCGCCCTCGGTCCCGTCGGCCCCGTTCCCGGGTCCCGGCTCGGGCCCGGTGACGGGGGCGAGGAACCGCCGCAGGTCCTTCCAGCCCGCGAAGGGGCGTACGGGAGCGGTCATCGGCCTCGGTACTCCAGTGCCGTCACGCCCCAGCTGAAGCCCATGCCGCTGGCCGCGACGAGGACGAGGTCCCCGGGCTCGACGCGCTTCTCGTCGATGAGGTCGCCGAGCGCGATGAACGGGTCGGAGCCGCCCATGTGCCCGTACCGGTGGTAGTTGAAGACGCTCTTCTCCGCCGGGATGCCGAGCCTGGCGAGGAGCTTCTCGTGCATGCCCTTGTCGCCCTGGTTGATGAGGAACCAGTCGACGTCCTCGACGCTCCGGCCGAGCGCGGCGAGCACGTCGTCGACGCGGGCGGGGAAGTTCTCCAGGTAGGCGTCGCCGAGTCCCTGCCTGCGGCCGCGGCGGCGCATGAGGACGCGGTCGTCCTCCACGTCGCCGGAGTAGTAGTCCGCCCACGAGGGGTCGGTGCGCACGGCGGAGGCCAGCACGTCGAGGAGGCAGTCCTCGCGGCCGAGGAGGATGGCGGCGGGCGCGTCGCCGAAGTTGAACAGCGCCTTGGACTCGGCGTCCTCGTGGTCGACAAGCCGGCTGAGCCGGTCGCCGACGAGCACGAGGGCGTACCGGGCGGTGCCGACGGCGAGTTCGGCGAGCGCGGTGCGCACGGCCGTCATGCCGCCGTTGCAGAAGTTGGCGACCTCGAAGCAATGGGCGTTGCCGATGCCCAGTTCGTCGGCGACCTTGGCGGCCGGCGACCAGAACGGCAGGTCCCACTCCCCCGACCCGGCGTAGATGACGAGGCCGATGTCGTCCGGGTCGATGCCGTTGCGCTCCAGGACCGTGCGGCCGGCGGTGGCGGCCAGCTCCCAGGCTGCCTCGTCCTCGTCGAGGGCGGGGAAGCTCTCGGTGTGGGTGATGGCCAGGATGTCGGCCACGGGCACGCCCGAGGACTCGTGCAGCTCCCGGACGTCCACCGTCGACGACGGGAACACCACCTCGAAGTCGACGATTCCGCCCATGGTCCTCGGCCCCGCTTCCGGTCGCACTCCCGATCCCGCTTCCGTTCGTTCCGGCTGCCGCGTCATGACGCCGGGCCCTCGCCGTCGAGGGTGGTGCGCTCGCGCAGCCGGTTCAGGTGCTCCAGGCTCGCCAGGACGGCGGGCGTGGGCAGCCCGAAGTCGATCAGGCAGGCGACCTCGTCCACGCCGATGGCGCGGAACCGCTCCACCATCCGCTCGGCCTTGTCGACGGTGCCGAGGAGGCCGCCGTCGTCGAAGTACCGGTCGAAGGACCTGGCCACGATGAAGTCGACGTCCTCCGGCGACAGCCTGGAGGCGTCGATGCGCCGGCCGTCGAGCTGCGAGCCGAGCAGCAGTCCGAGCGAGCTGCGCAGGTAGTCGCCGAGCGGGGCCCGTACGGTCTCGCGCACGGCGTCCTCGTCCTCGCCGAGGAAGGCGTGCACCATGAGGGCGACGTGGCCGGTCCAGCCGTCGGGGCGGCCGAGTTCGGCGACGGCCTTGCGGTACTCGGCGATCTTGTGCGCGAGGTCGTCGAGGTCCTGCCCGAGCAGGTGGGTGAGCAGTCCGGAGCCGGACCGGCCGGCGTTGCGGAAGGTCTCGACGCCGCCGGCGCTGGTCACCCAGACCGGGAGCTCGGGCTGGACCGGCGGCGGGTAGATGCCGAGCCGCTGCTCGGTGCCGACGCCGTCGGTGACGGCGATCTTCTCGCCGCGCCACAGCGCGCGGACCTGCTCCACCTGGTCGAGCAGGATCTGGCGGCGGTTCTCGTAGTTCTCCGGGCGCAGCGCGAAGTCGGTGGCGTGCCAGCCGGAGGCGAAGGACAGGCCCACGCGGCCGTTCGACAGGTTGTCGACGACCGACCACTCCTCCGCGATCCGCAGCGGGTGGTGGAGCGGGGCGACGACGCTGCCCGCCCGGATGCCGATGCGCTCGGTCACGGCGGCGACGGCGGCGCCGGTCACCGACGGGTTGGGGTAGAGGCCGCCGAAGGGGTGGAAGTGGCGCTCGGGCGTCCACACCGCGCTGAAACCGTTGCGGTCGGCGAACTTCGCTCCCTCCAGGAGGAGTTCGTAGCGGTTGTCGGCCGAGCCCGTGCTGTCGTTGGCGAAGTAGAAGAGGCTGAAGTCCATGGCGTGGGGTTCTCCGATCGGGCGGCGGTCAGGCGGTGACGGCCGCTTCGGCGCCCGTCTCGGGGGCCGGCTTGCGGGTGCGTTCGGCCCAGGACGCCACCGCGGGAGCGGCGAGGCCGGCGGCGAGCAGGAGGGCGGCGAAGACCACCCAGGCCGGCCAGCCGAGCCTGACGATGAGCAGCGTGGCGAGGGCCGGGGTGACCATCGAGCCGAGCTGGGTCGACATGCCGAACATGCCCTGGTACTGCCCCTGGGCGTGGTCGGGGGCGAGGCCGAAGGCCAGGGACCAGGAGCCGGCGCTGTAGAGCATCTCGCCGATGACGTGCACGACGGCTCCGGCGAGCAGGGCGGCGACGGCGACCCAGACGGGGCGGTCGGCGGCGAGCGCGAAGAGCCCGCAGCACAGTGCGAGGAACACGCCGCAGCGGCGCAGGGTGCGGGCCCCGCCGCGGACGTCCTCGCTGCCCTTGCCGGCCCGGACCTGGAAGAGCACGACCATGATCGTGTTCAGGATGAGGATCACGGAGTAGAGCCACTTCGGGGCGTCGGTGTGACCCGTGATCCAGATGGGCAGCGCCACGGTCAGGATGGCGACGTTCATCACCAGGACGGAGTTGAGCAGGGCGACGGCGGCGTACGGGAGGTCGCGCAGGACCACCCACTTGGGGCCGCTGCTCTCCTTGGGCGCGGGTTGGACCGACGGGACCGTCAGGTAGGCGGCGCCGGCGATCAGGAACATCGCGCCGCCCGCGATGAGCAGTCCGACATACGCGGGCCGGCTGTCGAACCAGAGGGCGACGGCACCGGCGGCGGCGCCGAGGGTCACGCCGAGGTTGCTGACCGCCCGCATGTAGGACCAGGCGCGGACCCGGTCCTCCTGCGGGATGAGTCCGGCGATCAGGGCGCCGCGCGCGGCGTCGGTGGAGGACTCGGCCATCAGGGCGAGGCTGGTGACCACGACGAGGGCGGCGAAGCTCTCGACGAAGGCGTAGGCGCCGACGAACACGCCGAGCAGCAGCAGGAACCCGACGGTGGTGTTGCGGGGGCCCACGACGTCGGCGAGCCGGCCGGCCGGGATGCTGGCGGCCATGGCCATGGCCGCGCCGATGCTCAGGGCGAGGCCGACCTGTTCGGCGGGGATGCCGACGGTGCGGGTGAAGAACAGCACGCTGACGGCCATGAGGACGCCGTGCCCCGCGGTCTTGGCGAAGTTGCTCAGGCACAGCGTCCGGACGATGCCGGGCGGCGGGATGATGTCATCGAGGATCGCCATGGTGGCCTCCGTGGCCGCCGGCCGGTCCGGCCGCGGCGAGGTCGTGGGACTGGAGCTCGCTGGTGATGCGCGGCCGGTCGATCTTGCCGTTGGGGTTGAGCGGCAGGGTGTCCAGGTGCCGGAATCGCCGGGGCACCATGTGGACCGGGACGCGCTTGCGCAGCCAGCGGCCGAGGGGCTGTGGCTCGACGGCGGTGCCGGTGTGGCAGCCGACGAGTTCGATGTCGTCGCCGTTCCTGAGGGCGATGACGACGGCCTGGTCGATGTCCGGGTGGCGGCGCATGGCGGCCTCGATCTCGCCGAGTTCGATGCGGTAGCCGCGGACCTTCACCTGGTTGTCGAGCCGGCCGAGGTGCACGAGCCGGCCGTCCTCCCAGCGCACCCGGTCGCCGGTCCGGTAGTAGTGCTCCGGAGTGAGCGGGCCCTCCCCGTCGTACGGGACGACGCCGCCGTCGTAGGAGAGGAAGCGGCCGCGGTTGTCGGCGGGGTCGAGGTAGCCGTCGAAGCGCTGGGAGCCGCGGACGACCAGCTCGCCCTCCTGGGCGGGCCTGCCGTCCTCGTCGAGCACCAGGTGGTCGAGGAAGTCGTACACGGGCCCGATCGGGACGGTGTCGTTGGAGGTGGCGGGCCAGTCGGCCGGGTCCGCCGGGAGGGCGAACTCGGTGCAGGCGACCGTGAGTTCGGTGGGGCCGTAGACGTTCTCGATGGCGGCCTGCGGGGCGACGGCGTGCCAGGCGCGGGCCTGGTCGTAGGACAGCTGCTCGCCGATGAACACGCTCATGCGCAGGCCGGTGGCCAGGCCGGCGGGCAGGTTGCCGAGCTGGGCGCTGACGGACACCACGGACGGCACCGAGAACCAGTGGGTGATGCCGTTGTCGACGAGGTAGTCGACGGGCGACAGGAGTTCGGCCCGGCCGGGCACCACGAGGGTGGCGCCGCCGCCCCAGGTGACGAAGAGGTCGAAGACCGACGGGTCGAAGGTCAGGTCGAAGGTGTGCGAGGTGCGGCAGCCGGGGCCGATGCCGTAGCGCGCGATGTTGTGCGCCAGGTACGGGCCGAGGTTGCGGTGCCGGATCGGGACGCCCTTGGGGCGGCCGGTCGAGCCCGAGGTGAACAGGACGTACGCCACGTCGTCCGGGCTCGTGGTGTACGGCGGGAGTTCCGCCGCCGGGGCGGTCGCCGCGCGTCCGGCGGCGGCGACCTCCTCGGTGTCCAGACGCAGTTCGGTGGGCACGCATCCGGCGAGCTCGCCGTCGAGCTGGCCGGCGTCGGCGGCGTCGACGACCAGCACCTCGGCGCCCGCGAGCTCGACGATCATCCGGTTGCGCTGCACGGGGAAGGCCGGGTTGACCGGGGTGACGGTCGCGCCGAGCCGCTGGCCCGCCAGGTAGGCGGCGAGGACCGCGACGGAGCGGGTCGCCATGACGGAGATCCGGCGGGGCGCGGAGCCGTGCGCCGCCAGGATGCGGGCGGCGACGTGCTCGGCGGCGCGGCGCAGCTCGCGGTAGCTCAGGACGGCGCCGCCGGCCGCGAGGGCGGGCTCGTCCGGGTGCCGTTCGGCGGTCCGGTCGAACCACTCGTACAGGGTGCCGGGGACCTGCGGGTCAGCCATGCGACACCTCGCCGGCGGGCACGGTCAGGTCGGGCGCGTCGAGCCGCATCGTGGTCGGCGGCTCCTGCCGTACGGGCTCGATGTGGAGCAGCTCGATGCCGTCCCGGTCCGGGCCGGTGACCGCCGCGGCGCAGGGGCAGGCGTCGCCGGTGAAGCCGGCGAAGCGGTAGGCGACCTCCATCATCCGGTTGCGCTCGGTGCGCCGGAAGTCGGCAGCGAGGTGGACGCCCGCGGCGGCGGCCCGGTCGGTCAGCCAGCGCAGGATGACGGCGCCGGCGCCGAAGGACACGACCCGGCAGGAGGTGGCGAGCAGCTTCAGGTGCCAGACACCGGGGAGGCGTTCGAGGAGCACGATGCCGACGGCGCCGTGGTCGCCGAAGCGGTCGCGCAGCGCGATGACCAGGACCTCGTGGGCCGGGTCGGCGAGCAGGGCGCGCAGCTCGGCGTCGCCGTAGTGGACGCCGGTGGCGTTCATCTGGCTGGTGCGGAGGGTGAGTTCCTCGACCCGGGCCAGGTCCTCGTCGGCGGCCCGCCGGATGGTCATGACGAGGTCCAGGGTGCGCAGGAACTCCTCGTCGGCGCCGGGGAACTCCTGGCGGGCCGCCTCGCGGCGGAAGCCCGCCTGGTACATCTCGCGGCGGCGGCGCGAGTCGGCGGTGGTGACGGGGCTGAACTCGGGGCGCCCGGTGAGCTCCAGGACCTCCTCGGCGCGGTAGCAGCGCACCTCGGGGAGGTGGTGGGCGACCTCGGCGCGCTCGGCGGGCTGGTCGTCGACGAAGGCGATCGTCTTGAGCGCGAAGTTCAGCTGCTCGGCGATGTTCCGCACGGAGGCGGACTTGGCGCCCCAGCCGATGTGCGGGTGCACGAAGTACTCGGCGACGCCCAGCCGCTCCAGGCGCTCCCAGGCGTGGTCGTGGTCGTTCTTGCTGGCCACGGCCTGGAGGATGCCGCGCTCGTCGAGGGTGCGGATCACCTCGCGCACCTCGTCGGAGAGCACGACCTCGCCGTCCTCCAGCAGGGTGCCCTGCCACAGGGTGTTGTCGAGGTCCCACACCAGGCACTTGACGGTCGTGACGTCCTGCACGGTCTCCGTCATGATCACACCTCCCACAGGGTCACGGCCCAGGCCGCGACCGGGCTGTTGTTGAGGACGAGCACGAGGTCGCCCGGGGCCAGTTCGCCGCTCGCGAGGAGCGCGTCGAGGTTGAGCACCACGTCCATGGCGCCCAGGTGGCCGTAGGCGGCCAGGTGCTCGCCGCACACGGGGTGGATGGCGAGGCCGAGCAGGGTCTCGTAGAACTGGTACGCGCTCGCGGTGACGTTCTGCATGAGCGTCGTGGTGACGGCGCTCTTGTCGACGCCCGCGTCCGCGAGCACCTCGTCGACCATCCGGGCGAGCCGCATCCGGCTGTTCATGGCCAGCTCGAAGCGGTACCGGTCGGGCGAGGCGCACTCCTCGCGCCACTCGTAGTACGGCACCTGCTTGTAGTCGACCCGGAACAGGTCGTGGAAGGTGCCGTCGGTCTCCTGGCGGTGCGCCCGCAGGACCGGCCGGCCGCCGCGGACCAGGGTCATCGCGTAGGCGCCGTCGCCGATCACGGTGACCGGGTACCGGACCCGGTCGAGGCCGGTGGGCCGGCTGCCGTGGGCGATGAGCACGCTCTGCCGCGACGGGTCGGCGAGCAGCAGGTCGCGGCCGAGCGCCCAGGCGGCGCTGGAGCCGGTGCAGCCGAGCCCGTCGAGGGTGAAGGCGAAGGTGCCGTCGAGCTTGGCCTCGGCCTGGACGCGGCAGGCGTCCGAGCCGAGCAGCACGTCGGGGGCGCGCGGCCCGACCAGCATGAGCGTGTCGGGGCGGCCGGGCCCGCCGGGCGTGTTCTCGTCGAGCCCGTCGAGGAGTCCGCGTACGGCCCGGGCGGCCAGGTCGCCGGCGGTGGTGTCCTCCAGGACGCCGACCGTCTCGATGCCGCTGCCGCGGGCGAACTCGGCCTCCTCCGGGGTGAGTCCGGCGAACTCGGGGAGTTCGCCGAGCGGCGTGCGGACGGTGGGCAGGACGGTGTGGACGGCGCCGATGCCGATGGTGGTGTCGTGGTTCATGACCACACCGCCAGGGCGTGCTTGCCGAGCAGCAGCTGGCTGATCTCGTTGCTGCCCTCGATGATCTCCATCAGCTTGGCGTCCCGGTAGGCGCGGGCCACCGGGCCGCCGTCCTGGGCGCCGGCCGAGGCCAGGACCTGGACGGCGGCCGCCGCGCCGCGGGCGGCGTGCCCCGCGGCGAGGTGCTTGGCGGTGACGGCGGAGGTGACGAGCTCGGGGCTGTTCTCGTCCCAGCAGCGGCTGGCCTGCTCGCAGCAGCGGGCCGAGGCCTCCTGGGCGACGTGCAGTTCGGCCAGGTGCCGGGCGACCAGCTGGTGGTCGGCGAGCGGCGCGCCGAACTGCTGCCGGGTGGCGGCGTGGGAGGCGGCGGCCCGCAGGCAGGCCCGCAGGATGCCGACGCAGCCCCAGGCCACCGAGACCCGGCCGAAGGTGAGGGCGGAGGTCACCAGCCAGTCGACGGGGAGGCCGGCGCCGCCGAGGAGGCGGTCCGCGGGCAGCCGTACCCCGTCGAAGGTGACGTCGGCGTGCCCGGCGGCCCGGCAGCCCATGGGGTCGGCGACGCGCTCCACGGTCACGCCGGGCGCGTCGGTGGGGACGACCACCGCGCCCGCCCCGGCGCCGTGGCGGCCGAAGACGACGAGGAGGTCGGCGTAGGCGGCCACGGTGATCCAGGACTTCCGGCCGTCGATGACGACCGTGTCGCCCTCGGTGCGGATGGTGGTGGTCATCGCGCCGAGGTCGCTGCCGGCGCCGGGCTCGCTGAACGCGACCCCGGCGAGCCGGCCGGAGGTGAGCTCGCCCAGGTGGACGGCCTTCTGCTCGTCGGTGCCGAGGCGCTCGATCGTCCAGGCGGCCATGCCCTGGGAGGTCATCACGCTGCGGACGGAGGAGCACAGGGCGCCGACGTGCGCGGTGAGTTCGCCGTTGTCGGCGCTGCTCAGGCCGAGCCCGCCGTACGCGGCGGGGACCTGGGCGCACAGCACGCCCTTGCCGCCGAGTTCACGCAGCAGCCCGAGCGGCAGCTCGCCCGCGCGGTCCCAGGCGTCGGCCCGGTCGCCGATCAGCTCGCCGGCCAGCTGCTCCGCCTCGGCGCGGGCGGAGAGCACGGCCGTCGGCTCACTCATCGCCGCCGCCCCGCAGGCGCAGTACCAGGGCGGTCATCGCGTCCACGCTGCGGAAGTTGTCGAGCGTGAGGTCGGAGCCGCCGACCTGGACCCCGAAGGACTGCTCGACGTGCACGAGCAGCTCCATCGCGAACAGGGAGGTGACGAGACCGGTGGAGAAGAGGTCGACGTCGCCGGCCACCTCGGTCTTCGTCCGCTGCTCCAGGAACGCGGTCAGCGTCTCGCGGATGGCGGCGGTGTCCTGCTGGGTGGTGGGGGTGCTCATGACGTGCTTCCTCCGTAGGTGAAGAATCCGCGGCCGGTCTTGCGGCCGAAGTCGCCGGCGGCGACCTTTTCCAGGAGCAGGGCGCAGGGCTCGTAGCCCGCGTCTCCGGTGCGCTCGTGCAGCACGCGCAGGGAGTCGACCACGTTGTCGAGGCCGATGAGGTCGGCGGTGGCGAGCGGTCCCGTGGTGTGGCCGAGGCAGCCCTCGAAGGCGGCGTCGACGGACGCCGGGTCGGCCACGCCGTCGGCGACGATCCGGGCGGCCTCGTTGATCATGCGCTGAAGGATCCGGTTGATCACGAAGCCGGGTCCGTCGCCGACGACGACTCCGTGCTGGCCCAGGGCCTCCAGGAGGCCGCGGGCGGCCTCGACGGCGGCCTCGCCGCTGCGCGGCCCGCGGATCAGCTCCGAGGTGTGGATCAGATAGGGCGGGTTCATGAAGTGGATGCCGACCAGGTCCTCGGGCCGGGCCACCGAGTCGGCCTGCTCGTCGATCGGCACGGCCGAGGTGTTGGAGATCAGCAGGGTGCCGGGAGCGACCACCGCCGAGGCCTCCGCGAGCACCTTCGCCTTGAGCGGGGCGAGTTCGGTCACGGCCTCGACGACGGCGGTCGCCTCGGCGATGTCCTCGATGCGGGTGGTGGTGACGAGCTCGCCCGTGGCGCCCTCGCGCGGCAGCTTGCCCATCATGCGGGCCAGGCGCAGCTGGCCGGTGGCGGCGGTGCGGGCCTTGGCGAGGATGTCCTCGGAGACGTCCACGAGGATCACGTCGATGCCGCGGCCCAGGGCCAGGGTGGTGATGCCGGTGCCCATGACGCCGGCGCCGATGATCGCCAGGCGGTGTCCGCCCGTGGCGGCACCCGTGGTGCCGGCCGTCGTGGACCCGGGGACGGTGCCCGTCGGGTTGTCGCTCACTTCTCCCCCTCGTTGTCGCCGCGCGCGCCCTCGGCCGCCAGGGCCGGGAGCAGCGAGCCGATGTCGTCCGTACGGTGGGCCAGGAAGGCCAGGCCGCTGCGCAGCTGCTCGCCGGTGACGAGCGGCGAGAGTCCGGCCTTGCGCAGCCACGGCTGCCAGGCGCGGGCCTGTACGCCGGCCTCGTCGAGCTCGTGGCCCTCCATCTCGTAGAGGGCGGTCGCGGAGAGCACCTTGCTGCCGGTCTCCGTGGCGCGCTCGGCGACGAGCCGCTGCCACTCGGTGAGGGGCACGGTGCGGGTGGGCAGGCCGGCCTCCTCCAGGGCCTCGAACAGGTCCTCCAGGCTCGGCGAGATCTCGTCGACCAGGTGGTAGGCGCGGCCCACCGACTTGGAGGACAGGGCCAGTTCGGCGACCGCGCGGGCCAGCACGTCGACCGGGGAGACCGGCATGCCGCGGTCGTCGACCGGGCGGGCGCCGACGACCAGGCCGCTGGCGAGCAGGAACCAGATGAGGTCCTTGTCGTTGCAGGCGCCGGTCTTGCTGGAGGCCATGATCAGGCCGGGGCGGAACACGCGTACCCGCATGCCGTCCTGGTCGGCGCGCTCCAGGATGCGCTCGCCGACCCACTTGCTGACGCCGTAGCCGCCGAGCTGCGGGTCGAGCGGCTGCTCGCGGGTCTCCATCAGCATCCCGTCCGCACCGGCGGGCGCGGTGGCGGCGACGGTGGAGATGAAGCTGACGTCGCGGATGCCGAGCGGGCGCATCCAGTTGAGCAGGGCGACCAGCGGCAGGACGTTGTCGTCGCGCAGCATGCGGTACGGCTCGGTGAAGACGACCTTGGCGGCGCAGTGCAGGACGTGGCCGACGCGGGTGGCGAGTTCGCCGTCGCGGTAGGTCGCGCAGACCTCGGCGATGTCGCGCAGGTCGCCGGGGACGGCGTGGACCCGCTCCGGGTCGGGCTCGGCCAGGCCGAACTTGGCGGCGGTGGCCTTGAGCCTGGCCATGCCCTCGGCCTCGTCGGCGGCGCGGACGACGCAGTAGACGCGGCCCTTCGACGCGCGGACGAGCTCGTCGAGGAGGAAGGCGCCGAGGTAGCCGGTGGCGCCGGTGAGCAGCACGTCCTTGCCGGGCGCGGTCTTCCTGGCGAGCGGCTCCAGGGCGATCTGGAGGTCCGCGTCGACGAGCGCGCCGTCGCCGTCGGCGGCCGGGTCGACCTCCTCGTCGCCGAGACCGGCGCCGTTGAGGAGGCCCTCGACGATGGTGGTGAGGCGGCGGACGGTGGCCTGGCTGCCGCCGGCCCGGTGGATGTTGACCAGGACGCCGAAGCGCTGCTGGATCTCCAGGACCAGCTGGACCGAGAGCAGGGAGGTGCCGCCGAGGGCGGCGAACTCGTCGTCCAGGCCGATGGTCTCGTGCCCGAACAGGTCCTTCCACAGCTGGACCAGACCGGCCTCGACGCTGCCCTCGGCAGCGGTGGACGTCTCGCCGGTGCCGGGGGCGGCGGGCGCGGCGGCGACCGGGCCGTCGTAGGTGAGCCGGTCGAGGGCCCAGTGGCGCTTGCGGGTGAAGGGGTACGTCGGCAGCGCGAGCCGGCGGCCGCTGCGGCCGGCGAGCGCGGACCAGTTCGCCTCGGCGCCGTGCAGCCAGGCGGTGGTCACCGCGTCGTCGAGGAGGTCGGCGAGGGTGTCCTCGTCGAGCGGCGCGGCGGGGTCCGGCAGGGCGACGAAGTGGCGGTCCCTGGCGGGCTCGCCGTGGCCGACGTACAGCGGGAAACGGCCCTCGGGCAGGTTGTCCTGAGTGCCCGTCAGCGGCTCGCCGAGCTCGGGCAGCGCGGCGCGCAGGGCGGCGAGCAGCGCGGCCGGCGGCTGCGGGGCGTCCGCGGCGGGCAGGACGAGCACGGGGCGGCGGCCAGCGGCGCGCTCGGTGCGCACGGCCGGCGGACGCGGCATCCGCAGGGCGGCGGCGAGGCGCTCGCGGGGCGCGGTCACGACGCGCCGCTCGTCGAAGGCGGCGCGGCCCACGCGCAGGGTGTGGGCGACGTCCTCGGCGTCGAGGCCGCCCTCGTCGAGCGCGTCGGCGAGCCGGCGGCAGGCCTGGTCGAGCTCGGCGCGGGTACGGGCGGAGAGCACGAGGCGTACGGTGGCGCGGCTCGGCGCGGCGGGGCGTACCGGCTCCGGCGGGGCGGCGAGCACGACGGCGGCGTTGGTGCCGCCGACGCCCATGGAGTTCACCAGGACGTGCCGGTCGGCGTCGGTGCAGTCCTCGCCGGTGGTGGTGACGAAGAACGGGCTCTCGTCGAGGATGCCCGGGTCGCGCGGCCGCTCGAAGGTCGGGTGCGGCGGGATCTTGCCGGTACGGGCGACGTGCACGGCCTTGATGAAGCCGGCGATGCCGGCGGCGGGTCCGGTGTGCCCGATGTTGGACATGACCGAACCGAGCCCGCAGTAGGCGGTCTTGTCGGTGGTGGCGCGGAACGCACGGTTGAGCGCGATGAGTTCGATGTTGTCGCCGACCGGGGTGGCGGTGCCGTGCGCCTCGACGTAGCGCAGCTTGTCGGCGCTGACGCCGGCGGTGCCGAGGGCGGCGGCCACGACGTCGGCGACGCCGCGCGGGCTGGGCGCGATGAAGCCGAGCCGGTCGCCGCCGTCGTTGCCGACGGCGCTGCCGCGGATCACGGCGAGCACGTTGTCGCCGTCGGCGAGGGCGTCGTCGAGACGGCGCAGGGCGACGACGCCGACGCCCGAGCTGTACGTGGTGCCGGTCGAGCTCGCGTCGAAGGAGCGGCAGTAGCCGTCCTCGGAGAGCACGCCGCCGGGCTGGTGGCGGTAGCCGCGGAACGGTTCGAGGACCGTGGCGCCGCCGGCCAGGGCGATGTCGCACTCGCCGGACAGCAGGCTGAGGGTGGCGTAGTGGACGCCGTACAGCGAGGAGGAGCAGCCGGTCTGCACGCTGACGGCGGGGCCGCGCAGGCCCAGCTTGTACGCGGCGCGGGAGGTCATGAAGTCGGCCTGTCCGCCGACGGTGAGCTCCAGGTCGTCGACGGCGGCGCGCAGTCCCTGCTCGCGGGCCTTCGCGGCGAGCAGGGCGGCGGAGTAGTTGCCCGCGGCGCTGCCGGCGAAGACGCCGACGACGGGACCGTCCTTGCGGACGGGGTGTCCGGCGTTCTCCAGGGCCTCCCAGCAGGCCTCCAGGAAGATCCGCTGCTGCGGGTCGATGGTCTCGGCCTCGCGCGGCGGGTAGCCGAAGAACTCGGAGGCGAAGTCCTCGACGCCGGGCAGCGAGGTGGCGACGCGGACGAAGGCCGGGTCGGCCAGCATCTCGTCGGTGACGCCGGCGGCCTTGAGCTGCTCGGGCGACATCTCGCGCATGGAGACGACGCCGCGGTCGATGTTGCGCCAGAACTCGTCGGGAGTGGTGGCGTCGGGATAGCGCAGGCCGATGCCGATGACGGCGATGTCGGTGCTGTTGGTCATGGTCGGGGTTCCCTCGCTCACTCGGAGATCTGGTCGCGGCGGGCGCGGCCGATCAGGCCGCCGCGGTTGCGGGCGCCGAGCTCGGTCAGCTCCTCCTCGGCGCCCGAGGTGTCGCCGAGCAGGGCGACCTGGGCCTTGACGGTGCTGTGCTGGAACAGGTCGGAGACCTTGAGGGTGCGCTCCGTCAGCGGGTCCAGCTCCTCCCACAGCATGATCAGGAGCAGCGAACTGCCGCCCGCCTCCAGGAAGTTGACGTCGTCGGGCACCTGGTCGACGCCGTCCAGGTCGAGGGTGTCGGCCCAGGCCTGCCGGACCCGGGCGAGCAGCTCGGTCTCGGTGAGCGGGGTCGTGGCCACGGTGTTGTTCACGAAGTGCTCCTGGTGATGGGGTGGGAGTCGGGGTCGGCCGCGAGGTCTTCGGCGGCGGCGACCACGTCGGTGAGCAGGGCCTGGGCCGTGTCCCGGGTGAAGAGGTTGACGGCGTACGCCAGGCACAGGTCCAGACGGTCGTCCGCTGCCTCGGTGGCGACGAGTTCGAGCTCGTACTTGATGTGCAGCGGTTCCAGCGGGAGGAAGCGGGCGGTGGTGTCGTCGGTCAGGACGGCGGGGCCGGTGGCGCCGCTCTGGGCGCTGAGGAACACCGGCGTGAGGGCGGGACGGCTGAGGTCGCGGTCGCTGTGCAGCTCGTTGGCGAGGACGTCGAGCGCGACGTCGGCGTGGCGGTAGGAGACGGAACAGCTCTCCCTGACCCGGCCGAGCAGTTCGCGCCAGGTCGGTTCCCCGCGCAGGTCGAGGCGGAGGATCAGGGTGTTCACGAACATCCCGACCGCACCGGCCGCGGCCGGCTCCTCGCGCCCGGCCCACGGGAAGGCGAAGAGGAAGTCACGCTGGGTGCCGCGCCGGGCCAGGGCCACGGCGAGCAGCGCCGCGGTGGTCATGAAGAGGGTGCAGCCGACGACGTCGGCGGCGACGGCGCGCAGCCGGGCGGCGGTCTCGGCGGGCAGCCGCTCGGTGAGCAGGGTCGCCTCGGTGGACTGGAGTTCGGTCCGCGGCCAGTCGTGGGGCAGCGCGATGTCGTTGGGCGCGCCCGCCAGGTGTTCCAGGAGGGCGGCGGCCCGCTCGGCCTCCTGCGCCGGGGTCGCCGGCGTCGCGGGGCCGAGCGCCGCCGGGTGGACCGGCTCCCCGAGCTCGGGGGCGGTGCCGTCGGACAGGGCGCGGTAGGCCGTGCCGATCTCGGCGAGCAGCAGGTCGCGGGACCAGCCGTCGGAGACGATGTGGTGGACGACCAGGGCGAGCACGGTCCGCCCGGGTCCCAGGGAGAGGATCTCCGCGCGGGCGGGGGCGTCCTGCCCGAGGTCCATGGGGGCCCAGCACAGCCGGGACAACCGGTTGCGCAGGGTGTCGGGGTGCCAGTCGGCGGCGTCGGTGACCTCGGTGGGGGCCGGGGTGGCCGTGGTGCGGTAGCACACGTGGCGCTTGCGCCGGTCGAGGCAGAACACCGAGGACAGGGCGGGGTGCCGGGAGAGGACGAGGTCCACTGCCCGGCGCAGCACGTCGTGGTCCACGGGCCCGCCGTACTCGACGAGCGTGGGGATCAGATACGCGGCGCGCAGCGACGGCAGCCGGTCCAGGAACCAGAAGCGCTGCTGCACCGGGGAGGCCGGGTGGGCCTCGGCGTCTCCTGCGGGCACCGGGGCGGGCCGCTCGGGCGCCTCCGGCGCGGGTCCGGCGTCCTGGGCGGCGGCCCGCGCCTCGGTGAGGAGGCGGGCGAGTCCGGCGACCGTCGGGTCCGGCAGGAAGACGCGCGGTGAGACGACGAGTCCGTGCCGGCGCTTGGCCTCGGCGAGCATGGTGACCGCGAGCAGCGAGTGGCCGCCGAGCGCGAAGAAGTCGGAGCCGGGGGCGAGTTCGGCCGCCGCCGGGGCGGGGCCGAGCCCGCCGCGCTGGGCGAGGGCGGCGACGAAGAGCTCCGCGGCCTCCGCCTCGGCGCCGGTGAGCGGCGCGCCGGTGGCGGGCGCGGCGGGAGCGCCCGTGGCCGGGCCGGCCAGGGGCGCGGCGGGCGGGGCGGGCTCGGGCGGCAGGTCCTCGGCGGCGGGCTGGCCGGGCAGTTCCGGCAGCGCGTCCAGCGGTGTGTCCGGGTCCCTGACGGCCGCGTCGAGCAGGGCGGCCAGGCCCTCGGCGAGGTCCCGCGCGGTGGCGGCGGCGTACAGCTCGGTGTCGTACTCGATCGTGACGGCGAGACCCTCGGGGCCGTCCTCCAGGATCAGCAGCAGGTCGAACTTGGCGGTGCCGGTGGCCAGGACGGCGGGCGCGGTCCAGCCGGTGCGCCCGGCCCGCGGCGCCGGCGTGTTCTGGTACACGAAGCCGACGTCGACCAGCGGCCTGCGGCCCGTACCGTGCGCGGCGGCGACGGCGGCGGTCAGCCGGTCGAAGGGCACGCGCTGGTACGACAGCGAGCGGAAGGCCTCCTTGCGGGTGGCCGCGCACAGGTCGCGGAAGGAGCCGGCGGTGTCGACCCGGCAGCGCAGCGGCACGTTGTTGACGAAGAAGCCGACCGCCTCCTCCAGGCCGGGGTGGTCCCGGTTGGCCGTCATCGTGCCGAGCAGGAAGTCGCTCCGGCCCGACCAGCGCCGCAGCACGGCCTGGACGGCGGCGGTGAGCACGACGTACGGGGTGACGCGCAGCGAGCGGGCGAGTCCGGCGATCCCGGCGCGGACCGGCGGCGGGACGGTGAGGGTGTGCTGGGCGCCGGGCCGGCTGCCGTCCGGGGCGGCCGGCCGGTCGGCGCGGCCCGCCAGGCGGAGGCCGGGGGCGACGCGCAGCAGTTCGGCGACCCGCTCGTCCAGGCTCCGTACGGCCGCGGGGTCGTCCTCCGCGCCGCGTTCGAGCGCCGCGAAGTCGGCGTAACGGGTGGGGAGTGCGGGCAGCTCCGCCGGATCGCCGGCGGCCGCCGCCTCGTAGGCGCGGGCCAGGTCGTCGAAGAGCGGGGCCAGCGACCAGCCGTCCACCGCGATGTGGTGGACGGTGAGCAGCACCGCGTCGCCCTCGGGCAGGCCCTGCCACAGCGTGCAGCGCAGCAGCGGGCCGGCGGTGAGGTCGAAGGGCGCGCGGCCGCGCTCCGCGGCCTCCCGCTCGGCGCGGGCGGACGCGTCGGGCGCTCCGGTCAGGTCGACGACCTCGACGGGCACCGGCTCGGCGGCGAGGACCTCCTGCACGGGGCGGCCGTCGGCCAGCCGGTAGACGGTGCGCAGCGGCTCGTGCCGTGCGGTGACCGCCTCCAGGGCGAGGGAGAGGGCCTTGGGGTCGAGGTGTCCCCGGGCGCGGAAGAACAGCGGGACGTTGTAGGTGGGGTTGCCGGGCGCGGCGGCGTCGGCGAACCACAGCCGTTCCTGCGCGAAGGAGAGCGGCGAGGGGCGGTTTCCGGTCACGGGGCGGCCACCAGGGAGGTCGAGGCCACGTGGGCGGCCAGCTCTTCGAGGCTGTCGGTCAGCAGCACGGCACCGGCGTCGATGCGGACGTCGAGCCGCTGCTGCACGCGTACGGCGACCTGCATGGCGAGGATGGAGTTGCCGCCCAGGTCGATGAAGTTGTCCGCGGGGTCGACGGCCTCGGCGCCGAGCACGTCCTGCCAGACGGCCTGGAGCGCGGCGATCACCGGGGCGTGGGCGGCGTCGGTGCCGGACCCGGCGGCCGTGCCCGGCCCGGACGGGGCTGGTTGCGCCGGAGTCGCGGCGGGCGCGTCGAGCAGGCGCAGCAGCTGGTTGCGGTCGGCCTTGCCGGTCGAGCCGAAGGGCACGCGGTCGAGCACGAGCCAGCGCGACGGGAGCATGTAGCTCGGCAGCGTCTCGCCGAGGCGCCGGTTGAGGGCGCCGGGCAGCTCCTCGCGGCCGAGGCCCGCCGCGCCCTCGGGCGAGGGCAGGACGAAGCCGACGAGCGAGGCGGCGGGGCCCTCGCCGGTCTTCTCGACGAAGGCGGCGTCGGCGAGGCCGCAGGCCATCGCGGTGCGCTCGATCTCCTCGAGCTCGATCCGGAAGCCGCGCAGCTTGACCTGCCGGTCGGTGCGTCCGAAGAGCTCGACGGCGCCGTTCGGCAGCAGCCGGCCGGTGTCTCCGGTGCGGTAGATCCGTTCGCCGGTCGCAGGCAGGGTGACGAAACGTTCCGCCGTGAGCTCGGGGCGGGCCAGGTAGCCGAGGGCGACGCCCGGGCCGCCCACGCACAGCTCACCCGTCTCCCCCTCCGGCACCTCGTTCAGTCCGGCGTCCAGGAGGTGGAGGGAGGTCTCCTGGAGCGGGAAGCCGACGGGCACCCGGTCGAGCCCGTCCAGGCTCTCGTCCGTGCAGTCGAAGTACGCCGCGAAGGTCGTCGTCTCGGTCGGGCCGTAGCCGTTGACCAGCCGGCCGGGCGGCTCCGCCGCGAGGACGCGGCGCACCGCGGCCAGTTCCAGCTGCTCGCCGCCGACCACGACGGTCCCGACGGTGCCGAAGGCACCGGCGCTCTCGCGCGCCACGGTGTGGAAGAGGGAGGTGGTGAGGAACATGTGGTCGATCCGCTCGGCGCGGATCAGCGCCGCCCACTCGTCCATGGCCAGCTCGGTGACGGACGGGAAGACCACGACGGTCGCACCGCCGCAGAGCGCGTTCCACAGCTCGAAGGTGGTGGCGTCGAAGGCCGGGTTGGCGGAGCTCGCCACCCGGTCGCCCGCCTCCACGGTGCAGAACAGCGCGTTGAGGGCGAGCCGCAGCACGGCCCGGTGGGGCACGACGACGCCCTTGGGGCGCCCGGTGGATCCCGAGGTGAAGTTCACGTACGCCGGGTCGTCACGGTCCCCGGACACCTCGGGCACCGGCAGACCGGGGTCGCTGCGGGGCAGGTCGAGCGGCGTGACGCCCTCGGGCAGCCAGTCCGGCAGACCGGCCCAGCGGCCCGGGGCGGCCCCGGCCGCACCCGGGGCACGGACGATCACTCCCGAGCCGGACTCGGCGACGATGTCGGCGAGCCGGCTGGTCGGGGCGAGACCGTCCAGGGGGAGGTAGGCGGCGCCGCAGCGCAGGATGCCGAGGAAGGTGACGATCAGGTCGACCGAGCGGTCCTGGGCGACGGGTACGAGATCGCCCCGGCCGACTCCGCGGCGGGCCAGCTCGGCGGCCAGCCAGCCGGCGCGCTGCCACAGCTCCCGGTACGAGAGCTCCAGGCCCCCCGCCGGATCGCGTACCGCACAGGCTTCAGGCTGTCGCTCGACCCACCGTGCCACGACCTCGTGCACGCTGACTGCCGCCATTTCCTACCCCTCCTCTGAATTCGAAATGAACTGTGCGTAAAGCGGGGGCCGCTCAGCCCCAGCCGTGGTCGTCGGTTCCGTCGGCGAGGACGACAAGGCCCTCCGAGGACGCGGGCTCGACGCCGGCGCTCCGGCCCCAGCCGTGGTCCGCCGCGATCCGTCCGTTGGTTTCCGCCACGGAACCGGCGCCCGCCAGGAGTTCACCCGAGACGACCGGAGCGGTCGCGAGAAGAACGGCCGAAAACACCATTCCGGCAGACTTGACGAACCGCTTCGTAAGCATCTTTCTCCGTTTCGGTCGACGGCCGCCGAGATTTGCCGGCCGCGTTCGCTTTCAGACATCCACATCGTGTGGCGAGCGGGGAGCGGAGATCAACAAAGCGTGATCGCATGCCTGTGCGGCGCATGTTCATGCGGACCGATGAAACGGACATCCCGGACTGGCCCGGTGGGCGCGCCGATGGACGCTCGCCTATCGTTGGCCGCGTTCACCAGGGGTGCCAACGGCCGTCATCCGCCCGCCGCATCGCCTGGACCCGACCCCGAGGGAGGCTTGCGTGACGCTCTTCGGCCACGACCTGACAGACTCCGCCCAACTGCGCCCACTGGAGCCGTGGCAGGCACAAGAATTCGCCACGTACGTCGACCGGGTGCGGCCGCATCTCGCGCCGTGGCTTCCGTGGGCCCACTTCATCGTGGACGCCGACTCGGCACGGCAATTCCTCCAGCGGTACGCCGATACGCAGAGTCAGGACGGCGGCCGCATTTTCGGCATCTGGGTCGACGGCGAACTGGAGGGCGGGGCACTGTTCCGCATCTTCGACGTGCCGACGGGTGTTTGCGAAATGGGCGTCTGGCTGTCGCCCGACGTACAGGGAAAAGGCCTCGTCACGCGCGCGGCCCGGCATCTCGCGGACTGGGCGTTGCGGGTACGCGGAATGCACCGCGTCGAATGGCGCGTGACCCCGGCCAATACGCGCAGCATCGCCGTCGCCAAGCGACTCGGAATGCGGCACGAGGGTACGTTGCGTGAGGTGTTCGCCTTCAACGGCGCCCGCCAGGACCTGGAGGTCTGGGCGCTGCTCGCGGACGACCCCGCGTAGCCGCCGTACGTATTCGGCCGCCGCTCGTCCGGCCTTCGGCCCGGCCTCGCCCGGCCTTGTCCGACCCGACGTCGCCCGGCCTCACCGGGCCCGGAAACGCGAAAGGCGAGGAGTACCCGCTCCTCGCCACTCTCAACTTATAGCGCATGGGGGGCCTTGCGGCAAGGCCCCCCTCGTGCCGCAGAATCACTGGCCTTGACGCCGGAACCTGCGGAAATGGGAGTTTCACGACGTGCGTACCACTACGTCCGCGTTCAATCTGTCCGACCGCCTCTCCCCCAAGGCCGACCCGGCGCTGATCGCCGCCGACGAGCAGCACTTCGCGGCCGTCGCACAGAGCCTGGAGCAGACGGTCACCGAACTGTCCGAACGCCTCGACGCGCTGCGCAAGGCGCCCGGCGGCACGGGCCGCGAGGCCATGGAACGGGACGCCGAGATCCACCGGCTGACCGCACGACTGCGCACCTTCCACCGCTTCGGTCTCGACCTGTGCCTGGGCCGGATCGTTCCCGCGGGCACGGACGCCGGCTCCGCCGAGCCCGTGTACATCGGCCGGCTCGGCCTCACCGACGCCACCGGCCGGCGGCTGCTGATCGACTGGCGCTCGCCCGCCGCCGAGCCGTTCTTCGCCGCCACCCACGCGCGGCCGATGGGCCTGGCCAGCCGCCGCCGCTACCAGTGGAGCGGCGGCCGGGTGGACGACTACTGGGACGAGGTCTTCACCGCCGACGGGCTCGAAGGGCACGCGGCCCTCGACGACCAGTCCGCGTTCGTCGCGAGCCTGGGCGGCAACCGCTCGGAGCGGATGCGGGACGTGCTCGCCACCATCCAGGCCGACCAGGACGCCATCATCCGGGCGGGCTCGCGCGGCGCGCTCGTCGTCGACGGCGGCCCGGGCACCGGCAAGACCGTCGTTGCCCTGCACCGCACCGCCCACCTGCTCTACTCCGACCCCCGCCTCGGTCACCGGCGCGGCGGCGTGCTCTTCGTCGGCCCGCACCAGCCGTACCTGGCCTACGTCTCGGACGTCCTGCCCAGCCTCGGCGAGGAGGGCGTGCGGACCTGCACCGTGCGGGACCTCGTGCCCGAGGGCGCCACGGCGGTGCCCGAAAGCGATCCGGAGGTCGCGCGCCTCAAGTCCTCGGCGGACATGGTGCGTTCGATCGAGCTGGCCGTACGGTTCTACGAGGAGCCGCCCGCCCGGGGCCTGACCGTGAGCACGCCCTGGGCCGACGTACGGCTGACCGCCGACGACTGGGCCGAGGCCTTCGAGGCCGCCGAAGGAACCCCGCACAACGAGGCCCGCGAGCTGATCTGGGAGGAGGTCGGCAACCTGCTCCTGGAGAAGCTCGACGGCGCCGAGATCCCCGAGGACCGGTTCCGGAAGTCGCTGCGCGCCGACCGCGAGCTGGCCGAGGCGCTGCACGGCGCGTGGCCGGTCCTCGACCCGGCCGACCTGGTCGGCGACCTGTGGTCCGTCCCCGCGTACCTGCGCATGTGCGCGCCGTGGCTGTCCCGCGAGGAGGTACGGCTGCTCCAGCGCGCGGACGCCCGGGCGTGGACGGTGTCCGACCTGCCGCTCCTGGACGCGGCGCGGCAGCGGCTCGGCGAGCCCGAGGCGGCGCTGCGCAGGCGCCGTTACCAGGAGGCGCTCGCCGCGCAGCGCGAGCAGATGTCCGCGGTGGTCGACAACCTCATCGCCGCCGCGGCCGACTCCGGCGCCGACGGCGACGAGGGCGAGGGCCTGGTGAGGATGCTGCGCGGGGAGGACGCGAAGGTCAGCCTGGTCGACGAGACCTCCCTGCCCGGCGCCGAACGTGACGTCCTGGCCGGTCCGTTCGCGCACATCGTGGTGGACGAGGCCCAGGAACTGACCGACGCGGAATGGCAGATGCTGCTGCTCCGCTGCCCGTCCCGGTCCTTCACCGTGGTCGGCGACCGCGCCCAGGCGCGGCACGGCTTCACGGAGTCGTGGCGGGAACGGCTCGAGCGGGTCGGCTTCGACCGGATCGAGCAGGCCTCGCTGAGCATCAACTACCGCACGCCGGAGGAGGTGATGGCGGAGGCCGAGCCCGCCATCCGCGCCGCGCTGCCCGACGCGAACGTGCCGACGTCCGTGCGCAGCAGCGGCGTCCCGGTGGTCCACGGTCCGGTCTCGGACCTGGACCGGATCCTGGACGAGTGGCTCGCCGAGCACGCGGAGGGGACCGCGTGTGTCATCGGTGCCGGCGACGGGGACGGCGGCGCCTCCGCCGGAGACGACCGCTTCCGGCCGGAGGACCGGGAGCGCGACCACGACCGGGACCGCGACCGGCACCGGGTCCGGTCGCTCACGCCGACGCTGTCGAAGGGGCTGGAGTTCGACCTGGTCGTGCTGGTCGACCCGGAGCGGTTCGGCACCGGCGTCGAAGGCGCGGTGGACCGCTACGTGGCGATGACCCGGGCGACCCGACAGCTCGTCGTCCTGACCAGCGCCTGAGCCGCCCGGCCGGGTTTGCCTACGCCGGGGCGGCGACGGCTGCCGCCGCCCCGGCGTAGGGCCGGCGGCGGAGGCCGTTCCCGTCCCGGCCTACGCCTCACGACCGTTACGCCGTCCCCGGCGCGGCGCCTAGTGTCCCCGCCATGGAGACGACAGGCACAGGGACGACGGGCACGGGCACAGGCACGGCAGATACGGAGGCGTCGGGCAAGGGGACGGCGAGCTCCGGACCGGCGGGGACCGGCACGGCGGGCGCCGCGACGACGGGCACCGGGACGGCGGGCGCGGACGCGACCGGGATCCTCGACGAGGCCCTGCAACGGCTGCACCGCTCCGGCCCCGAGCGGCTCGGACGGCTCACCAATCACGCGCCGATGGCGGTCGAGGCGCTCTCCGCGCGCGGCAGGGCGCGGGCCGTGCACCGCTGGCTCGACGCGTACGCGCCGAAACTGGAGGAGTTCCCGACCGGTGTCGCGCCGGTCACCGCCGCGGACTGGCACTCCGCGCTGGGCGACCCGCGCCGGGCCGCCGACTGGATCGACCACTTCGGCCGCGAACTGGCCGAGCGGCCCTGGCGGGACGTCCTCGCCGAGTGGTGGCCCCGGCTGCTGCCCGGCATGTACGGCGGCTCGACCCACCCGGTGATCCGCGTCGGGCACGCCGTACGCACCCTGCTGGCCGGCGGGCACACCGAGCCGCGGCTGACCGAACTGGCCCACGGGCTCGGGTACTGGGCCGCCCGCCACCGCCCGGTCGCCGGACTCGCCGCGCTGCCGGGCGCCGACGGCGCGGCCGCCGCCCTCGACGCCGTACCCGCCATCGCCGTGCAGGAAGGCGGCTTCCCCGACCGGCTCGGGCGGGTCGAGCGGCTGCCGGTGTGGGCGGACTCGGTCACCGAGCCCGACGCCGCGTACGAGCGGCTGACCGAACTCGTCCGGGCGGCCACCCACCGCTACGCCACCCACGGCCACGGCGAGGAGACCATGCTCGTCCACGCCGCCACGGCCCCCAACGCCGTGCTGCGCACGCTGCCCGCGCTCCCCCGCTCCCTGTGGGTGCCGAGCCTGCGGGCCGCCTGGACCGCTTCGGCGGCCGTGACCGCGATGTACGCCCCCGCCGCCCCGGCCGTCCCGGCCTCACCGGGCACCCTCACGCCGGAGGAGGTCATGGAACGCGCGCTCGCCCACGGCGACGAGCACGTCATCAAGCTGACCGACACGGCACTGGACTTCGCCGACGAACTCTCCCTCTCCGCCGCACTGCGCGCCGTCGAACTCAGCACACCGCTGAGGTGACGGCCGGAACGTTAAATCGTTTGACCCTGCCGCCGGTCGGGACTGCACTGTCGCGGGGCACCACCCGCCGTGGTGCCGCCGTCCCGGGGAGGAAGCAGCAGCGATGGACATCCGTACGACCAGCGACCAGGACCACGACGTCTTCGTCGACACCCTCCATGCCGCGTTCGGGCGCTTCCCGGAAACCCCGGCCGAGGACGGCGGCGGCGTCTGGTGGGCGGCGCTCGAAATGGACCGCTGTCTGCTGGCGGTGACGCCCGACGGGCGGCCTGTCGGCACCGCCGGCGCGTACTCGTTCGAGCTGACCCTGCCCGGCGAGGTGCTCGCCCCGGCCGCCGGCGTGACCGCCGTCGGCGTCCTGCCCTCGCACCGCCGCCGGGGCGTGCTGAGCGCGATGATGCGGCACCAGCTCTCCGAGCTCCGGGCCCGCGGCGAGTTCCTTTCCGTCCTGCTGGCCTCGGAGGCCCCGATCTACGGCAGGTTCGGCTACGGACCGGCGACCTACACCCAGCGGCTCACGGTGTCGCGCCACCAGGCCGGCCTCACCGAGCCCCGGGCGAACGGCCCGGCCGGCGGCCCGGTGCCCGGCCAGGACACCGGCTCGGTCGAGCTGCTGCGGCGTGCCGAGTGCGGCGGGATCCTGGAGGAGGTCTACGACCACTACCGCCGCGCCCAGCCGGGCGCCCTGTCCCGGCCGCCGCGCTGGTGGGCCAGGGGCGCGGGGCAGCCGCCGGTCGCTCCGGCGGCGCGCTACGTCGCCGTCCATCGCGACGCCGACGGCGTCCCCGACGGCTACGCCAGCTACTCGGTCGGCGAGCCCGACACCCTCACGGTCGACGAGACCGTCGCCGCCGACGACGCCGTCTTCACGGCCCTGGCGAGGTTCGTCCTCGGCCACGACCTGGTCGGCCGGGTCGTGTTCCGGCACTTCCCGCCGGAGCACCCGCTGCGCTGGCAGTTCGCGGACTTCCGCGCCGGCGAGGTCGGCAACCACACCGACTGGCTCTGGGTGCGGATCCTCGACGTCCCCCGTGCGCTGACCACGCGCGGCTGGTCGGGCGACGGGGAACTCGTCCTCGACGTCCACGACCCGTTCCTCGGCGAGCACGGCCGCCACCTGCTGACCGTGCGGGACGGGAAGGCCGCGTGCGTCCCGACGGACCGGGAGCCCGACCTGTCCCTGGACGTGCGGGACCTGGGCTCGGTCTACCTCGGCGGCACCGCGCCGAGCACGCTCGTCCGGGCCGGACACGTCCGGGCCCACCGTCCGGGCGCGGCCGCCCTCGCCGACGCGCTCTTCGGGGCCGGGCGCCCTCCGCACTGCCTGCACTGGTTCTGACCGCGGGCGCACCGGTGCCGGGCGGGTGCCGCACCGGTTCCGGCCGCGGGCCGACCGGGTGATTCCGGGCTCCGGCCGCGCATGCGGAGGCCGGGAACGGGGCAGCCGCCCGTCGGAGGTGCCGCCATGGTCCCCGTAGATTTCGTGCCGCCACTGGGCAGGGATCCGGAGTTCGCCACCACGGAGCCGTGGACGTACCGCGCTCCGGCGGGCACCGCGTGGGTCGTGCGCGGGCCCTCCCCGGCGCCCGGGACCGTCGTGCTCTCGGCGGCCGGCGAGTTCGACGTCGAGACGGTCGGCTGTCTGCGCCAGGCACTCGCCGAGGCCCGGCGGTCCGACGCCCGGCAGACCGTCCTCGACGTCTCGCAGATCGGATTCGGGGACTCCTCGTTCCTGCACGAGCTGCTGGCCGCGCACTTCACGGGCGGTCGCTTCGTGCTCGCCGGGCCGGTGCCGCGCCAGCTGCGTCAGTTGTTCACGATGACGGGGACGCTCCGGCTGTTCCGCATCGTCAACGATCGCGCGGTACCTGGCTACGACTGATCATGGGGAAGCCGGCCACGGCCGGCAGGACGGACCGTTTCACGGTTCAGGACGGAAGGAGGCCGCGTCCGCATGGGAGGCATGGAGCAGACGGCGGAGGACTTCACCGGTCGGCTCGGCGTACGGGTCCGTGACGGGCATCGCCCCGGGACGGTCGTCCTGGCCGTGACGGGTGAGCTCGACCATGACACGGCGGCCCCGCTGAAGGAGGCCCTGGCGACGCATGTGACGGCCGAGCGGATCGTCGTCGACTGCTCGGGACTGCGGTTCTGCGACTCCACCGGGCTGAACGTGCTGCTCAGGACCCGGCTGCGGATGGCCGAGGGCGGCGGCAGGCTCGACCTGGCCGGGCTGCGGGCACCGGTGGACCGGATGTTCGAGATCACGGGAGCACGGTCGGTGTTCCGGGTGTACGCGGACACCGCGGCCGCGCTCGCGGACACACCGGCCGCGGAGGAAGCATGACACGCGGCGGCACCCGGAACGGCGGAGACGAGGGCCCGGCCGGTGCCGGGAGCGCCGGAGCGCCCGCCGACGGGCGGCACCCTGGTCCGCACGGCGGACAGCAGGAGGGGCCGCGGGGTGAGCGGCGCGACGAGCCGCGGGACCGGCGGCAGGAGGAGGTGCCGGGTGCGCGGCGCGACGGACCAGGGGCCACGCGGCAGGCCGGGCAGCAGGTGAGACGGCTGCTGCTGACCGGGCCCACCGGGGCGGTGACCCGCTGTCGCGACTTCACGGCCGAGGCGCTCACCGACTGGGGCTGGCTGCCGGCCGCCGCACCGGAGGACCGGGAACGGGCGGAGGACGTGCTGCTGCTCGTGTCCGAGGTCGTCACCAACGCCTGCCTGCACGCGGGCGGACCCGAGGAACTCGTGCTCCGCCACTCCGGCGGACGGCTGCGGGTGGAGGTGTACGACGGCAACCCGGCCCACCCGCGCCCTCACGGCCCGCGCTCGCCCGGGCTGCCGGGCGGGCACGGGCTGATGGTGCTCGACCGGCTGGCCGGCGCCTGGGGCTCGGCGTCGAAGGAGAACGGCGCGCCGGGGAAGGTCGTGTGGCTGGAGGTGCGCCGCCCCTCGCGCCCGCCGTGGCTGGTCGATCGCCGCGACTGACGTCAACGCCCGGCGCCCGGCCCCTGAGGTCGGGCGTCTCGCCCGCCCCTGCCAGGTTTGCCGGGCCCGTACCGGGAAACCCGCCCCTCGTGGCCAGCGGGAAGGAGATCCGGGCCGTCGACCGCTCGCTGCGGTACGACCTGACGGAAGGATCACACGAAGCGGGCGTGGTGGCGCGATGCCGCGACCTCACGCAGGGGGCGCTTCGGGCCTGGTTCGGGCCCGCGGGCTCGCCCGAGCGGCCCGCCGCGTCGGACGCGCTGCTGCTGGTCTCCGAGGTGGTCACCAACGCCCGCACGCACGGCGGCGCCGTCAGCGAACTGCAGCTCGCCGGAACGGACCGGGCCCTGTGGGTGCAGGTGAGCGACACCTGCCCGGACCGCCCCCGCCCGCACGGTCCGCACCGGGCCGACCGTTCCTCGGGCCACGGCCTCTACCTGCTGGAACGGCTGGCCACGCGCTGGGGCTGGGTGCCCCGGGGCCGGGCCGGGAAGACGGTGTGGTTCGAGGTGGAGGTTCTCCGGGAGGCTCCGGAGGCTTCCGGCGCCGGGCGGTCCTAGAGTGGATGAGCGGGGCGTCCGACCCCGCCGAGCAGGCCTCATGGCACAGCGCAGACACGTACCCCAGGGCACGAAGGACCGCCAGGGAACGCACGGCGACCACGGCGGGTCCGACGACGACGGTCTCCGACGGCTCCTCGACGGCCTGACGGCCGTGCGGGACGGCGATCTGTCCGTACGGCTTCCCGAGGGCTCCGGCGGTGTGCCGGGCGAGATCGCGTCCGTCTACAACGACATGGTCGACCGGCTCTCCCTGCTCACCTCCGAGGTCACCCGGGTCGCCGGCGAGGTGGGCGGGCAGGGGCTGCTGGGCGGGCGGGTGCACGAGCCGCGGGCGAGCGGCGTGTGGCGGGAGCTGACCACCGGCGTGAACACGATGGCCGACAACCTCACCTCTCAGGTGCGCTCCATCGCGCAGGTCGCGACCGCCGTGGCGCGCGGCGACCTCACGCAGAAGATCCGGGTGGACGCGCGCGGCGAGATCCTGGAGCTGAAGGAGACCATCAACATCATGGTCGACCGGCTGTCCTCCTTCGCCGAGGAGGTGACCCGGGTGGCCCGCGAGGTCGGCACCGAGGGAAAGCTCGGCGGCCAGGCGCGGGTGGGCGGGGTCTCCGGCACCTGGAAGGACCTCACCGACAACGTCAACTCGATGGCCGACAACCTGACCAACCAGGTGCGCAACATCGCCCAGGTGACCACCTCGGTGGCCCAGGGCGATCTGACCAGCCGGATCGACGTCTCGGCCCGGGGCGAGATCCTGGAACTCAAGACCACGATCAACACGATGGTCGACCAGCTGTCGTCGTTCGCGGCCGAGGTGACCCGCGTGGCGCGCGAGGTCGGCACCGAGGGAAAGCTCGGCGGCCAGGCGGAGGTCGAGGGCGTCTCCGGCACGTGGATGCGGCTCACGGAGAACGTCAACGAGCTGGCCGGCAACCTGACCCGCCAGGTGCGGGCGATCGCCGAGGTCACCAGCGCGGTCGCCGAGGGCGACCTGACGCGGTCGATCACGGCTGACGCGCCGGGCGAGGTCGGCGAACTGCGCGACAACATCAACGCGATGGTCGAGTCGCTACGGGCCACCACCCGGGCCAACGAGGAGCAGGACTGGCTGCAGACCAACCTGGCCAGGACCACGGCGCTGCTCCAGGGCACCCGTGGGCTGCCGGAGATCGCCGAACTGATCATGACGGAGGTGCCGCCGCTGGTCTCGGCCCAGTACGGGGCCTTCTTCCTCACGGTGGAACCGGAGGAGGCGGAGGAGGTCCGGGTCCGGGAGGGCCGGGAGACGCGGCGCGACCGGGAGGACCGTCCGGACGGGCAGGACCTCCGGGACCGCCAGGACATCCGGGACCTCCAGGGCCTCGAGGACCGGCAGGGCCTTCACGACACCCAGGGCCTTCACGACCGGCAGGGTCTTCATGACAGCCAGGGTCTTCACGAGCGGCAGGGTCTTCATGACAGCCAGGGTCTTCATGACCCGCAGGACGCCCGGCACCAGGAGGCCGGGACGGCCGGGCCCGATCTGGTGCTCGCCGCCTCGTACGGACTGCCGGTCGCCCCGGGCGGTCCGCCGCGCCGCTTCCGGTTCGGCGAGGGGCTGGTGGGGCAGGCGGCGCGGGACCGGCGCACCCTGCTCGTCGAGCCGGTGCCCGAGGGCTACGCCACCATCAGCTCCGCCGTCGGCACCGGTGAGCCCGCCGCGCTGATCATCCTGCCCATCGTGGTGGAGGACCAGGTGCTGGGCGCCGTCGAACTCGCCTCGCTGCAGCCCTTCAGCGCCCTCCAGCGGGACTTCCTCGACCGTTTCGTGGTGAGCGCGGGCGCCGTCCTCAGCTCTCTCGTGGCCAATCTGCGCACCGACGAACTGCTCACCCAGTTCCGCGGTCTCGCCAACGAACTACGGCTGCGCACCCAGGAGTTGCAGGCGCGGCAGCGCGAACTCCAGCGCTCCAACGAAGAGCTGCAGGAGCAGGCGGAGCTGCTCGCCGAGCGGAACGAGGACATCGAGTCGAAGAACCGGGTCATCGAGCAGGCCCGGCAGGAACTGGAGGCCCGCGCCCAGCAGTTGTCCCGTACCTCCATGTACAAGTCCGAGTTCCTGGCCAACATGAGCCACGAGCTGCGGACCCCGTTGAACAGCCTGCTCATCCTGGCCCGGCTGCTCGCGCAGAACCCCGAGGGCAACCTGACGGAGAAGCAGGTCGACTACGCGGAGGTCATCCACTCGGCGGGCTCCGACCTGCTCCAGCTGATCAACGACATCCTCGACCTGTCGAAGGTGGAGGCGGGCAAGATGGAGGTGCGGCGCGAGCCGTTCGCGCTGTCCCAGCTCCTGGAGTACCTGGAGGCCACCTTCGGGCCGGTCGCCGACGAACAGGGCCTGGACTTCACCGTCACCGTCGCCCCGGACGTACCGGCATACCTGACGACCGACGAGGGACGGGTGCGGCAGGTGCTGCGCAACCTGCTGTCCAACGCGCTGAAGTTCACCGACGCCGGCCAGGTGTCGCTGACCGTCGAGCACACCCCGCCCGACGAGATACCGGCCGCGCTGCGCGACGAACGGCCGGTGCTGGCCTTCCGGGTCAAGGACACCGGCATCGGCATTCCCGCCGACCGGCTGCGGAACATCTTCGAGGCGTTCCAGCAGGGCGACGGCACCAGCGCGCGCGAGTACGGCGGAACCGGGCTCGGCCTGTCGATCAGCCGGGAGGTGGCCAGGCTCGTCGGCGGCACCATCGAGGTCGAGAGCACACCGGGCAGCGGCAGCCGCTTCACCTTCCACCTCCCGGAGCGGGCCTCGTCCCACACGGCGGCCGGTACCGGTCCCGGGACGGCGGCGGTGTCCGAGCCGGTCCCGGCCGCGGAACCCGGCGCCGCGGCGCACGCGGGGCCGGGGCCCACCGTCCTCCTCGTGGACGACGACATCCGCAACGTCTTCGCGCTCACCCAGGTCCTGGAGGCGCACGGACTGCGGGTGCTGACCGCCGACGGGGGCCGACGCGCCATCGACCTGCTGGGCGGGCACGACGAGATACGGCTGGTCCTGATGGACGTGATGATGGCCGGGATGGACGGTTACCAGACCATCGAGGAGATCCGGCGACTGCCTGACCGCGCCGACGTGCCGATCGTCGTCGTCACCGCGAAGGCGATGCCCGGTGACCGGGCCCGCGCCCTGGAGGCGGGCGCCGACGACTACCTGGCGAAGCCCGTCGACGAGAAGGAACTCCTGGTCAAGATCCACCATCGCCTGGAGGCCTGACCCTCCGGTCCGGCCTGTGCGGCTCAGGGTCCTACGGCTGCGGGTCCCGCGCCTTGCGGTCCGGCGGCCTCCGGTCCCGTGCCTTCCGGTTCCGCGCCGTCCGGTGCCGCTTCGCCGGGGCGGCGCAGCCGTACCGCGACGACGCTCGTGTCGTCGTCCGTGTCGCCGAGTGCCGTGCCGAGCAGCGCGTCCACCAGCAGCTCCGGGCTCTCCCGGCCGGCCAGCCGCCCGGCGACCGCGAGGAGCCTGGCGAGCCCGGGCCCCAGTCCTTCGTGGCGCCGCTCCACCAGCCCGTCGGTGTAGAAGAGCAGGGTGTCCCCCGGCTCCAGCTCGGTGCGCCGCTCCTCGTACGCGTACGCGGGCACCGCCCCGAGCAGGATGTCCTGCGGCGGTTCGAGGAGCCGCGCCCGGCCGTGGCGGATGAGCAGCAGCGGCAGGTGGCCGGCGCTGGACCAGACGAGGCCGCCGTCCTCGGGGTCGTACAGCGCGCACACGGCCGTGGCGGTGGAACCGCCGCTGGTGCGCAGGGTGACCTCGTTGAGCCAGCCCATCAGCTGCGCGGGCGGCCTGCCGGTGAAGGCGAGGGCGCGCTGGGCGTTGCGGAGGGCGACCATGCCGGTGACGGATTCGATGCCGTGCCCGGCGATGTCGCCGACGGCCAGCAGGACCTTGCCGGTCGGCAGCGTCAGGACGTCGTACCAGTCGCCGCCCACCTGGTACTCCTCGGCCGCGGGCCGGTAACGGGCCGCCACCGTGAGGCCGCCGGGCAGCTCGCGCAGGGCGGTGGCCTCCGGGACGATGGCCTGCTGGAGCTGGAGGGCGAGCTGGTGGCGCAGTTCCGCCTGGCTGCGGACGGCGTTGAGGTGGTCGAAGGTCGCGGTGAGGGCGAGCTCGGTGCGCCGGGTCGCCGACACGTCCTGGTAGACGCCGACGAAGCCGGTGACGGCGTTCCCGTCGAGCAGCGGCTCGGCCGCGACCCGGACATGGCGCACGGAGCCCTCGGGCAGCACGACCCTCAGCACCGTCTGGGCGCCGGAACGGCGCTCCGTGAGCGTCCTGAGCAGCGCGGTCAGCGCCTCGCCGTCCTCCTGGTGGACCCGCGCGCGCAAGGCGAGCAACGGCAGCGGCGGCTCGTCGCGGGACATCCCGAAGATCCCGTACGCCTGCTCGGACCACACCGTGTCGCCGCCGGTCAGGCTGTCCTGGAAGGTGGCGACGCTCTGCAGACGGGCGACGGCCCGGCCGACGGCCAGGCCGGGGTCGCCCGCGGTGTGCCAGAGGACCACGCACCGGTCCGCTCCGGCCGGCAGGACACGGACGTCGAGCAGCGCGTCCTGTTCCTCCGGCACCCGGTCCGGG
This sequence comes from Streptomyces sp. NPDC127114, assembly GCF_042677525.1. Lineage (NCBI taxonomy): Bacteria > Bacillati > Actinomycetota > Actinomycetes > Kitasatosporales > Streptomycetaceae > Streptomyces > Streptomyces sp. NPDC127114. The sequence continues at coordinate 43,208 of NZ_JBHXTJ010000040.1, forward strand.
ACGGCGCCCGCCGGCTGGCCGAGGGGCAGGTGGGCGGCGTGCTGGGGGTGACGGGTGTGGCGGGCGCGACGGGCGAGGCGGTCGAGAGCGCTGTGGACGTGGGGGAAGACCCGGGTCAGGGTCCGGTCGTCGGTCAGGAGATCGGCGCCGAGGGCGGTGGCGGCGGCCTCGTTGGCGTGTTCGACCACCAGGACCTCGGCCGTCGTGCCGGTGTGCAGCAGGACCGCGGGGTGGGTGAGGGCGTCGAGGAGGTCGACGAGCACGGGGGCGTCGGCCACCTCGGTGTCGGGCCGGTCGAGGACGGTGACGACGACGTCCATCAGTCCGGCGACGGCCCGGCGCAGGGCCGGGTCGAAGTCGACGGGGCCGGGCCAGCCGACCAGGGCGAGACCGGTCGTCGCGCCGCGCCGGCGCAGCGGCAGCAGGGCCTGGGCGCCGCCCGGCCGGCCCCCGGGCAGCACGGCCCCCTCACCGGGGCCGTCGGTCAGCCACACCGGGGCGTTGCCTTCGAGGGCGCGGCGGATCGGCTCCGGGACGGCGGGCGGGATCCACCACCAGGCCACCGCCTCCGAGGCGCCGACGCCGGCGTGCCCGGCGAGCCGCAGACAGCCGGCGTCGGTGCGCCGCCACAGCCACAGGCTGTCCGCGCCGAGCGGCCCGAGACCGCTTTCCAGGAGGGTACGGGCGGCTTCGCCGACGTCGTCAGCCGTCTCGGCGGCGGCGGCCGCACGGCGCAGCCGGCGCCCGAGCACGAACGCCGCCTCGCCGCGCAGCGGGCCCGTCGCGTCGCCCGTCGTCACGCCAGCGGCGCCCGCGTCCCGATCGCCGGTCCGGGCGTCGGCTCGGGCATCGGAACCGGCGGACCCGGAGCCACGGTGACTCCCGGGGGCTCCGAGAGCGTTGACGACGTCGGCCGCCAGGTCCTCGGCGGACAGTCCGGTGGCGGCGGCGAGGGCGGAGAGGTGCTCGGCAGCGTCGACGGCGGAGACGCCCAGCTGGGCGGCGAGGGCGCCGGTGGCGAGGTCGGTCAGATGGCGGCGGGCACGGTCGGACCGGAGCCGCAGGTTCTCCGCGGCCAGACCCGCGAAGCCGGGCTCGCCATGGTCGGGAGCCCGTGGGGGCGTGCCCTTGGGCTCCGCGGAACCGGTCAAGACGACCTCCGGAGCAGGCGCTCGTACCTCCTCGGAGTCTACTCGCGCGAACCCTCCCGGACCTCGGACGAGGCCCCGCCCCCGCGCCGCGGCGGGCCCCTCGGCCCCGCTCGCCGGGCGGCTTCGTCGCACCGCCCACGGGTCCCGGCGACGCCCGGCCGCCTCGGGGCACGAGGGCGGGGGGCTGCGCCGTACGGGTGACCGTGGAGGAGGGTGGGGCGGGACGCGGGGCTGTTCGGCACGGCCCGAGCGGCAGGCGGCGGCTCGGTGGGCGGGCAGGACCGGGAGCGTGCGGGTGGGCGCGCTCAGCCCTCGTCTCCCCGGCCCACGTCCTGGGCGTCGGCACGGGAGTCCGCGGCAGCGGCCAGGACGCGGGCGAGTTCGCGGGGGCGGGTGGTCATCGGCCAGTGGCCCGAGTCGAGGTCGACGTAGTCGACGTGGGCGGCCTTGGCGAGCTCCGGGCTCTCGCCCGCCGCGATCCACTCGCGGGCCTGCGCCGGCGTGAACTCCGGGCACACGAGGGTCACGGGCACCTCGAAGCGGCGCTCGTCGGCGAGCCGTACGACTCCCCTGGTGACCGCCTCCGGGACGGGCACCGCGGCGGCCGCGAGGCGCTTCCGGGCCTCCTCGTCCAGGTCCGCGGCGTCCGGGCCCTCGAACACCTCCCAGCCGGGGAAGGGAACCTCGCCGTCGCGGACCGGGAAGAAGTCGGCGTAGGTCCGCCCGTCGGGGGCGGGGAAGCCGCCGACCAGGGCGACCCCGGCCACCTTCCCGGGCCGCGCGTCGGCGGCGGTCCAGGCGAGGCTCGCGGCGGCGGAGTGCCCGACCACGAGGGGCTTTCCGGGCGCTGCGTCGACGGCGTCGAGGACCGCCGCCACCTGGTCGTCGAGGGTGGCGGAGGCGGCGCCGTCGCCCTGCCCGGGAAGCGTGAGCGGCACGGGGCGGTGGCCGAGCGCGGTGAGCTCGGGCACGACGTCGTCCCACGCCGATCCGTCCAGCCACAGTCCGGCGACGAGCAGGATGTCCATGAGCGATCCTCCGGGAACGAGTGCGGTGCCTGGCCTGGCGGTTCGCACGCTAGCGGGAGGGTCTGACAACGGCGCCGCGGCGGCCGGAGAAAGCCTGATGCCGGCCTGACGCGGACGTGACGACGCCTGACGAGACCTGAGACGCCTGAGACGCCTGACGACGGTCAGGTCACGGGATGGAGGGTGCGAGCGACGGCGCCGCGTGGGCGAAGCCCGCGGCCGGCGGGCTCAGCCCGCGGGCTTCGCCGCAGCGACGAACGCGCGGATGCGGTCGTGGTCCTTCACCCCGGGGGAGGACTCGACGCCGCTGGAGACGTCCACGCCCCAGGGGCGGGCCGCGGCGATCGCCTCGGCGACGTTCTCGGGGGCGAGGCCGCCGGCGAGCAGCCAGGCGCCCTCGGGGCGGGCCGTGTCCAGGAGGGAGAGGTCCCAGCGGGCCCCCGAGCCGGCCCGGGGCGAGTCGAGCAGGAGGACCTCCTCGCCGTAGGCGCCGACACGGGTGTCCGGCCGCTCCTTGAGGGAGGTGGCGCGCCACAGCCGGGGGAAGACGGAAGCCGCCGCCGCGAAGTCGGCCTCACCGTACGGGCCGTGCAGCTGCAGGGCGTCGACGTCCAGGTCGCGGGCGAGCGCCGCGGCCTCGGCGGCGGGCGTGTCGTTGACGACGAGGACCGAGAGGACCCGGGCGGGCGTGTGGGCGCGGGCGTGGGCGGCGAGCGCCGCGGCCCGGTCGCGCGTCAGACCGCGGACACTGGTCCCGCTGATCACCAGGCCGACGGCGTCGGCCCCCGCCTCGACGGCCACGTCGACGTCGGCGGTCGTGGCGAGCCCGCACACCTTGACGAACACTGTCCCTCCTCCGTGCCCTCGCCGAGCCCTCTCGGCGGTCCGCCCGAGCCTACCGGCGCCTCGGGCGCGCGTCGGCAGGCAGCGCGGGCGCCGACGTCCGGTTCAGGCGCCCTCCGGCTCCTCCGCCGACTGTCCCTCGTCGGAGGCGGCGGAGGCTTCGGAGGCGGCGGAGTCGGTGGCGTACGGGTGGACGTAACAGTCCTCGCCGAACGGCGTGAACCAGGTGCCGAAGCCCAGGAGCGGCGGTTCCGGGCCGGGGTCCGCACCGATGCCGGCCTCCGCGCGGACATGGGCGTGGAAGCGCTCCAGCGCCACCACCACGTCGTCGTCCAGGAGGCCGTACAGATCGAGGGCCGCACGGGCCTGTTCCAGGAGGAACCTCGTGACGAGTTCCTCCGCGAGGCAGCCGAGGCGGCGGAAACCACCGTCGGTGAAGCGGGTGGTGAGGGCGACGGCGGTCACCAGGAACCGGCGCGCGAAGGGCTCGTCGTAGCACGCCGCGTGCTGGACCGGCAGCCGGTCGAGGTGCCAGAGGTGGCCCTGGCAGCCGGCGACGTCGGTGTCCTCGTCGGCGAGGGCCTGCACGTCGTCGTACAGCTCGTCGATGAGCACCTCGGCCGCGTGGACCAGGGCGCCGGCGGCGAGTTCGGCGGTGTCGGGGCTCGCGCCGAAGACGGCGGGTTCGAAGGAGCGGAGCCGTACGGCCGCGGCCCGGATCTCGGTCTCCGGGTCGGGGGCGTCCTCGACGACGTCCGACCACACGCCGTCCTCGTCGCCTCCGTCCCCGGCCCCGTACCCCTGCCCGCCCGCGCCGTCGTGGCCCGGCGGGCCGCCGCGCCTGGCGGCGGCGTGCCGGGCCCTGCGGGCCGCCGGGTCGCTGGGCGGGGCGTCCGGCCCGTCGGCCGCCGCCAGGCTCTCCCGGGCGCGGTCGGTGTGCAGCCGCACCTCGCTGCTCACCACCAGCCATCCGGCGAGCGGTTCCTCCCGGTCGAGCACCTCCTGGGCCACGGCCCCCACCGCGTCCTCGGCGACCTCCAGGGACGGCGCGAGGGCGGTCACCGTCAGCTCGGCGCCGCGCGCGTGGGGCGCCACGGTCACGTCGAGGACGTCCACCTCCACCCCGTCCGGGCCCTCGGCGCCGGCCACGGAGCCGAAGCCGCGCTCGAGCAGGACGGCGGCGCCGAAGCGGCCGAGCGCGTCGAGGTCGGAGGTGTCGTCCGGTATGCACGTATCCACGGTCACGACGTACGTCACGACGCAAGCCTGCCAGGCCGGGCGGGACGGTTTCGAAGGGATTCCGCAATCCGGTCGGCTCACCGTCCGAACCCGGCCGTTCCCGCCCGCCGTGTCAGCCGTGGTCAGGTGCCGCGTCAGCCGTCGTCAACTGCCGCGCTATCGCGTCAAGTGACCGTCAGAGACGCATCAGGGGTGCTCCCGGACCGGGCCGGACCGGGCTTAGCTTCGGGAGTGCGGCCCCGGCGCGACGGGCGCGGGGCGCCCCGTTCCCGGGGAGGGACCACCATGACCCACACGCTGTACGGAGACGATGCCGAGCCTGTCGAACAGGTGCCGGCCGGACGGCTCTGCGTACCCGTCCGGCCGGTCGCCCACGGCTGCGCCGCCCGCCTCTTCCGTACCCCGCCCGGCGGCCGTACCGCCGTCGCCTTCACCACGCCCGGAGGACTGCGGGCGGTCCTCGGGCCCGACCAGCCCTGGATCGCGCTGGCCGAGCCCGCGTTACGGGCCCTCGTCCGGCCGCTGGGCGTCGAGGCACTGACCGTCGACCCCACCCTGACGGCCGCGGCGAGCGGCGCCGCCGTGCCCATGGGCGCGGGCACGACGGGCGCGGTGCCCGTCGCGTGCGTACCCGCGTCCGTGTCCGCGCGTTGAGGGGAGCCGCCGCCATGACCGTCGCACCGCTTCCGCGCTTCACCGCCTCAGGGCCCGCCTCCGGGTCCGCCGGATGCACCCCCGCTTCGTCCGGCGGTGAGCTGTCCGTCTGGCCCGCCTCGACCGTCGTCCGCCCGCGCGGGCGGCTGCTCGTCGGCGGGGTCGCCCTCGACGAGATCGCCGGGAGTCACGGCACGCCCGTCTACGTCCTGGACGAGGGCGAGGTCCGCGAGCGTTGCCGCGGCTACCTCGGCGCGTTTCCCGGGGCCGAAGTGCACTACGCCGCCAAGGCCTTCCTCTGCCGCGCCCTGGTCCGCTGGGTCGAGGAGGAGGGACTGGGTCTCGACGTGTGCTCCGCCGGAGAGCTGGAGCTGGCCGTGACCACCGGCTTCCCTGCCGAGCGGATCCTGCTGCACGGGAACGCCAAGTCGCCGGAGGACCTGCGGACCGCGCTGCGGCTCGGGGTCGGCCGGATCGTCATCGACAGCCCGTCGGAGATCGCCCGGATCGCCGCGGCCGTCGGCCCGCACGGTCGCCAGAAGGTGCTGCTGCGGGTCACGCCCGGCATCGGCGCGGGCGGCCACGCCAAGATCCGCACCGGCACGGACGACCAGAAGTTCGGGCTCTCGCTGCGCGACGGGCACGCGCAGCACGCGGTCGCCCGCATCCTCGACCAGCCGCGGCTCGAACTCACCGGGCTCCACTGCCACCTGGGCTCGCAGATCACGGACGTCAGGCCGTACCTCGTCGCGGTGCGCAGGCTGGTCGGTCTCATGGCCAGGACCCGCGACGCGCACGGCGTGGTGCTACCCGAGCTCGACCTGGGCGGCGGCCACGGCATCGCGTACCGGCCCGGCGACCCGCTCCTCGACCTGACCGCGCTCGCGCGCAAGGTACGCGCGGAGCTGGTCGAGAGCTGCGCGGGCGCGGGACTGCCCGTGCCGCGGCTGATCGTCGAGCCGGGCCGGGCGATCGTCGGACCGGCCGGTGTCGCCGTGTACCGGGTCCTCGCCGTGAAGACCACGCCGGAACGGGTGTTCGTGGCCGTCGACGGCGGCATGAGCGACAACCCGCGCCCGGCGCTGTACGGGGTGCGCTACGCGCCCCGGCTGATCGGCCGCGGCTCCACGGCGGCCGCGGTGCGGGCGGCGGTGGTGGGGCGCCACTGCGAGGCCGGCGACGTGCTCGCCGACGACGTCCCGCTCCCCGCCGACGTCCACCCGGGCGACCTCCTCGCCCTGCCGGTGGCCGGCGCCTACCACCTGTCCATGGCGTCCGCCTACAACCTGGTCGGCCGCCCTCCGGTCGTCGCGGTCTCCGCGGGTACCAGCCGTCTCCTCGTCCGCCGCGAGACGCTGACCGACCTGCGCGCGAGGGACGTGGGCCTCTGAGCGGTACGCCGTACCACCGCCAGGCCCGCGCCCCCGGCCCGGGCCTGGCGCCCCCGGCCCCCCTCAGCCGCCCAGCGCGGCCAGCACCCCGCCCGCCACCGCCTCGTCGCCGAGCAGCGCGTTGTGGTCGAGGCAGCCCGCCGGACGGTTGGTCGCGCCGCTCAGCGGCACGCTGTCGTCGGGGTTGATCACCTCGTCGCAGTTCGACCAGAACGTGGCGTACCCGACCGCGCCCGGGGTCTCGTCGCCCTCGGCGAGCTTCTTCTGGACCCAGCTGCCGGGTGTCATGTCCCGGCAGGCCTGGTCCCACAGCGCACAGGCCCAGGCGACGCTCGTGCCGTGGTTGGGGCCGGCCAGGGAGATCCAGTGGGCGACGGTGGCGGTGCCGCCGCCGTACTTCACGTACCAGCGGGTGGGCAGGCTGCCGAAGGAGTGGGCGACGACGTCGACCCGGTCGGCGCCGGTCCGCCGCCGCACCTCGTCGACGTACGCGGCGAAGCGGCCGGCCAGTACCTCGTTGACCGACTGGTGGGTGTCGTAGCCCCAGCGGAAGATCTGCTCGTCGCCGTATCCCGCGGCTCTGAGCCGGGTGTCGAGGCTCCCCCACACTCCGGGGTCGGCGTTGTAGCCGTGGACGAGGATCACCGGGCGGGGCGCCGTCGCGGCGGCGGTACGGGCCTCGGCCGGGGCGGCGGGGCCCGTGAGGACGGCGGCGACCACGGCGAGCAGGACGGACAGGGCGGGCAGCGGAGCGGCAGGGGGGCGCATCGGTGGGCCTCCTGGGGCTGGGGACGCGGCTGGTCACGACCTCGGCCGGTCTCGGCCGAGCGCGACTGATGCCGCATCAGGTGACGGTGTGTCAGGCCTGTGCGGCCGTGATGTTACCGCCGGAAACCCGCCACCACAGCCCCGTGGCCAGAACCACACAGGGGCCCCCTGCCGCACATCCGATCGGGCGGGTTAGCATATGAGCACTCCCTAGCTCGAAAGATGCACTGTGACTGTCAACGAGGACTCGTTCACAAACTGGAAGAACCGCGAGGAGATCGCGGAGTCCATGATTCCGATCATCGGGAAGCTGCACCGAGAGCAGGACGTCACGGTCCTCGTTCACAGCCGCTCCCTGGTGAACAAGTCGGTGGTCAGCATTCTCAAGACCCACCGATTCGCGCGCCAGATCGACGGCGAGGAGCTCTCGGTCACCGAGACGCTGCCGTTCCTGGAGACCCTGACCACGCTCGACCTGGGCCCGTCCCAGATCGACATCGGCATGCTCGCCGCGGAGTACAAGGCCGACGACCGCGGCCTGTCGGTCGCCGAGTTCACCGCCCAGGCCGTCGCGGGTGCCACCGGAGCCAACAAGATCGAGCGGCGTGACGGCCGCGACGTCGTCCTGTACGGCTTCGGCCGCATCGGCCGGCTCGTCGCCCGCCTGCTGATCGAGAAGGCCGGCTCCGGCAACGGTCTGCGCCTGCGCGCCATCGTCGTGCGCGGCGGCGGTGACCAGGACCTGGTCAAGCGCGCCTCGCTGCTGCGCCGCGACTCCATCCACGGCCAGTTCCAGGGCACCATCACCGTCGACGAGGCCAACGGCACGATCGTCGCCAACGGCAACACGATCAAGGTGATCTACGCCAACGACCCGTCCGAGGTCGACTACACGGCGTACGGCATCGAGAACGCCATCCTCATCGACAACACCGGCAAGTGGCGCGACCGCGAGGGCCTGTCCAAGCACCTGCGCCCCGGCATCGACAAGGTCGTGCTGACCGCGCCCGGCAAGGGTGACGTGCCGAACATCGTGCACGGCGTCAACCACGACACGATCAAGCCGGACGAGCAGGTCCTGTCCTGCGCATCCTGCACCACGAACGCGATCGTGCCGCCGCTGAAGGCCATGGACGACGAGTTCGGCGTGCTGCGCGGTCACGTGGAGACCGTCCACTCGTTCACGAACGACCAGAACCTGCTGGACAACTACCACAAGGCGGACCGCCGCGGTCGTTCCGCGCCGCTCAACATGGTCATCACGGAGACGGGTGCCGCCTCCGCCGTGGCCAAGGCGCTGCCCGAGCTGAAGGCGCCGATCACCGGCAGCTCGATCCGCGTCCCCGTGCCGGACGTCTCGATCGCGATCCTCAGCCTGCGCCTGGGCCGCGAGACCACCCGCGAGGAGGTCCTCGAGTACCTCCGCGACGTCTCGCTGCACTCGCCGCTGAAGCGACAGATCGACTTCACCACGGCCCCCGACGCCGTCTCGATGGACTTCGTCGGTTCGCGCCACGCCTCGATCGTCGACGCCGGCGCGACCAAGGTCGACGGCGACAACGCGATCCTGTACCTCTGGTACGACAACGAGTTCGGCTACTCCTGCCAGGTCATCCGGGTCGTCCAGCACGTCTCCGGCGTCGAGTACCCGACCTTCCCGGCCCCGGCGGCCTGATCCGTCGCACGGCCTGAGCGCACACCGGACGGCGGTGGGGCAGTCGCCCCGCCGCCGTCCGGCGTTTCCGGGGGCTGACAGACTGGCGCCCTCATGTCCGTCGCACGCCCGTCTGGAGGAGCAGAGTGTCAGAGAAGCTTGACCTGAAGGTCGGTCAGGTGCTGCGCGCCGAGCGCACGGTGACCGACGAGGCGATCGCGGCCTTCGCCGAACTCGTCGGGGACCGCGGCCGGCACCATCTCCCCGACCAGGGAAGGGCGATGGCGCACGGCCTGTTCACCGCGTCCCTCGCCACCGAGATCGGCGGGCGGCTCGACTTCATCGCGCGCCGGATGAGCTGGGAGCTGGTGCGGCCGGTCTGGGCGGGCGACACGATCACCGCGGCGGTGACGGTCCGCGCGCTGAGCGAGGTCCGGTCCGGGACCGGCCTCGAGCTGGACGTGGAGATCACCAACCAGGACGGCGAGACCGTGCTGCGCGGGGAGAGCACCGGCGTCGTCCGCCACTGAGGGACGACGCGAGGAGTACGGCACGGACGGCACGAGAGGTGCCACGGCGCACCCGCGGTCTCATGGGCCCGGTCGGGGGTGTGGGTCCGGGGAGACGCGGATGTGCCGTGGCACCGGTTCGTGGGGCGCGAGCCGTCCCGTACGGGCGGAACGGCCGCGGGCGGAGCGCCGGCGGGCGCGACGCCTGTGGGCGGAACGTCAGCTCGCGAGGCCCTGGTCGGGGCCGAGCGCGGACACGGCGGTGCCCTCCGGCTCCTCGCCCGCCGGGACCGCGCAGGCCAGGGCGGTGGCCTGGCGCAGCGTCTCGGCCAGGTTCTCCCAGTCGAGCGCGGGCCGGTCGTCGCCGCGAGCGGAGACCAGGGAGGCGTTCCAGCGCATCCGGGGCACGCCCGGCAGCGGGCGGAGTCCGCCGGCCTCGCGCGGGGAGGCGGCCAGGGCCATCGGGAGCATGGCGCAGCCGAGTCCGGACTGGGCGGCGGCGCGGACCCCGGCCATGGAGCCGAGTTCGTGTATCTCGGGCGGCCCGTCGGAGCGGAGCCGGAGGAATTCGGGCAGCCAGCGCTGCGAGGGACAGTCGGGATCGGCGATGACGACCTGGCGGCCGGCGGCGGCCGGGCCCCTGCTGCGCGCGGCGATGCCGATGACGGGCGCGAACTCGACTTCCTGGAGCCGTACTTCGGTGAGGTCGTCAAGCCGTTCGGCGCGTAACGGGTCGACGAGGGCGCCGGGCAGCGCGGCCAGGTGGTCGTCGGCGTCGGCGACGGTGAGCACGAGGGCGCCGTCGATGGTGCCGGCCCGGAAGGCGTCGTGGATCTCGCCGGTGCCCATCACCCGCAGGGCGAGCTGGACACCGGAGAGCAGCCGGCGCCCGATGTGGGTGAGCCGGGCGAGCTGCTGGCCGTACGCGAGCGCCGGCACGACGCCGACGGTCATCCGCGGCGGGTTGGCCGCCGGCCGGCGGAGTGCGGCCTCCATCTCGCCGACCAGCGTGAGGATCTGGCGGGCGTAGTCGCAGAGCACGGTCCCGGTGCGGGTGAGCCGTACGCCGCTGGGCAGCCGTTCGAAGACGGGTTCGCCCACCTGTCGCTCCAGGGCGCGCATCTGCGCCGTGACGCTGGACTGCGAGTACCCGAGGCGGCGGGCCGCCTGGGTGAAGGACCCGGTCAAGGTCACCTCGCGGAACGTTCTCAGGGTTCTTGCGTCGATGTCCACGTGTTCAACCCCCTTGCCGCCCCCCGGCGGCGCTGGCACTCGGGTGGCCGGTCACGCCACCCGTTCGATCGCCCCAGTCGTTACACCACAGGGGTGCCGGTCGCTCCTTCGCACCCGGCACCCCTGTCGGCCGCGAAGACTCTACTCGGCGAGCTGCGCCGGGACCAACGGAAAGTCCAACTCCGGTTGCGCAACGTGATTGAAGAAGTTCGACAGCACGTTGAGCGCGACGTGGCCCACGATCTCGGCCAGTTCGGCGTCGGTGACGCCGGCGGCGCGGGCCTCGGCGAGGGCCGCGTCGTCGACCCGGCCGCCGCTCTCCATGACGGCGCCGGTGATCCGCAGCACCTGGTCCATGTGCGGGTCGCCGGCGTCCTGGCCCCGACGGGTGGCGAGCAGCTCCTGCTCGCTCAGGCCGACCTTGCCGCCGCGCAGGGTGTGCGCGGAGACGCAGTAGGTGCAGTCGTTGCGCTGGGCGATGTAGAGCGCGAGCTGCTCGCGCTGCCGGGCGCTGAAGCTGCCGCCGACGAGGGCCTCGCGCAGGGCGAGGTAACCGCGCAGCGCGGCGGGGCCGTTGGCGAGGGCGGCGTACAGGTTGGGCAGCTTGCCCAGCTGCTTGAGGGTGCCTTCGAGCAGCTCGCGCTGCTCCTCGTTGGCGGTGTCGACGGTCAGTTGGGGAAGGCGGGGCATGGAGCTCTCCTTGAGCCGGAGCAAGACGGAACTGATCGGTACCATCCTGACGGTACCGATCGGTTCCGTCTGACGCAACGGGAGGCGGGCACTCCGTTCCCGGCTTCGGAACCGAGTGGTACCGTTTGGTATGGCCACGAACGCGAAAGAACGGCTCCTCAGCGCCGCGGAGCGTCTTTTCTACGAAGAGGGCATCCGGGCGGTCGGCATCGAGCGGATCCTGTCCGAGTCCGGAGTGGGCCGCGCCTCCTTCTACCGGCACTTCCCCAGCAAGGACGACGTCGTCGTCGAGGTGCTGCGGCGCCGCGACGGCATGTGGCGGGCCTGGCTCGACGGCCGGATCGAGGCGAGCGAACGCGGACCCGAGGAACTGCCCCTCGCCCTCTTCGACGGACTCGCCGAGCGCTTCGCCGCGGCGGACTTCCGCGGCTGCGCCTTCATCAACACCATGGTCGAGACGGCCGATCCGGAGAGCCCGGCCCACCACGTGGCCGCCGAGCACAAGGAGAAGGTGATCGCCCGCCTCGACGGACTGCTCACCGACGGCGGCTACCGCGACCACGAGAACCTGGCCCGCCAGCTCGCCCTGCTCGGCGACGGCGCCATCGTCACCGCCCTCCGCGAGGGCACGACCGAGGCGGCGGTCCGCGCCCGCGCGGTCGCGACGGTGCTCCTCGACACCGCCGAACGCACGCCGGTGCCGGCCGCCGGCCCGGCCTGAGACTCGGGGCCGGCGGACGAGGGCGCGTCCGGACTGCCCGGGTCCGCCGGAAGGCCCCGGCGGACCTGCCGAGGCCCCTCCGGCGCTCATCCGCCGGACGGGCCTCGGTCACATGGGGGGCCGCAGCTCGCCCCGGCGGACCTTGCCCGAGCGGGTGCGGGGCAGGGCGGTCACCACGGAGACGCCCTTCGGGACGAACACCGGGGCCAGGCTACGGGCCGCGAGGTCCGTCAACTCGGCTTCCAGGGCGCCCGGTTCGACGTCTCCTCGGGTCTCCACGACGGCGTACGGGGCGAGTCCGCCGCGTTCGTCCGGGCACGGGATCACGGCGGCGTCGGCGACCGCCGGGTGGGTGCGCAGGACCGCCTCGATCTCCATCGGCGAGACGCGGTGCCCGTACGACTTGAAGACCTCGTCCATCCGGCCGAGCAGCCGGATCGAGCCGTCCGGGCAGCGCTCGCCCCGGTCGCCCGTCCGGTACAGGCCGTCCGCGAAGGCCTCCGCCGTGCGGTCGGGGCGGTCGGCGTAGCCGCGCATCAGGCCGGGCGGACGGTCCGTCAGGTCGACGCACACCTCGCCCGATTCGCCCGGCCGTCCGGTCTCCGGGTCGCGCAGCACGATCCGGTAGCCCGGCAGCGGATGGCCCAGCGGGGACAGCGGTGCGGGCGTGTCCGGGGCCCGGCCGATCAGGGCCGTCGCCTCCGTCTGCCCGTAGCCGTCCCTGACCCGTACGCCCCAGGCCGCCTCGATGCGGTCCGTGACCTCGGCGGTGAGCGGCTCGCCCGCCGCCGTCGCCTCGCGCAGCCGGGGCGCGCCCCGGCCTTCCGTCACGTACGGCAGCATCGCCCGCCACGCGCTCGGCGGCGCGCACAGACTGCTGATCCGCTGGGCGGCGAGCACGCCGGGCAGCGCGGCCGGCGGCAGTCCGCCGTCGGGCGGCGCGACGACCGTGGCGCCGGCCGTCCACGGCACGAAGAAGCTCGACCAGGAGTGCTTCGCCCAGCCCGGCGCGGACAGGTTGAGGTGCCGGTCGCCCGGCCTCAGCCCGCTCCAGTACAGGCTGGACAGATGGCCGACGGCGTACCCCGCGTGGGAGTGCTCGACCAGCTTCGGCAGCGAGGTGGTGCCGGAGGTGAAGTAGCAGAAGGACGGGTCGGCGGCGGCCGTCGGCCCGTCCGGCACGAAGGGGCGCCGCCGGTCCGGGTCGCGGGTGTCGGGGTACGGGAGCCAGCCGGGCAGGCCCGCGGCGCCGGGCGCCGTCCGGATGCCCGGCACCGGCAGTCCGCCTGTCATCGGCACGAGTTCGGGCGCGCAGACGACGTGCCGGATGCCTCCGCGGGCGATCCGGTCGGCGGCCTCGTCCCGGGTGAGGTCCTGGTAGCCGGGCACCACGACCGCGCCGAGCTTGATGCAGCCGAGCAGGGTTTCCCACAGCTCCGCGCGGGTGCCGAGCAGGACGAGCACCCGGTCGCCCCGCGCCACGCCGGCCTCCGCGAGCGTCACCGCCAACTCGTCCGACCGGGCCGCGAGTTCGGCGAACCCGACCCGGTCGACGACGGGCACCGAGCCGTCCGCGGCGGGCGTGCCCAGGATCTCCAGGGCGGTCCGCGGATTGCCCTCGGCGACCACGTCGAACCATTCCAGGGCCCAGTTGAAGTGCCGGGCCCGCGGCCACCGGAACGCGGCCGTGGCCGCCTCCCGGTCGCCGCGCAGCCGCAGCAGCAGGTCCCGGGCGGCCCGGTACTCCTCGTGCGCGGCGGTCCTGCGGTACTCCTCGCGGCCCTCGGGCCGCCGCCTGGCGGGCGCCGTCATCCGGCCGCCCCCGCCAGGGCCTCGGCGATGGCGTCGGCGTCCCGCGTGAACGAGCCCCAGCGGCCCGGCCGGCCGCTGCCCACCTGGGTGAACCAGCGGGTGTGCTCGCTCGGGATGCCGATCACGTGGACCGCCGGGTCCGGCGTCCCGTCCGCGCCGACCGGGTGGAACGGCGAGGCCGTGCAGTCGACGCCGCCGGTCCTGAACTCGCCCGCCCGGCCGGTGCTTCCGGCCGTGTTGACGAAGGGGCGCACCACGCCGTCCGAGAGCAGTCCGCGGATCAGCGGGTCGCGGTCCGCGGTGAGGTCCGTCGTCGGCAGCCGCGCGTCCACCAGGACGTCCAGCGCCGCCCAGGAGTTCTCCACCTGCGCCGACTCGACCGTGAACCGGCCCGCTTCCGGGTCGGTGCCGAACCGGACGCCCGGGCCGACCGGTTCGAGCACCCCGGCGGCGAGCAGCGCGAGGAACTGCTCGGAGCGCAGCTGCGGCGGGCCCGTCGACACCATGGCCGCCACCGGGCCGAACTCGGCGAGGAACCAGCGGTGCGACGCGGGCGTGAGGCCGCCGAAGTCCACCACGTCGCGGATGGTCTGCCGGACGTCCCTCAGCACGTCCGCCGCCGCCTTCATCGGCCCGTCCGCGTTCCCGAGGCGCGCGTCGCCGAGATCGGCGCGCAGCCATTCGGTGAGCACCTTGTGGAACTCGGCGGGCGAGCCGAACCGCCGCCCGTGGAACGGCCGGGCCAGGGCGTCGAGCCCGGTCAGCGGCCGCGGGTCGATCCGGTATCCGGCGGCGAGCCCCTGGAGCACGTCGCCCGCGCGGAGCGCGTCCGCGGCCGGACCGGGCTCGGAGGCCGGGCCGGACTCGGGGACCGGGGCCAGCGCCTCCGCGGCCCGCTCGCCGAACTCCCTCGCCGCGTCCGGGCCGTGGGCCCGACGGATGCGGGTGGCGAGCAGCACCAGGTTCACCTCGGCCAGCAGCCAGGGCAGCACCGACCGCTCGAAGTCGAGCGGGGCGTGCTCGGCGCGCAGCCGGGCCATCCGCCCGGGCGTGAACAGGACGGGGCGGTAGCGGTGTTCGGGCCGCTTCTGGTTGACGCCCCGGGTCAGCAGCGGCACCCCGGCGCGCGAGCCGGTGAGGATCCTCGGCTCCTTCCCGCTCGGCAGGTAGAGCAGCCCGTCGCCGCCCTGCGTGAAGGCGCCGCCGCGGCCGAGCGTCAGCTCGGCCAGCACGTCGTAGAAGGTGAGGCCCATGCCGATGACGCCGACGCTCGCGCCGGCCGGTATGTCCGCGAGCGGCATCTCGTTCGCCGAGCCGCCCGCGATGTACCGGAGCGGCCTGGCCGGGGTCGTGTGGTCGCGGGCGAAGCGCCGCCACTCCCGCTGCTCCCGGTCGGGCTCGTTCACCGGGTGGCCGGTGGCGAGCACCAGCCGGTCCACGGCGAGCACGTCACCGCGGTCAAGGCGCAGCCGGTACGGCTCACCGGACCCGGGCGCGCCGCGGTCCGCGCAGATCACCCGCGCGGGGACCCGGTGCACGGTGAGGCACGGCGGCAGCGTCTCCTCGATCCGCCGCATCACATAGGTGAGATAGCGGCCGTAGACCGCGCGGGGCGCGTAGCCCTGGGGCTCGGCGCGCGCCGGGTCGTGCTCCACCCACCACTCGCCGAGCGACGGTCCGGCACCCGGCCGGTGCGGGCCGTCGTCCGCCGGTCCGGAGAACATGGTGACCTCCTGCGCCGGTGTGTTCATCAGGAACCACGGCGACTGGTCCGTACGCCAGATCCGCCCGGCCCCCGCCTCGTACGGATCGACGGCGAACACCTCGACGCGGCGCGCCGGCGGCCGCTCGGCGCAGCGGGCCGCGAGCCGCTCCAGGACGGAGAGCCCGCGCGGGCCCATGCCGACGATCGCGATCCGCAGGGGTTCGGCGACCGGGTCGGCGAGGCAGCGCGGGGTGGCCGGCGGGGCCGGCTCCGGCGGCGGCGCGGTCTCCGCCGCCAGGTCGTGCTCGCGGGAGACCCGGCCGAGCATGCCGGCGAGCTGACGCGAGGTCATCGGTGAGGTCCTCCGGCTGGTGGTGAGCAGCGGCAGCGCACCCAGGTCGGTCCACTGGAGCCGGCCGTCCGGGGCGACCGCGGAACGGGCCTCGCCCCGGTTGTCCGGGTGGAGGCAGAACGGCACGTCGAGCAGGCCGCGGTCGAAGGCCTTCAGGAGGGCGGCGCCCAGGTCGTCCGAGAGCCCGAGGACCGCGTCCACCAGGGCCCTGGCCTCGGCCAGGATCTCCTCCGTGTCGCTCCCGGAGTGCGCGCCCGCGGGCCGCGGCCTGGCACGGGCGGCGCGGGCCGCGTCGGCGGCGACCGACAGGGCGGTCAGGTTCTCCGCGACCGTCGGGATGCGGTGGGCCTCCGTCTCCGTCTTCACGATCAGCCGCTGCGCCCCGCCGCGTACGGCGAGTTCGGCGCTGCGGCGCAGCAGCAGGCGGGCGCCGGGCACGGTGCGCGGATAGACGCCCATGTACGTGTAGAGCACGACGTGCCGGTCCACGGCCGGCGGCAGCAGCTCGTCGGCGAGCAGCCGCAGCGCGGCGAGCGCGCCCGCGTCCTGGGCGGCGTGGGTCTGCTGGGCGTAGGACAGGGAGACGCTGGTGGCGCCGTTCCGTACGAAGAACAGGCACTCCAGGAGGGACACGGCGACCAGCATCGACGGCGGGCACAGCTGCCCGAGCAGGCAGCCGCCGAAGGACTCCAGGTGGGCGCGGCGGCCCGCCGCGCGGCTCTCCTCGGCGAGGAACCGCACCGAGTCCCGCCAGGCGGCGACGGACTCGGCGAGCGGGGTGCGGCCGTAGGGCAGGCAGTACGAGACGGGGCCGCCCTCGCTGGCGGAGAGTCCGGCGGCGGTCATGGTGCGGAAGATGGCCATCGGGTCGGCGGACCCGTGCCGGACCTGGACCGGCGTGCGGCGCCCGGCGGCCGCGGCCGTGCGGGCGGCGGTCCTGGGTCCGTGGCTGACGATCGGGAAGCCGTTGAGGGGCCGGCCGGTGCGCAGGGCGGCGGTGGCGGCGGCGTGGTCGCCGACGCGGGTGTAGCTGTCGATGGTGAGGGTCGCGACGGTCCGCTCGGGGAGCGCGGCGACGGCGGCGACGCCGGCGGCCATCTCGTCCGGGGAGACCATGCCCATCCGCGGCTGGACCACGAGCTCGCCGGCCGCGGCCGCCTCCTGGACGAAGGCACCGAGATCGGGGTGCGGGTGCGGGGACTGTCCGGAGAGGGTCACGCCGCGGCCCGCCCGGTACACGCGCCTCTCGGCTCGCGCTCGTCGAGCCCGCCGAGGTGCCGCAGCAGCGCGGTCGGCTCCGTACCGTCCGCGTAGACGGCGTCGTACCCGGCCGCGAGCAGTTCGGCGGTGCGCTCCTCCGCCCCCTCCGGCGAGATGCCGAGCAGCCCGCCGATCACCATCGGGATACGGCGCGTCTCCTCGTCGTCCCGCAGGGCCCGCGCGGCGCGCAGGCCGTCCTGGTGTCCGTGTCCGTTGACGGACGACAGGACGACCAGGTCGGGGCTGGTCATCCGCGCGGTGTCCACGAGCAGCCGCTCGGGCACGCACGGCCCCAGGTTGAGCACCGAGTGCCCGTGCTCCTCCAGGAACAGCTGAAGGTGCACCAGGTTCCAGGTGTGCGCGTCCGACGAGCCGGTGGTGAGCAGCACCCGACGGGACGGCTCGGGACTGTGCAGACTTTGCATGGCGTGTCTCCAGTGACGGTGCGGATGCGGATGCGGATGGGGAGGAAGGGGCGGGGCCCGGCCGGGAGCGGATCGGCCGGGCGGTGCACGGGTCGGTACGGGCCTGGGGCCCGTGGCTTCGACGAGCGGACACCGAGCCTCACGACGCCTGTCCCGCGGAAGGCGGAGGGCGGAGGCGGAGGGCGGAGGCGGAGGACGTGAGGACGACGGCGGGTACGCCGACAGCGGTGCGGGGTACGGGGATCCCCGCACCGCTGTCCGTCCGGGCCGCAGTGGTGGTTCGGGTGGTGCCGTCGGTACGGGGGTGCCGTCGGTACGGGCGGTGCGAGCAGGACCGGTCGTACGGGTGACGGCACCCTCGCCCGGGCCCGAGTGCCCGGTCTCAGGCGCATCTCAGACGCCCGGGTCTCAGGCGCCCGGGTCAGTGCCCGGGCGTCAGTGCCCAAGGCTCAAGCGCCCGGGCCTCAGTGCCCAAGGCTCAAGCGCCCACGCCCGCGCCCACGCCCGTCGTGATCTCCCCGGTCCGCGGGGTGCGCGGGGAGGCCGGGCGGGCGCGGACGGCCAGGACGGTGCAGCCGGTCGCGCTGGACATCTGGTGGCGGGTGCCCGGCTCCTCGATCACGAGGTCGCCGCGCTCGAAGCGGCGCCCGTCGCTGTGGTCGAGCGTGCCGTCGAGGACCAGCATCAGCTCGTGCCCGAGGTGCTCGTGGAAGTCGCCGTGCGCGCCCGGCGGGAAGCGCAGGAGCAGGCTCGCGGAGTCCTCCTCGCCGGCGTGGCCGGGGCCCCAGAGGACCACGTACTCGACGCCCTCGCGGCCGGGTTCGGTCCACGGGACCCAGGGCAGGTCGGTCTGGGCGAAGCCGTCGCGCAGCACGTCGCGGTAGACGGTGACGTCAGGCACGGGCGGTGACCTCCGATGCGGCGGTGCGCTGGGGCACGACGGACGGGATGGGATCGGGCCCCCACTGCTGCGGGCCCTTGACGATCGGCGCGCCGATGAGGGAGCCGAACTCCCGCCACGCGCCGTCGTAGTTGCGGACGTCCGTCATGCCGAGCAGCTCGTGCAGGACGAACCAGCTGTGCGCGGAGCGCCAGCCGACCCGGCAGTAGACGACCGTCGGGACGTCGGCGCGCAGACCGCCGTACGCGGCCCGCAGCTCGTCCTCTCCGCGGAAGGTGCCGTCCGCGGCGACGGCGGTGTGCCAGGGGATGTGTTCGGCGGACAGCGCGTGTCCGCAGCGCACGCCGATGTCGTCGGGGACGCCGGGCGGGGTGTTGGTGTGGCCGAGGTACTCCTCCAGGGAGCGGACGTCCAGGAGGGTCCGGCGCCCGATGTGGTCGAGCATGTCCTCGCGCCGGGCCCGGATCGTCTCGTCGGCGCCCGCCGGCACGGGGTAGTGGCTCGGGGCTCTGGTCGGGGCCTCGGTGGTCAGCTGTCCGCCGATGGCCTCCCAGCGGGCGCGCCCGCCGTCGAGGAGGCGCAGTTCCCGGTGCCCGTACAGGCGGAACTGCCAGTAGGCCGCGGCCGCCCACCAGTTGTTGTTGCCGCTGGAGAAGACGACGGTGTCGTCCGCGGCGATGCCGTGCCGGCCGAGCAGCGCCGCGAAGGCCTCCGGGCCGACGAGGTCGCGCCGTACCGGGTCCTGGAGGTCGCCGGTCCAGTCGAGGCGTACGGCGCCGGGGATGCGGCCTGGGCGGCCGCCGCCGTCGTTGCCGCCGTCGGTGATCTCGACGAGGACGAGCCCGGCGACGGGGTTGCGCAGGTGTTCCTGTATCGCTTCGGCGCTGACGAGCAGGCCGTCACGGTTCTTCGCGGTCATCGCGTTCACCTCCAGTAGGTCGGGTACTTGGCGATCACGCCGGCCTTGGAGGCGATCAGGCCGAGCAGGACGAGCAGGACGCTGCCCACGGCGAGCAGGACGAGGAAGCCGACCGGCTTCGGGTCCTGGAGCACGGCGAGGACGGCGGTGGCGGCGGCCGGGGCGTGCACGGCGCGCAGCAGCAGCATGAGTCCGACGCTGAGTCCGGCGGCGACGGCGGCGACCCACAGGGAGTGGCCGAAGAAGGCCGCGGCCAGCAGGCCGAGGGCGCCGGAGCCGAGCTGGCCGAGGACCACACCGCGCGGCTGTGCGGGCGGCAGCGCCGGGGTGGAGCAGATGATCATCGCGGTGGCGGCGAGCGGGGCGATCATCAGCAGCTGGCCGGTGGCCTCGCCGAGCGCCACGAGGACGACGAGGGAGACGACGGTGGCGAGGGTGCCGAGGAGGGCGGGCTTCGTCCCGGGGAACGGGGGTGCTCCGCTGCCGCCCTTCGGCGGGGCTGCCGGGGCCGCCGCACCCGGCGCGCCGGCCGGTGCCGAGCCCGGCGACGTGCCGGGTCCCGGCGTCTGGGTCGGGGTCTGGTTGCTCACGGGTTCGCTCCTCAGTGGGCGCCGTTGAAGTAGCACATGGCCTGGCGGTGGACGACCCTGCCGATCTGGTGGCCCATCTCGATGCCGGGCTCGTTGTCGAAGCTCCAGTGCATGCCGCCGTACACGCGGGAGATGCCGGCCTGCCGGGCGGCCTCGCTGAAGGTGGGCCAGGTCAGGACGACGTCGGTGCGCGGTGTGAGGCCGGGCTCGACGGTGGAGGCGCCGGCCTTGAAGCGGAAGGAGTCGCCGAAGGCGTCGGTGCCGGTGAAGCGACGCAGGAACTCGGCGGCGGCGCCGGAGAAGGTGCTGTGCCCGGAGACGGTGGCGGGGAACGGCGGAACCGCCACGTACGCCTGCCAGTCGACGCCGTCCATGGTGACGGTGCCGAGGCCCGGTCCGCCCCAGGCGCTGATCCGCCGGCCGCGGCGGTCGTACGGGACGAGGGTGGACGGGCGGGCGAAGTCGTACCGCAGCTTGACCGCCCAGGAACCGATGGCGGCGTCGCACTCGGCCATGTTGAGGCCGAAGAACAGCTTGGCGTCCTCGTCGACGCCGTGGCCGTCGCGGGCGGAGACGAAGCGGCCCCACATCTGCTGGGCGCCGGGCGGCGTGACGTCGTCGTTGAGCCAGAACTCGGCTGTGCACTTCTGCTCGTCCGTCAGGTTCGCGCTGATGTCGAGGACTTCCTCGATCGCGGCGGTCATCCGCACGGAGGGGTACGCGGGCGGGGCCGGGACCGTGAACTGGTCGGGACTGCTGAGCGCGAACGGCTCCATGACGGCGAACTGCGGCGTGAGGTACTTCTGCAGCTTGCCGCCGACGATCAGCGGGGTCCAGTGCTCGGGCGCGACGACGGTCGACGGGTCGTAGGCGCCGGCGGTCTGCGGCGGGTTCTTCGGCTGGTAGCCGGTGGTGTCGGCGTACGGCGGGGTGCCGAGCTGGTTCGCGCCGTCACCGTGCCGGTGGTCGAGGACGGCCTGGGCGGTACGGCGGCCGATCCAGGCGGGGCTGTTGCGGCGGGGTGCGGTGAGCCCGGGGTCGTAACCGAGGCTGCGCAGCATCGAGTCGACGGCGACCTTGTACTCCGGGAAGAACTCCAGCAGGGCGAGGTGCGCGGCGTAGCTGACGGCCTCGTTCTTGTTGTCGAGGGTGCGCTCGGCGCGGGGCCGGCGCAGCGAGCCGCCGAAGCGGGTGCCGGAGGCGACCCTGTCGTAACAGGACCAGGCGTCGTAGATGCAGTTGTGGACGATCGCGAGGATGCGGGCGTTGACGGTGGCGGGGCCGAAGCGGTTGCCGGTGGCCTGGTAGCGGCCGAGGATCGCGTCCATGGTGGCCTGGTTCCAGCGCACCACGACGCTGGGCTCGGCGACGGCCCCGGGCGCCCGGCGGCCGGTGCGGGTCTCCGCCTCGAAGCGGGTGGCGGGCGCGGCGGCGTGCGCCGTGCCGCCGGCGGCGAGCGCGAAGGCGCCGGCCGCGGCGGCGGAGGCGGTGAGGACCCGGCGCCGGGTGAGCGGCGCCGGGGTGGTGCGGGCTATGGAGGGTCGCTGAGACATCCCTGGGTTCCTTCGCGTGCGGTGCGTGGCGGGAGCGGATCAGACACGGGCTCGAACTGCCCTCAGGCTGGCGAGATCCGATCGCACGGGGCAACGGCCTATCGGCTTCTTCCATCGGAGGCATGCAAGGAAGCGATGGGCGCGTGCCGCGGGCCCGCCGAGTGGCTAGCGTGAGACGACGCCAGGCACTGCCGGTCCCCCGGCGGCCGGGTACGCCGTGCCACGCCGACGCGGCACTCGGCTCCGGAGGCGGCGCACGGTTCTCCGGTTCCCGGGCGCGGTGTCCGCCCGGTCCCGGTTCCCGGGGCGGCGGCACGTCCTCGGGGGCCGGACCGCGCACACCCGCCCACCCGGAATCCCGTACCGCCCGTGGCGCCCGGGGCCCGTCAGGCCCTCGGCGTCCGTGACACCCGCGGCCCTCACGCCGTCGCCCGCGCCGTCGGGCGGGGCCGCGACCGGCGCGCCCCGCGGTGCGGCACCGCCGTCCCGCGGGACACCCCTCGCGCACCGCCGACCCGAGCCTCGGGTCCGCCCGGTCATCCCGGCCACCCCGGCCGCCCCCGGTTCCCGGGCGCGGGCCGTGGGCCGCCGGCCGCCGGACCGGTGATCGCATCCCTCGTCCAGCACGACGTCCGCCAGGACCTCACCGATCCCGCACCGATCCGTTTGGAGTGGCCGCGCATGACCGTTTCCTCGCAGCTCAGGCCGACGCGTACGACACCCCGCCCCGCCGCGCCGCGGCAGGACGGACTCTTCGACCGGCTGGCGCCCCGGCTGCACCACTACGGCCTCGTGCTGCTCCGGGGCGGGCTCGGCGGCGTCTTCGTGTGGTTCGGCGTCCTGAAGGTGATCGGGCTGAGCCCGGCCGCGCGGCTGGTCGTCGACGTGATCCCGTTCGAGACCGGCGGCTGGTTCGTCCCGGCCCTCGGCTGGGCGGAGGTCACCCTCGGCGTGTGGCTCCTCACCGGTCGCGCCCAGGCCGCCCTGCTCCCGGTCCTCGGCGGCCACCTCCTCGGCACCTTCGCGGTGCTGCTCCTCACCCCGCACGTCGCCTTCGAGCACGCCAACCCGGTGCTGCTGACGCTGGTCGGCGAGTTCGTGGTGAAGAACGTGGTCCTCCTGGCCGCCGCGATCGTCCTGACGACCCGCCCGCGGACCTGACGGACGCTCCTCCCGGGCACCCTAGCCACTAGCATCGTGGCACTGAGTGTGTTTTGCTGAGGGTACTCAGTGCCACACATGCCACAAGCATTGTTAGGGGAGCCCCAGACCATGGCCAAGGACTTCGATCTGTATCGCCTGCCGGAGGAGCACGAGATGCTCCGGGAGTCGGTCCGTGCGCTGGCGGAGGCGAAGATCGCTCCGTTCGCGGCGGCGGTCGACGAGGAGGGCCG
>NZ_JBHXTJ010000041.1:0-64805 GCF_042677525.1 Streptomyces sp. NPDC127114
CGGGACCGACAGGTCCCGGCGGCCCTCCGCCGTTTCCGCCTTCGGACGGCCCTGCTGCCTAGGCCCGGCGGGCCGCCAGGGCCAGGACGCGGCGGGCGCCGGTGACGACGGCCGCGTCGACGAAGCGGCCGTCGGGCAGCGCGAGGGCGCCGTCCTGGACCTCCGCCGCCTTGACGACCTCCTCGGCGGCGGCGATCTCGTCGGAGGTGGGCAGATAGGCCCGCTCGATCACCGGGAGCTGGCGGGGATGGATCGCGGCCCGGCCGAGGAATCCCGTCGCCCGGCCCCGCGCGCAGCTTGCGGCGAGGGCGTCGAGGTCGCGGACGTCGGGGTGGACGGACTGGGCGGGCGGCGGCAGGCCGGCGGCCCGGGCGGCGACCACGATCCGGCTGCGCGGCCAGTCGAGCCCCCGGTCCTCGCGTACGCCCAGGTCGGCGGCGAGATCGGTCTCGCCGAGCGCGATGCCGTGGACCGAGGGGTGGGCGGAGGCGATGGCGTAGGCGTGCTCCACCGCGAGGGCGTTCTCCAGGAGCGGGTAGAGCGGGAGGCCCGCGGAGAGCTCGGCGATCCGGGCGATGTCAGTGGCGTGTGTCACCTTGGGAACACGGAGAGCGACGAGTCCGGGGAGGGAGACCAGGGATGGGATGTCGCGGAGTGCGTGGACGCGGACGTGGACCGGTACGGGCTGGGGATCGGCGAGCAGCTCGCGGGTGGCCGCCAGGGCGTAGGCCCTGCGGTCCGGGGCCACCGCGTCCTCCAGGTCGACGATGACGACGTCGGCGCCGGAGGCCAGGGCCTTGTGGACCACGTCGGGGCGGTCACCCGGGGCGTAGAGCCAGGTGAGGGGAGGGGCGCCCGGGTTCATACGGCTCCTTCGGCGCGGAGGGTGTCGATCTCTTCGGGGCCGAGGCCGAGCTCCGCGAGGATTTCGGCGGTGTCGGCGCCGTGCGGCCGGCCGGCCCAGCGGATGGCGCCCGGGGTGTCGGAGAGCCGGAAGAGCACGTTCTGCATCCGGATCGGGCCGAGCTCCGGGTCCGGGACCTCCGTGACGGTGCCGAGGGCCCGGAACTGGGGGTCGTCGAGGACGTCGCGGACGTCGTACACGGGGGCGATCGCGGCCTCCGCCTTCTCGAACGCGGCCAGGGCCTCGTCGCGGGTATGACGGGCGATCCACGAGCCGACCGCCCCGTCGAGGACCTCCGCGTGCGCGGCGCGGCCGGTGCCGGTGGCGAACCAGGGCTCGTCGATCAGCTCCGGGCGGCCGACGAGGCGCAGCACGCGTTCGGCGATCGACTGGGCGGAGGTGGAGACGGCGACCCAGGAGCCGTCGGCGGTCCGGTAGGTGTTGCGGGGGGCGTTGTTGCGGGAGCGGTTGCCGGTGCGCGGCTGGACGTAGCCGAGCTGGTCGTACCAGAGGGGGTGGGGTCCGATGACGGAGAGCATCGGTTCGATGATGGCCATGTCGACGACCTGGCCGTGGCCGGTGGTGTGCCTCGCGGCGAGCGCGGTCATCACGGCGTACGCGGTGGCGAGGGCGGCGATCGAGTCGGCGAGTCCGAAGGGCGGCAGGGTCGGGGGTCCGTCGGGTTCGCCGGTGATGGCGGCGAAGCCGCTCATCGCCTCGGCGAGGGTGCCGAACCCCGGCCGGTGGGCGTACGGGCCGAACTGGCCGAAGCCGGTGACCCGGGCGAGCACGAGCCGCGGGTTGACCGTGGACAGCTCCTCCCAGCCGAGACCCCAGCGTTCGAGGGTGCCGGGGCGGAAGTTCTCCACGACCACGTCGGCGCCGGCGGCGAGCCGGAGCAGGGTGTCGCGCCCGCCGGGCGCGGACAGGTCGAGCGTCATCGTCCGCTTGTTGCGGCCGAGGACCTTCCACCACAGGCCGACGCCGTCCTTGGCGGGGCCGTGGCCGCGGGAGGGATCGGGCTTGCGCGGGTGCTCGATCTTGACCACGTCGGCGCCGAAGTCGCCGAGCAGGGTCGCGGCGAGCGGCCCGGCGAAGAGGGTGGCGAGGTCGAGGACGCGCAGTCCGTCGAGCGGCCGGGCGGGGCCGACGCGGCCGGCGGCGGGAGCCGGGGGGTGCGGGTGGCTCATGCGAGGGCCGCCTCGATCGCGACGCGGTACGGCATCGAGGTGGACGCGCCCGCGTGCTGGACGGAGAGCGCCGCGGCCGCCGCCGCCCAGGTGAGGGCCTCCGGCATGGGCCGGCCCTCGGTGAGGGCCACGGCCAGGACGCCCACGAAGGTGTCGCCGGCGGCGGTGGTGTCCACGGCACGGACGCTGGGCGCGGGGACGGTCAGCGGTTCGGCGCCGCGTGCGGCGTAGAGGCAGCCGGCGGAGCCGAGCGTGACCACCACCTCGGGCACCTGCTCAAGGAGGGCCTGCGCGGCGGCCTGCGGGTCGGTGCGGCCGGTGAGGGCGACGGCCTCGTGCTCGTTCGGCACCAACAGGTCGGTGGCGGCGAGGAGTTCCGGAGGGAGGGCGCGGACGGGGGAGGGCGTGAGGACGGTGCGGACACCGCGCTCACGGGCGGCGCGGGCGCCCTCGACGACGACGGAGAGGGGGAGTTCGAGCTGGAGGAGCAGGGCGTCGGCGGTGCCGATCAGCGCCTCGTCGCCGTGGTCGAGGGAGGTGACGGTGCCGTTGGCGCCGGGGACGACGACGATCGCGTTGCCCCCCTCGTCGTCGACGACGATGTGCGCGGTGCCGGACGGGCCTTCGACGGTGCGCAGCAGGTCGGTGTCGACACCGCTGTGCTCCAGGGCGGCCCGCATCCGCACGCCGAAGTCGTCGGCGCCGACCGCGCCGATCATCGAGACCTCGGCGCCGGCGCGGGCGGCGGCGACGGCCTGGTTGGCGCCCTTGCCGCCGGGCACGGTGAGGAACTCGCGGCCGGTGACGGTCTCGCCGCGGGCGGGGGCCTTGGCCACGTAGGCCACGAGGTCCATGTTCGTGCTGCCGAGCACGACGATGCTGCTGGTCATGGGCGTACTGCCTCCGAGTGCGTCAGTGCGGCCAGGGTGTCGAAGCCGATGCCGTCGAAGGACGGCACCGAGGTCGAGAGGCGGTTCTTGAGGGGGGAGGTCCAGGATTCGGGAAGGCGGTCGGGGTGCCCGGCCAGCAGCCCCGCGACCGAGCCGGCGGTGGCGCCGTTGGAGTCGGTGTCCCAGCCGCCGGAGACCGCCGCGCAGACGGAGCGCGTGAAGTCGCCGTCGGCGTGGGTGAGCGCGGCGGCGAGCAGGGCGGCGTTGGGCACGGCATGGACCCAGTGATACCCGCCGAGTGCGGAGTGGAGCCGGTCCACGACGGCGTCGAAGTCGTGGTGCCCCGGGTGCGCGCGGGCGGTGGCGATGCCGAGCCGGACCGCCTTGGCGAGCCGGGACTCCGGCGGCACGACCGCGAGCCCCGTGGCCAGGGCCTCGTGGACGTCGGCGGTGCCGTCGGCGGCGGTGGCGATGGTCGCGGCGACGAACATGGCGCCGTACACGCCGTTGGCGGTGTGGGTGAGCACCGCGTCCCGGTGGGCCTGCCGGGCGGCGGCGGCCGGGTCGCCGGGATTGGTCCAGCCGTGCATGTCGGCGCGGATCTGCGCGCCGATCCACTCACGGAACGGGTTGCGGCGGGAGGCGGTGAGCGGCGGCTCGACGCCGTCGAGGAGGTTGCGGTAGGCGATCCGCTCGGCGGTGAAGGTCCGCCCGGCGGGCAGCTCGTCGAGCCAGAGCCGGGCGACGTCGGCGGTGGTGAAGCCGCGGCCGTGGCGCTGGAGGAGGAGCAGGTTGAGGAGGGGGTAGTTGAGGTCGTCGTCCTCGGGCATCCCGTCGATGTTCTCGGCGAGGGAGGTGCCGGCGGAACGGCGGTTCCAGGGGTGCGCGGCGAGCAGCTCCGGCGGCACGCCGCGCGCCGTGAACCAGTCGCCGAGCGGCCAGTTGCCGGTGGCCCGGGCCAGTGCCCGGATGGCGTGCAGCGGCAGCTTCTCCACGGGCTTGCCGAGCAGGCACCCGGCGGCCCGGCCGAGCCAGGCGGCGTGCAGGCGCTGGAGCAGGGCGTCCTCCCGCACCCCGCCGCCGCCCGGAACGGGTCGGCGGGGCGTGGGCCAGTGGGGGCAGGCGGTGGTGACGTCGGCGAGGTGGGTGGGTTCCTGAGGGGCAAGGGAGGAGGGGAGGGCGGCCAGGGAGTCGAGGAGGTCCTCGGCCAGGGGGCGCAGCGCGGGGCGCGGGGTGGGGGAGGCGCCCGCCGTGGGCGGCGCCTCGGGGCCGCCGGCGGCGTGCCAGCGGGCGGCGAGGGCGCGGGCGTCGCGGCCGTCCTCCGCCGCCTGGCGCAGTTCGTGGCCCACCAGGTCCTCGGGCTGGACCCAGGTGAGCCGGACGGCGTCCGTCGTCGCGCCGGGCGTCATCGCGCGCTGTCCGTCAGCGCCGCGTAGGCCGACTCGTGGGCGCGGCGGCGTGCCGTGTCGCGGGCGAAGACCTCGTGGGCCACCGCCGCCAGTGCGGCGGCCGGGCCGTGCAGGTCGAGCCGGCTGGCCTCGGAGACCTGCTTCGCCCATTCCGCAGGGACAGCGGACTCGCCGTGCAGCGCACCGGCGAGCGCGCCCGCCATGGTGGCGATCGAGTCGCAGTCGCGGCCGTAGTTGACGGCGCCGAGGACCGTGCGCCGGTAGTCGCCCTCGCCGACCAGCAGCATGCCGAGGGCGACGGGCAGTTCCTCGATCGCGTGGACGCGGGACGGACGGCGGGCGTCGAGCGAGGGGGCGCGGTAGTCCGGGCCGACCGAGTCGTACGGCGCGACGGCCGCGCGCAGCGGGGCCGGCGCCGTCTCGAAGTCGCGGTGCCCGTCGGCCACTTCGGCGACCGCCTCGATCGCCGCCCGGGTGCCGTCCTTCGCCAGGGCGAGTGCCGTGTCGACGACCGAGCGCGGCGTGGCGCCGGGCGCGCACGCCGCCGCCACCGCGGCCGCGAAGACGCCCGCGGCCTCCCGCCCGTACGAGGACTGGTGGGCGCCCGCGATGTCGAGGGCCTCGGCGTAGGCGCCCGCCGGGTTGGCGGCGTTGACCAGGCCGACCGGCGCCATGTACATGGCCGCACCGCAGTTGACGATGTTTCCGCTGCCGGCCTCGCGCGGGTCGGCGTGCCCGTAGTGGAGCCGGGTGACGATCCACTTCTCGGCGAGGAAGACCCGCTGGAGCGGCAGCGCCTCGGCCTCCAGCTCCGGGATCCAGACCGTACGGCCCATGAGTTCGGGCACCAGGTGCTCGGCGACCGCGTACGCGTCGAGGTGGTCGCGGACCTTCTCGTACACCCTGATGAGGGCGTGCGTCATGAGGGTGTCGTCGGTGACGTGCCCGTCGCCCTTGTGGTACGGCGCGATGGGGCGCGCGGTGCGCCAGGCCTCGCCGTTCCACGGGCCGACGATGCCGGTGACGCGGCCGCCGTGGCGTTCCAGGATCTGCTCGGGGCTGTAGCCCTCGACGGGACCGCCGAGGGCGTCGCCGACGGCGGCCCCGAGCAGGCTGCCGGTGATCCGGTCATCCAGAGAGGGGAGGGACCGAGGGATCGGGCGGGTCTGAGGGTTTTGAGATGTTGGAGAGGTTTGGTGCAGTTGAGGGCTCATGGCGGAATTGTCCACCCGGGGTGGCCGGTTCCGTGGCTGCGAGGAGACCGGCGAGTTCGACCAGGTCCGTGCCCGCGAGCCGGGGCAGCGCACAGCCCGCGAGCCTGCGGCACGCCTCCCGCCAGGTCGCCGGGACCGCACCTCCGCCGCCCAGCGCGCCGGTGAGCGCACCCACGAGCGCCGGGGCCGAGTCGGCGACGCGGGACAGGCAGGCGGCGGCGGGCACCGCTGCCGCCGCCTCGCCGCGGGCGGCCAGAGCGAGGGCGAGGGCGACCGGTACGGTCTCGGCGGCGGCGATGCCGTAGCTGTAGACGTGGTCCACGATCTGGTGCTCGAGAAGCGGAACCAGCTCGAAGGCGGTGGTGGCGGTACGGGCGAGCCGCACCGCGTACCGGCCGTTGCGGCCGATCTCCGTCGTGGGCGGCAGCTGCGCGAGCGCCGCCTGCACCGCCTCGTCGGCCGAGGCCCCGCCGAGGGCGGCCGCGACGGCCGCCGCCATCGCGCGGGCACCGTGGACTCCGTCGCCGTCCTGGGTGTAGCGGGCGTCGAACTCGGCGAGTTCGGCGGCGGGGAGCGGTTCGCCCGGGTGGGCGAGCGCGAGGACGGCGGCGCGGACGCACGCCGCGTCGTCGAAGTAGTGCGGGTTGTCGTGGCCGGTGGCGGGCGGGCGCAGGCCGGTCGCGAGGTTGCCGAGCCCGGCCCGGACGGAGATCCGGGCGCGCAGGGGAAGGACGGCGGACTCGACCTCGGGCGCGCGGTCGGCGGCTGCGGCGACCTGGCTCGCGAGGGAGTTCCAGGCGAGGTCGACGGCGGCGCGGAGACGGCGTTCGGGGGCGAGGGTGCGGAAGAGGGGGCCGGTCGCGGCGAGCAGCGACTCGGCGGTGAACACCGCCCACTCGGCGTCGTCGGAGGGGCCGAGACGGAGCGGCTCGGGCGGCTGGTTGAGGGCGATGGGGACGGGGAGGGTGGTCGTCGCGTTGTCCTCGGCGAAGGCGTCGAGCTCCCGGGTGAGGCGGCGCGTCCACTCGGGCATCCGGGCGGCCCGGTGCCGTGCGGCGGGCCACCCGGCGGCGTCCCCGGCGGCGAGCCCGAGCAACAGCCCCTCGACCCGCCCGCGGTACGACCCGCCCGAGCGCCCCTTACGCAGCCCGGCTCCGAGCACGGGCGCCCGACGCCGACCGCTGGGCGCGTCGGTGTGCGACGGGTTGCCGGCGGGGGCGCCCGGCGCGCGGAGTGAGCCGTCCGGCGCCCCGACCGCCGGCCGGGCGCCGCCCTCCGCGGGCGGCCACGCCGGGTGGGCCGGCTGCCGCTGCTCGTCCCGCGGGACGCGGTGACCCGTCAGGGCCGCGCCGCGTGCCGCGGCGGCGTCACCGTCGGCCGACGGCCACGGTGGGCACTCTCGCGCCCCGCCCGGCGAGCCGTGAGCGTCGGTGGTGTCGGCAGCGTCGGTTCCGGAGTCCGGCTTCCGCGGCGAGGTCCGGTGCGCCAGGGCCTCCGGCGGGGCTGTGGTCGTCAGGTCGGCGCTCATCAGGAGTCCTCCTCCGGGGTCAGAAGGTCCGCGATGTCCAGGACGTGGTAACCGCGCATCGAGGGAAGGCAGCTGCCGGCGACCGGCGGGATGACGGAGGACCACTCCTCCGGGATCGCCGCGGCGCCGCCCAGCGCCCCGGCGAGGGCGCCCGCGACCGCTGCCGTCGTGTCGGCGTCGCGGCCCATGTTGACGGCGGTCAGCACCGAGGTGCGGAAGTCCCCGCGGGCCGCCGCGAACGCTCCGAAGGCGAGGGCCACCGCCTCGGGGGCCAGGTCCGTCCACGGGTAGCCGCCGATGACGACCGCCGAGCGGACCGCGCGTTCGCGCGTCAGCGGATCCGGCTCGACCCGCTGCGCCGCCACCACCGCGCGGCGCATCGAACGCGCCGTCCAGGAGTCCATCGGCACCACCGACAGGGCCGCCGCGATCACCGACGTCACCGAGGCGCCGTCCATCGCCGCCGCGACGCCCGCCGCGACCGCCTGGCCGCCGTAGATGCCCTCGCCCTCGTGGCTGACGCTGCCGTCGATGGCGACGAGCCTCGCCGCCTCCGCGGGCCGCCCGGCGGCGAAGACGCCGAACGGCGCCGCCCGCATGGCGAGGCCGTCGCTCCACGCGTGCCGGTGCTGCGCCGAGATGGGCGCGGCCAGGCCCCGGCGGAGGTTCTCCAGGGTGCCGCGCTCGGAGAAGCCGGCGCCCCGGAACGGGCCCTCGTCCAGGTCGGCGATCCAGTGGTGCCAGGCCCGTTCGACATGGGCGACGGTGAGGGCCGAGCCGTGCCGGGCGAGCAGCAGCCCGGAGAAGATGGCGTACTCGGTGTCGTCCGTTCCCGCTGGCCGGTCCGTCAGGAAGCCCTCGATCCGGCCCCAGCGGCGGCGGATCTCCGAGGGCCGCAGGTTCTCGGCGGGCGCGCCGAGCGCGTCGCCCACCGCGAGCCCGAGCAGCGCACCCCGCGCCCGCTCCCGCAGTCCGCCGGTCGTCCCGGCAGTCGTCACCCCGGTCATCTCGTCCTCGTTCCCCTTCTTCGCCCGCCTCTTCACCCCGCCGTTCCTCCGCCTCCCGCCCCCTCCGCCCTCTCCGTCTCTCCGCCTCTTCACCTCCCTCCCGCGCTCCCCCTTCGCGCTCCCCTTCCGCGCTCCCTCCCCATCCCTGCCACGCGCGTGCCTCCCACGCTCACGGAAACGTTTCTGTCACCCCGTTGACACCTCGTCAGTCGGCGTTCCCACCAAGGCGAGCCTTACTAAGTACGGCCTGCCTTGCTGGCGCGCCCCTTACATCGGGCGTATTTTCGATCGTGTCGAAGGGGGGCGGGCAGCCGAACCCGCAGAAAGACAAGGGGAGAAGCATGTCCATCATCGAAGCCGTCGCACCGCTCCACGAGGCCCACCGCGACAACCACACCCACCGTGACGTCAACGGCGGCTGGCTGCGTCCCGCGGTCTTCGGCGCGATGGACGGGCTCGTCTCCAACCTCGCGCTCATGACCGGTGTGGCGGGCGGCGCGGTGTCCTCCCAGACCGTCGTCATCACCGGTCTCGCCGGACTCGCCGCGGGTGCCTTCTCGATGGCCGCCGGCGAATACACCTCCGTCGCCTCGCAGCGCGAGCTCGTCCAGGCCGAACTCGACGTCGAGCGCCGCCAGTTGCGCAAGCACCCCGTCGACGAGATGGAGGAGCTCGCCGCGCTCTACGTCTCCCGCGGCGTCGAGCCCGCGCTCGCCCGCGAGGTCGCCATGCAGCTGTCCCGCGACCCGGAGCAGGCGCTGGAGATCCACGCCCGAGAGGAGCTGGGCATCGACCCCGACGACCTGCCGTCGCCGACCGTCGCCGCGGTGTCCTCGTTCGGCTCGTTCGCGCTCGGCGCGCTCCTGCCCGTCCTGCCGTACCTGCTCGGCGCGACCGCCCTGTGGCCGGCCGTCCTGCTCGCGCTGGTCGGCCTCTTCGCCTGCGGCGCGCTCGTCGCCCGGGTCACGGCCCGCAGCTGGTGGTTCAGCGGTCTGCGCCAGCTCGTCCTCGGCGGTGCCGCCGCGGCCGTCACGTACGGCCTCGGCATGGCGTTCGGAGCCGCGTTGTAGTCCGTTCCGCGTCGCCGTACCCGCGGCGCAGGCCGTGCCCGCCGCAGGCCGTTCCCGCGGCACCTCCGCAAGGCCCCTGGTCGTCCCGACCGGGGGCCTTTCGCGGTCCCGCGCGCGGTTCGTCCGGCCCTGTCCCTGTGACGTATCTCCCTGGGCGGATCGGCCCTACCGGTGGGACACTATGCACAGCGCCACATAACTAGCCGGTTACCTGCCGGTTTCGAAACCTCGGCCGCCGGGCATGAGGGACAAGCGCCGCGGGCAATGAGGCCCGCTCTGCGACGGGTCGCCGGAGAACCCGGAATCACCCCGGAATCCCGAGCCCGTCCCCTGCGGGAACGCCGAAGTTCCCGTGTCTCACAGCTGAACCACCCGCCACCGCCCGTATCGGCGGTGTCCGCATGCTGGAATGAGCTATCCGCTTCCCGAGAAGCCAGCCATCATGTAACCTGCACGAAATTTCGCGGAGGGCCAACGTCGTCCCTCGGCTGCTGCATATGCCACGACGACGACGGGAGAGCCGATGCGTTCCGACGCCTGGTCGCCCATGGACGGTCGCCCCGCCCCGCAGGGGCTGTACGACCCCCGTAACGAACACGACGCCTGCGGTGTCGGGTTCGTGGCCACCCTCACCGGTGTTGCCAGCCACGCGCTGGTCGAGCAGGCGCTGACCGTACTGCGCAACCTCGAGCACCGCGGCGCCACCGGCTCCGAGCCGGACTCCGGTGACGGCGCCGGCATCCTGCTTCAGGTCCCGGACGCCTTCCTGCGCGAGGTCACCGACTTCGAGCTCCCCGAGGCCGGCTCCTACGCCGTCGGCATCGCCTTCCTCCCCGCAGACGGCTCCGCACAGGCCGTCTCGCGGATCGAGACGATCGCGTCCGAGGAGGGCCTGAACGTCCTCGGCTGGCGCGAGGTCCCCGTCGCCCCCGAGCTGCTCGGCGCCTCCGCCCGCGCCACCATGCCGGTCTTCAGCCAGCTCTTCGTCGCGGACGCCGACGGCCGGGCCACCGGCATCGCCCTCGACCGCAAGGCCTTCGTCCTGCGCAAGCGCGCCGAGCGCGAGGCGGGCACCTACTTCCCGTCGCTCTCCGCCCGCACCATCGTCTACAAGGGCATGCTGACCACCGGCCAGCTCGAGCCCTTCTTCCCGGACCTGTCGGACCGCCGCTGCGCCACCGCCGTGGCCCTGGTCCACTCCCGGTTCTCCACCAACACCTTCCCGAGCTGGCCGCTCGCCCACCCGTACCGCTTCGTCGCCCACAACGGCGAGATCAACACGGTCAAGGGCAACCGCAACTGGATGACCGCCCGTGAGGCCCAGCTCGCCGGCGACGTCTTCGGTACCACCGCCGACGGCCGCGGCATCGAGCGGATCTTCCCGGTCTGCACGCCGGACGCCTCGGACTCCGCGTCCTTCGACGAGGTGCTCGAACTGCTCCACCTCGGCGGCCGTTCCCTGCCGCACGCGGTCCTGATGATGGTCCCCGAGGCGTGGGAGAACCACGACTCCATGGACCCGGCCCGCCGCGCCTTCTACCAGTACCACTCCACCCTGATGGAGCCCTGGGACGGGCCCGCCTGCGTCACCTTCACCGACGGCGTCCAGGTCGGCGCGGTCCTCGACCGCAACGGTCTGCGCCCCGGCCGCTACTGGGTCACCGACGAGGGCCTCGTCGTCCTCTCCTCCGAGGTCGGCGTCCTCGACATCGACCCCGCCAAGGTCGTCCGCAAGGGCCGCCTGCAGCCCGGCAAGATGTTCCTCGTCGACACCGCCGAGCACCGCATCATCGAGGACGACGAGATCAAGGCCGCCCTCGCCGCCGAGCAGCCGTACGCGGAGTGGCTGGAGACCGGCGAGATCGAGCTCTCCGACCTGCCCGAGCGCGAGCACATCGTGCACACCCACGCCTCGGTCACCCGCCGCCAGCAGACCTTCGGCTACACCGAGGAAGAGCTCCGCGTCATCCTCGCCCCGATGGCCCGCACCGGCGCCGAGCCGATCGGCTCCATGGGCACGGACTCGCCGATCGCGGCCCTGTCCGAGCGCCCGCGGCTGCTCTTCGACTACTTCACCCAGCTGTTCGCGCAGGTCACCAACCCGCCGCTGGACGCCATCCGCGAGGAGCTCGTCACCTCCCTGCGGTCCTCGCTCGGCCCGGGCAGCAACCTGCTCGACCCGACGGCCGCCTCCTGTCGCTCGGTCACCCTGCCCTTCCCGGTGATCGACAACGACGAGCTGGCCAAGCTCATCCACATCAACGCCGACGGCGACATGCCCGGCATGAAGGCCGTGACCCTGTCCGGTCTCTACCGGGTCTCCGGCGCCGGCGAGGCGCTCGCCGCCCGCATCGAGGAGATCTGCGCCGAGGCCGACGCGGCGATCGAGGGCGGCGCCCGCCTGATCGTCCTGTCCGACCGGCACTCCGACGCCGAGCACGCGCCGATCCCGTCGCTGCTGCTCACCGCGGCCGTCCACCACCACCTCATCCGCACCAAGCAGCGCACCGAGGTGGGTCTGCTGGTCGAGGCCGGTGACGTCCGCGAGG
This sequence comes from Streptomyces sp. NPDC127114, assembly GCF_042677525.1. Lineage (NCBI taxonomy): Bacteria > Bacillati > Actinomycetota > Actinomycetes > Kitasatosporales > Streptomycetaceae > Streptomyces > Streptomyces sp. NPDC127114. The sequence goes on from NZ_JBHXTJ010000041.1 coordinate 11,762, forward strand.
TCCACCACGTCGCCCTGCTCATCGGCTACGGCGCCGCCGCGGTCAACCCGTACCTGGCCATGGAGACCGTCGAGGACCTGGTCCGGGCCGGCACCTTCATCACGGACATCGAGCCCGAGCAGGCCATCCGGAACCTGATCTACGCCCTCGGCAAGGGCGTCCTCAAGGTCATGTCCAAGATGGGCATCTCCACCGTCGCCTCCTACCGCGGCGCCCAGGTCTTCGAGGCCGTCGGCCTCGACAGCGCCTTCGTCGAGAAGTACTTCAACGGCACCGCCACCAAGATCGGCGGCGCCGGCCTCGACGTCGTCGCCAAGGAGGTCGCCGCCCGGCACGCCAAGGCGTACCCGGCCACCGGCGTCGCCTCGGCGCACCGCGCCCTGGACATCGGCGGCGAGTACCAGTGGCGCCGCGAGGGCGAGCCGCACCTCTTCGACCCGGAGACCGTCTTCCGCCTCCAGCACGCCACGCGCTCCAAGCGGTACGACATCTTCAAGAAGTACACGGAGCGGGTGAACGAGCAGTCCGAGCGCCTCATGACGCTCCGCGGCCTGTTCGGCTTCACCTCCGACCGCCCGTCGATCCCGGTCGACGAGGTCGAGCCGGTCTCCGAGATCGTCAAGCGCTTCTCCACCGGCGCCATGTCGTACGGCTCCATCTCGCGCGAGGCCCACGAGACCCTCGCCATCGCCATGAACCAGCTGGGCGGCAAGTCCAACACCGGTGAGGGCGGCGAGGACCCGGAGCGCCTGTACGACCCGGCGCGCCGCTCCGCGATCAAGCAGGTCGCCTCCGGCCGCTTCGGCGTCACGAGCGAGTACCTGGTCAACGCCGACGACATCCAGATCAAGATGGCCCAGGGCGCCAAGCCCGGCGAGGGCGGCCAGCTGCCCGGCCACAAGGTCTACCCGTGGGTCGCCAAGACGCGTCACTCGACGCCGGGCGTCGGCCTGATCTCCCCGCCGCCGCACCACGACATCTACTCCATCGAGGACCTGGCGCAGCTGATCCACGACCTCAAGAACGCCAACCCGGCCGCCCGCATCCACGTGAAGCTGGTGTCCGAGGTCGGCGTCGGCACGGTCGCCGCCGGTGTCTCCAAGGCCCACGCGGACGTCGTCCTCATCTCCGGCCACGACGGCGGCACGGGCGCCTCGCCGCTCACCTCGCTGAAGCACGCGGGCGGTCCCTGGGAGCTCGGCCTCGCCGAGACCCAGCAGACCCTGCTGCTCAACGGGCTGCGCGACCGGATCGTCGTCCAGACCGACGGCCAGCTGAAGACCGGCCGCGACGTCGTCATCGCCGCGCTGCTCGGCGCCGAGGAGTTCGGTTTCGCGACCGCGCCGCTCGTCGTCTCCGGCTGCGTCATGATGCGCGTCTGCCACCTCGACACCTGCCCCGTCGGCATCGCCACCCAGAACCCGGTCCTGCGCGACCGCTTCTCCGGCAAGGCCGAGTACGTCGTGAACTTCTTCGAGTTCATCGCCGAAGAGGTCCGCGAGCTCCTCGCCGAGCTGGGCTTCCGCACCCTGGAGGAGGCGGTCGGTCACGCCGAGCTGCTCGACACCAGCCGCGCCGTCTCCCACTGGAAGGCGCAGGGCCTGGACCTGGAGCCGCTCTTCCACGTGCCCGAGCTGCCCGAGGGCGCGGTCCGCCACGCCCTGGTCGAGCAGGACCACGGCCTGGAGAAGGCCCTCGACAACGAGCTGATCGAGCTCGCCGCCGAGGCGCTGGGCGCCGAGTCCGCCGAGGCCGCCCAGCCGGTGCGCGCGCAGGTCCCGATCCGGAACATCAACCGGACCGTCGGCACCATGCTCGGCCACGAGGTGACGAAGAAGTTCGGTGGCGCGGGCCTGCCCGCCGACACCATCGACATCACCTTCACGGGCTCCGCGGGCCAGTCCTTCGGCGCCTTCCTGCCGGCCGGTGTCACGCTCCGCCTGGAGGGCGACGCCAACGACTACGTCGGCAAGGGCCTCTCCGGCGGCCGGGTGATCGTCCGCCCGGACCGCGGAGCCGACCACCTGGCCGAGTACTCCACCATCGCGGGCAACACCATCGCGTACGGCGCGACCGGCGGCGAGCTGTTCCTGCGCGGCCGCACCGGCGAGCGCTTCTGCGTCCGCAACTCCGGCGCCCTGGTCGTCTCGGAGGGCGTGGGCGACCACGGCTGCGAGTACATGACCGGCGGTACGGCGGTCGTCCTCGGCGAGACCGGACGCAACTTCGCGGCCGGCATGTCCGGAGGCGTCGCCTACGTGATCGACCTCGACCGGGACAACGTCAACTCCGGCAACCTGGGGGCCGTCGAGGCCCTGTCGGAGACCGACGCGGCGTGGCTGCACGACGTCGTGCGCCGCCACCACGAGGAGACCGGCTCCACCGTGGCCGAGAAGCTCCTCGCCGACTGGGACGCGGCGGTGAGCCGCTTCAGCAAGATCATCCCCACCACGTACAAGGCAGTGCTCGCCGCCAAGGACGCCGCTGAGCTCGCCGGTCTCTCCGAGGCCGAGACCACCGAGAAGATGATGGAGGCGGCGACCCATGGCTGACCCGAAGGGCTTCCTGACCACCGGGCGTGAGGTCGCCAAGACCCGGCCCGTGGGCGAGCGCGTCAAGGACTGGAACGAGGTCTACGTCCCCGGCTCCCTGCTGCCGATCATCAGCAAGCAGGCCGGCCGCTGCATGGACTGCGGCATCCCGTTCTGCCACAACGGCTGCCCGCTGGGGAACCTCATCCCCGAGTGGAACGACTACGCCTACCGCGAGGACTGGTCGGCCGCGTCCGAGCGCCTGCACGCCACGAACAACTTCCCGGAGTTCACCGGCCGTCTGTGCCCGGCTCCGTGCGAGGCCGCGTGCGTGCTCGGCATCAACCAGCCGGCCGTCACCATCAAGAACGTCGAGGTCTCGATCATCGACAAGGCCTGGGACGCGAACGACGTCAGGCCGCAGGCGCCCGAGCGCCTGTCCGGCAAGACCGTCGCCGTGATCGGCTCAGGCCCGGCGGGTCTCGCCGCCGCCCAGCAGCTGACCCGGGCCGGCCACACCGTGGTCGTGTACGAGCGGGCCGACCGCATCGGCGGTCTGCTGCGCTACGGCATCCCCGAGTTCAAGATGGAGAAGCGGCACATCAACCGCCGCATCGAGCAGATGCGCGCAGAGGGCACCAAGTTCCGCACCGGCATCGAGGTCGGCCGCGACATCACCGCGACCGACCTGCGCAAGCGGTTCGACGCGGTCGTCATCGCCGCCGGCGCCACCACCGCCCGCGACCTGCCCGTCCCGGGCCGGGAGCTCAAGGGCATCCACCAGGCGATGGAGTACCTGCCGCTCGCCAACAAGGTCGTCGAGGGCGACTTCGTCACCTCGCCGATCACCGCCGAGGGCAAGCACGTCGTGGTCATCGGCGGCGGCGACACCGGAGCGGACTGCGTCGGTACGGCGCACCGCCAGGGCGCGGCCTCGGTCACGCAGCTGGAGATCATGCCCCGGCCGGGCGAGGAGCGGAACGCCAACCAGCCCTGGCCGACCTTCCCGATGCTCTACAAGGTCACCTCGGCGCACGAGGAGGGCGGTGAGCGGGTCTACTCCGTCTCCACCACCCACTTCGAGGGCGACGAGGACGGCAACGTCCAGTTCCTGCACCTGGTCGAGGTCGAGTTCGTCGACGGCAAGCTGACCCAGAAGCCGGGCACCGAGCGGAAGATCCCCGCCCAGCTGGTCACGCTCGCGATGGGCTTCACCGGCACGGACGTGGAGAACGGCCTGGTCGCCCAGTTTGGTCTGGACCTCGACGAGCGGGGTAACATCGCGCGTGACGCGGACTTCGCCACCAACGTCGATGGCGTCTTCGTCGCCGGTGACGCCGGCCGCGGTCAGTCGCTGATCGTGTGGGCCATCGCGGAGGGCCGTTCGGCCGCCCGCGGCGTGGACCGCCACCTGACGGGCGCCAGCTCCCTGCCGGCCCCGATCCGCCCGACGGACCGTGCACTGACGGTCTGATCCGCCGGATCACCCCTCATCCGTCCCGTACAACGACGTGCGGAACTGAGCGCGGCGCTTGCCCCACTGTCCCCGACCGGACGACTGGGTGGGCGCCGCGGCGCGTTCGGACGAGGGACCTGAGCCAGCCGGCCGCCGCACCCAGGGCTTTGTCGGCCTCCGGCAGCAGGCCCAGGCCCCCCAGGAAGCCGTGGAACATGCCCGTGTGCAGCTGTACGTGGGCGGGCACGCCGGCCGAGGACAGCCGGCGGGCGTAGGCGAGGCCCTCGTCGCGGAGGGGGTCGCAGTCGGCGAGGACGACCAGGGTCGGGGGGAGGCCGGTGAGGTCGGGAGCCAGGCCGGGGGAGGCCGCGACCGGGTCGCCGTCCGGGCCCAGGTACTGCTCCCAGTACCAGCGCATATGGGCGGTGGTGTGGAAGAAGCCCTCCGCGTATGTCCGTGCCGACTCGCCGCCCAGGCTGTGGTCCAGGACCGGGTAGACGAGGACTTGGCCCGCCAGGGGCGGGCCGTCGTGGTCGCGGGCGCGCAGGGCGGCCGCCGCGGCGAGGTTGCCGCCGGCGGAGTCGCCGGCCACGACCAGCGGGCGCCCGGGACACTTCGCGGCCGCCCACTCCAGGGCCGCGTACACGTCGTCCTCGGCCGCCGGGAAACGGTGCTCGGGGGCGCGGCGGTAGTCGACCGAGACGACCGTCGCGCCGGTACGGGCGGCCAGCGCGCGGCACAGGCGGTCGTGGGTGTCCAGGTCGCACAGGACCCAGCCGCCGCCGTGCGCGAAGACGACGACCAGGTCGGCCGCCCCTTCGTACACGCGGACCGGGACGCCGTTCGCCTCCGTGCCCGTGGCGCCCGGCGGGAGGGCGCCGACGTGCGCCCGGGCCGCGGCCCGGAAGGCCGCCGGGTCCGCCCCGGGCATCGGGAACGCGGCCGCCGTCGCGTCGCACAGGGCGCGGGCGGCCGGAGTCAGGGGGTCCGGCGTCATGCGGTGAGACCTCCGTCCACGGTGAACTCGGCGCCCGTCACGTACGAGGCCGCGTCCGAGAGCAGGAAGGCGACCAGTTCGCCGACCTCTCGCGGCCGGCCCATCCGGCCGAGCGGCAGGTGCGACCAGTCCCGGTCCGCCACCGCGGCCGTCATGGGCGTGTCGACGGCGCCGGGGTGGACCGTGTTGACGCGGATGCCGTACGGGGCCAGGTCGCGGGCCGCCGAGCGGCTGAGGCCGCGCAGGCCGAACTTGGCCGCGCCGTAGGCCGCGTGCCCGGGGACGCCGACCAGGCCGGCCGTCGACGAGACGTTCACGATCGAGGCCCCGGCCGACTCCCTCAGCGCCGGCAGCGTCGCCTGCATGCCGAAGAAGGGCCCCAGCAGGTTGACCCTGAGGAGGAGGTGGAAGTTCTCGTACGTCTCCGACTCCACCGGCGCGGTCCGCCACAGGGCCGCGTTGTTGACCAGGCCGTCCAGCCGTCCGTGGACGGCGAGGGCGCTCTCGACGACCGTCTTCCAGTCCTCGGCCGAGGTCACGTCGTGCCGGACGAACACGGCCGTCCCCGCTCCCAGCTCCGCCGCGACCGCCCGGCCCTCCTCCTCCCGTACGTCGGTGAGGACCACCCGCGCCCCGGCCTCCGCCAGGAGCCGTGCCTCGGCGGCGCCCTGGCCGCGGGCCGCGCCGGTGACGATCACGGCCTTGCCGGCCAGCCCCCGCCCGCTCACGACGCCGCCTCCGTCGCGCGGAAGCGCGGGATGACGTGCTCGCCCCACTGCCGGATGGTCTCCAGGCAGACCTCCTGCGGCACCGTGCCCATCTGGATCAGGCACATCACCTCGTCGACCCCGATCTGCCGCAGCCGCTCGACGTAGGCGACGGCGGTCTCGGCGTCCCCGTAGGCGTGGTCGGTGTTGTACGTGCCGGTGTCGACCGGCCGGGCGGGGATGTCCGCCTCGTGGAGGCGGGCCACCAGCGCGTCGCGCTCCCGGGCCAGGGCGCCCGCGTGGTCCTCGTCCTCCGCGTATCCGGTGGGCGCGGGCGCGCCGCCGTACCAGTGGGCGATCGACTCGGCGAAGAAGCGCTGACCGCGGGTGCCGAGCCGCAGCGCGCGGGCCCGGTCGTCCAGGACGATCGTCGGACAGAGCGACGAGAAGTGGTCGTTGACCTCGGTGGAGACGAACCGCGAGCCGTCGCGGCCCGCGATGGCCTCGTCGTACACCGTGCGCATCGCGCGCACGTCGTCGGCGCCGGCGAAGCCCATCACCAGGGCTCCGATGCCGAGTTCGGCGGCGAGCCTGAGGGTCTCGTGCCGGGAGCAGGCCATGAAGAGCGGCGGGTGCGGGTCCTGCACGGGGCGGGGCAGGACCGCGCCGGGGCCGATGTCGAGCGAGCCGTGCCACTCGAACTCCTCCTCGCGCCACGCCGAGGCGAAGATCCGCAGCGCCTCCTCCGTCTGCGGGGAGGTGTCGTCGGGGCTGACCCCGAACATCCGCATCTCCTGCCTGGTCGCGCCGCGTCCGGCGCCGACGTCGACCCGGCCGCCGGAGAGGACGTCGAGCATGGCGGCGCGCTCGGCCACCCGCACCGGGTGCTGGTAGCCGAAGGGCATCGTGACGACGCCGTGGCCGATCCGGATGGTGCTGGTCCGGGCGGCGACCCAGGTCAGGAAGATCTCGGACGCGCTCATGTGGGCGTACTGGGTGAGGGAGTGGTGCTCGACCGCCCAGATCCGGTCGAAGCCCGTCTCCTCGGCGAGGACGGCCTGTTCGACGCAGTCGTGGAGGACCTGGCGTTCGCGTTCGCGGGTCGGGTCGACGAGCTGGGCTTCGAAGATCATCGAGAACTTCACGGGGAGCTCCTCCCGGTGCCGATCGGCCTGCTGCCGACGGCTGCCGACGTGTATGCCTAATCGAAATACTTCTAGCAGGCATAGTGAGGGGAGGGAAGAGCCGTACACTGCCACCCGTGGCGGACGAAGAGGGCGTGCCGGGGCTTCCCCCGACCAGCTGGGCGGTGCTCGGACTGCTGTCCTTCGGGCGGGAGTTGTCCGGCTACGACCTGAAGAAGTGGTCGGACCGGTCGCTGGGCCTCTTCTACTGGAGCCCGTCGTTCAGCCAGATCTACGGCGAGCTCAAGCGCCTGGAGAAGGCCGGCTACGCGACCTCGCGCCTGGTCGCTCCGGAGGCGGGCACCCGGGACAAGCGGGTCTACCGCATCACCGACGAGGGTCTGGCCGCCGTGCGCGCCTGGGCCCGCACCGCACCGGTCGACCCGCCGGTCCTCAAGCACGGGCCGATGCTCCGGCTGTGGCTCGGCCACCTCCTCGAACCCGAGCGGATACGGGAGGTCCTGGCCGGCCACCGGGAGTTCGCCGAGGCCATGCGGCAGCGGGCCGAGGAGGACGTCGAGGGCGCCAGGGCCGACGAGGCCTGGGCCTATCCGACGCTCACCCTGAAGTGGGCCGAGCGGTACTACGCCTCCGAGCGCGACCTCGCCGACGCCATGCTCGCCGACATCGAGGAGCTGGAGGCGGAGCGCGAGCGGCGGCGGGGCGCCGACGGCACGAAAAAGGGGGACCGTCCGTGGCTCTGAGTCTGCGCAAGGTGGAGGAGACCGCGCCCGCGCTGGTCGACCTGTACAAGAAGGCGGGGGATTCCCTCCGGCGGCACGGGATCGACGGGCAGCGGGTCGCCGTCTACCTCGTCGTCGACTACTCCGGCTCCATGAAGCCGTACTACGCGGACGGCACCGTCCAGGCCCTCGCCGACCGCGTGCTCGGGCTCTCGGCCCAGCTCGACGACGACGGCCGCGTGCCGGTGGTGTTCTTCTCCACCGACGTGGACGCGGAGACCGACATCGTCCTCGGCGAGCACGAGGGGCGGATCGACCGGATCGTGGCCGGCCTCGGCCACATGGGGAAGACCAGCTACCACCTGGCCATGGACGCGGTCATCGACCACTACCTCGACAGCGGGTCGACCGCGCCCGCCCTCGTCGTCTTCCAGACCGACGGCGGACCGATCAACAAGCTCGCCGCCGAGCGGTACGTCTGCAAGGCGGCCCGGCTGCCCCTCTTCTGGCAGTTCGTCGGCTTCGGCGACCCGGGCAGCCGGCAGTTCGAGTTCCTGCGCCGGCTCGACGAACTGGCGGTGCCGGCGAAGCGGCCGGTCGACAACTCCGGGTTCTTCCACGCCGGGAAGGACCCGCGCCGGGTCGGGGACGAGGAGCTGTACGACCGGCTGGTCGCCGACCTGCCCGCCTGGCTCGCCGCCGCCCGCGCCCAGGGCATCGTCCGCTGAGCCGGACGGCCACGGCTCCGGCCACGGCTCCGGCCACGGAGGAGCGCGGTCCGGCCGCGGTGCGGGAGTAAAGCGTTCGTCAGGGAGGCCGGCACCGGCGATAGTGACCGCATGACCACTCTCGTGCGACACGTCACCATCGACTGCTCCGACGCCTACGCCCTGGCCTCCTTCTGGGCCCGGGCCCTGGACTCCAAGCTCTCCGACGACGACAACCCCGGCGACCCCGAGGCGCTGGTCGAGACGCCCGGCGCCGACCTGCTCTTCATCCAGGTCCCGGAGAAGAAGTCCCTGAAGAACCGGGTCCACCTGGACCTCCAGCCGCAGGACCGCACCCGCGACGAGGAGGTCGAGCGGCTGATCGCGCTCGGCGCCACGCTCTTCGACGACCAGCGCCGGCCCGACGGCACGGGCTGGGTCGTCCTCCAGGACCCGGAGGGCAACGAGTTCTGCGTCGAGCGCAGCAAGGCCGAGCGCGCCGCCACCGAGGCCGCGCAGGCGTAGGGCGGACAGGGCCTGGTCCGGAGTAATCCGGACAGAAGATGTCGGGTTTCCGGTGTTCCCTGGAACCATGGGAACCACCGGAACCACCCCGACCGCCGTCTCCTGGTCCGCCTTCGAGTCCGCCGAGCCCGAGCTCGCCGCCACCGTGCGCGAGCGTTTCGGCATGTACACCCACCACGCCCTCGCCACCCTGCGCAAGGACGGCTCACCGCGGCTCAGCGGCATCGAGGCCGACTTCCGGGCCGGTGAACTGTGGCTCGGCATGATGCCCCGGTCGCGCAAGGCCCGCGACGTGCAGCGCGACCCGCGCTTCTCGCTGCTCGCCAATCCGGGCGAGGGCACGAGTATGGGCGGCGGCGACGTCCGCCTCTCCGGGCGGGCGGTCGAGATCACCGACCCGCGGAAGCTGGACTGGTACGCGGCCGAGGTCGGCATGCCGATGCCGTTCCACGTCTTCCGGGCCGAGCTCACGGAGGTCGTCCGGACGTACGTCGACGGCGAGGAGATCGTCCTGCGCACCTGGTCCCCGGGACGCGGGACGCGGACGCTCCGGCGGGGCAACGACGACAGCCCGCCGCGCGAGGACGCCCCTCAGGTCTGACCGCTCGTCAATCCCCGGTCGGCCGCCAGACTCTGACCATCCGTCATACCATGTCCGGGTGCCGCGAGCACCTGTGCCCGGCACCAGGACGGCGTGCCCCAGGCGTCGCGCAGCGGACGGGCCTTGCGCAGCCAGAGGGAGAGGTCCAGCTCCTCGGTGTAGCCGACGGCGCCGTGGATCTGGAGGGCGGTGGCGGCCGCCGCGTGCGCCGCCTCACCGGCCGCCACCTTGGCCGCCGCGAGATCGCCGCTCTCGAAGGTGAGCGCCGCTCCGAACAGCAGCGGCCTGGCGAACTCCAGGCCGATCAGGGTGTCCGCGAGTCGGTGCTTCACCGCCTGGAACGAGCCGATCACCGTGCCGAACTGGGTGCGCTGCTTCGCGTACGCCACCGTCCGGTCCAGGAGCGCGAGGCCGACGCCGAGGGACTGGGCGGCCGTCGCGAGCAGCGCCCAGTCCCGGGCGTGCCGGGCCGCGGCGGCGACGGCGGGCCCGGCCGCGAGCAGCTCGCCGCCCGGCGCCGGCCGCGCCAGTCGCCGTACCGGGTCGGCGGAGACCCGTATCTCCTCGTGCCCGGGAGCGAGCCGCAGCTCCTCGCCGTCGACGGCGAACACCAGGCCGGCGGTGTCGGGGTCGAGCGCGTACGGCGAGACGTCGGCCATCGCGAGCGTCGCCACCGTGTCCCCGGACACGAGTCCCGGCAGCAGCCGCTTCGCGGGGGCCGGCTCGCCACGCGCCGCCAGACCGGCGAGCAGCGCGGTCGCCGCGACCGTCTCCGTCAGCGGGCCGGGGACGGCGTGTCGGCCCGACTCCACGAGGGCGTGGGCGAGTTCGACGGGCAGCGGGCCCACTCCCTCGTACGCCTCGGGCGCCGCGAGCGCGAAGACGCCGGCCGTGCCGAGCCGCGCCCACAGGGCGCGCCCGGGTGCCGGGTCGCCGGCCGCCCAGGCCCGTGCCGCCGCGGGCGTCTTGGCCGCGGTCAGCATCGCGTCGAGGGAGCGCGCGAAGTCGCGCTGTTCGTCGGTCGGCAGGAAACGCATCAGCGGCGGCCCTTCGGGAGGCCGAGCAGGCGCTCGGCGATGATGTCGCGCTGGATCTCGTTGGTGCCCGCGTAGATCGGCCCCGCGAGCGAGAAGACATGGCCCTCGGCCCACTCGGTGTCCGCCCGCTCGCCGTCCGGGCCGAGCAGGTCGAGCGCGGTCTCGTGGAGGGCGATGTCGTACGTCGACCAGAACACCTTGTTGAGGCTGGACTCGGCACCGGCGGCACCGGCGGCCCTGCCTTCCCCGGCAGCCCCGCCGGCCCCGGAAGCCCCGCCGGCGTCGCCGGCCGCGAGGCGGGAGGCGCCGGCCGCCGTGAACAGCTGGTAGGCGCGCGCCCCGATCACCGCGTCCGCGACCCGGTCGCGCAGCGCGGTGTCCCGCTCGTCCGCCCGCTCCCGCCACAGCCGTACGAGCCGGTCGGCGGCGGCCAGGAACCGGCCGGGCGAGCGGAGGGTGAGCCCGCGCTCGTTGCCGGTGGTGGACATGGCGATCCGCCAGCCCTGGCCGGGCTCGCCGATGACGTCCTCGTCCGGTACGAACACCTCGTCCAGGAACAGCTCGGCGAAGGCCGGCCTGCCGTCGAGCCGCCCGATGGGCCGCACGGTCACCCCGGGGGCGCGGAGGTCGAACATCAGGTACGTCAGGCCCCGGTGCGGGCGGCCCTCCGCCGCCGGCGCCGGGTCGGTGCGGAAGATGCCGAAGGCCCGGTCGGCGAACGCGGCCCGCGAGGACCAGGTCTTCTGCCCGGACAGCAGCCAGCCGCCCTCGGTGCGCACCGCGCGCGAGGTGAGCGAGGCGAGGTCGGAGCCCGCCTCGGGCTCGGACCAGGCCTGGGCCCAGATCGTCGCGCCGGTCGCCATGGACGGCAGGACGCGGGCCCGCTGGTCCTCGGTGGCGTGCTCGAAGAGGGTGGGCGCGAGCAGGCTGATGCCGTTCTGGGAGACCCGGCCGGGCGCGCCCGCCGCGTAGTACTCCTCCTCGAAGACCAGCCAGCGGAAGACGTCGGCGCCGCGGCCGCCGTAGCGCTCGGGCCAGGAGACCACCGACCAGCGGCCGGCGGCGAGTTCCGCCTCCCAGGCGCGGTGGGCGGCGAAGCCCTCCTCGGTCTCCAGGGAGGGCAGCGGCTCGGCGGGCACGTGGGCGCGCAGCCAGGCGCGCGCCTCGGCCCGGAACTCCTCCGTCTCCGCGTCATGGGTGAGGTCCATCAGACGTTTCGCCTCCTTGGCGGAAGAGATCGGCGGGCGGGATCGGCGGACGGGATCGGCGGACGAAGGCCTCAACCTTCCCTAACAAGTGTTTGGTAGGTTAACGTACGGCCATGAGCAGCGCCATGAGGAGCGCCACGGGCGGCGTCGAGGAGTTCCGCACCGAGATACGCGACTGGCTCAAGCTCCAACTGAGCGGCGAGTTCGCCGCGTTGAAGGGCCTGGGCGGACCCGGCCGGGAACACGAGGCGTTCCCCGAACGGCTCGCCTGGGAGCGGCACATGGCCGCCCACGGCTGGACCTGCGTCGGCTGGCCGGAGGAGTACGGCGGCCGCGGCGCGAGCGTCGCGGAGCAGATCGCCTTCCACGAGGAGTACGCCCTCGCCGACGCCCCCGCCCGCGTCAACCACATCGGCGAACAGCTCCTCGGCCCCACCCTGATCGACCACGGCACGGAGGAGCAGAGGGCCCGCTTCCTGCCGTCGATCCGCGCCGTCGAGGAACTCTGGTGCCAGGGCTACAGCGAGCCCGACGCCGGCTCCGACCTCGCCGCCGTCCGCACCCGTGCCGTCCGCGACGGCGACGAATGGGTGGTGCACGGCCAGAAGACCTGGACCTCGCTCGCCCACGAGTCCCAGTGGTGCTTCGTCATCGCCCGCACCGAGGCCCGCGCACCCGGCGCCCGCCCGCACGCCGGGCTCTCCTACCTCCTCGTCCCGCTCGACCAGCCCGGCGTCGAGATCCGGCCCATCACCCAGCTCACCGGCACCAGCGAGTTCAACGAGGTCTTCTTCGACGGCGCCCGGACGCCCGCGAGCCACGTGGTCGGCGCGCCCGGCGACGGCTGGCGCATCGCCATGGCCACCCTCGGCTACGAGCGCGGCGTCTCCACCCTCGGCCAGCAGGTCGGCTTCCGCCGCGAGCTCGAAGCCCTGATCGGCCTCGCCCGCGCCAACGGCGCCGCCGCCGACCCGCTGATCCGCGAGCGGCTCGTCCGCGCCTGGACCGGACTGCGCACCATGCGCGCCCACGCCCTGTGCGGCACCGACCCCTCCACGGCCAAGCTCTACTGGTCCCACTGGCACCGCGACCTCGGCGAGCTCGCCATGGACGTGCGCGGCGCCGCCGCGACCCTCGCCGCCGGCGAGCCGTACGAACTCGACGACTGGCAGCGGCTGTTCCTCTTCTCCCGCGCCGACACCATCTACGCCGGATCCAGCGAGATCCAGCGGAACATCATCGCCGAGCGGGTGCTCGGCCTGCCGAAGGAGCCGCGCCCATGAGCACCGCACCGGAGTACGTGCCCGGGCACGGGCTGCTCGCCGGCCGCACCGCCGTCGTCACCGCCGCCGCGGGCGCCGGGATCGGCGGCGCCACCGCCCGCCGCCTCCTGGAGGAAGGCGCCCGCGTCCTCGTCAGCGACGCCCACGCCCGCCGCCTCAAGGAGACCGAGACCGCCCTCGCCGCCGAGTTCGGCGCCGGCCGGGTCGCCGCCCAGCCCTGCGACGTCACCGACGAGGGCCAGGTCCAGGCCCTCTACGACACGGCCGTACGGCTCCACGGCGGCCTCGACGTCCTCGTCAACAACGCGGGCCTCGGCGGCACCGCCGTACTCGCCGACATGACCGACGAGCAGTGGAACCGCGTCCTCGACGTCACCCTCACCGGCACCATGCGCTGCACCCGCGCCGCCCTGCGCCGCTTCCGCGACAGCGGGACCACGGGAGTGATCGTCAACAACGCCTCCGTCGTCGGCTGGCGCGCCCAGACCGGCCAGGCCCACTACGCCGCCGCCAAGGCCGGCGTCATGGCCCTCACCCGCTGCGCCGCCGTCGAGGCCGCCGCCCTCGGCGTCCGCGTCAACGCCGTCGCGCCCTCGCTCGCCATGCACCCGCACCTGGTCAAGGTCACCTCCGCCGGGCTGCTCGCCGAACTGACCGAACGCGAGGCCTTCGGCCGGTACGCCGAACCCTGGGAGGTCGCCAACGTCATCGTCTTCCTGGCCAGCGGCTACTCCTCGTACATGACCGGGGAGACGGTCTCCGTCAGCAGTCAGCGCGCCTAGGACCAGAATGGACGGGTGCCAACGACGAAGAAGAAGACGCAGGTGACCGCCTCGCCCGAGCGGCGCAGGGAACTCCTCGACACGGCGGCCGAGGTGTTCGCCGCCCAGGGCTACAACGCCACCACCGTCCGCAAGATCGCGGACGAGGCGGGCATGCTCGCCGGCAGCCTCTACTACCACTTCGATTCCAAGGAATCGATGCTCGACGAGATCCTCTCCACCTTCCTGGACGAGCTGTGGGACGGCTACGACGCCGTGCTCGCCGCCGGGCTCGGCCCCCGGGAGACCATCGAGGCCCTCGTCACCGAGTCCTTCCGGGAGATCGACCGGCACCGCGCCGCCGTCGCGATCTACCAGAAGGAGGCCCGTCACCTCGTCGACCAGCCCCGCTTCCACTACCTCGCCGACTCGCAGGTCAGGTTCGAGAAGGCCTGGCTCGGCACCCTGGAGCGCGGCGTCGGATCCGGCGCCTTCCGCGCCGACCTCGACGTCCGGCTCACCTACCGGTTCGTGCGCGACACCGTCTGGGTCGCCGCGTCCTGGTACCGCCCCGGCGGACAGCACAGCCCCGAGGAGATCGCCCGTCAGTACCTGTCGATGGTGCTCGACGGCATCGCCGTACGCACCCCCTAGCCACAGGAGGAACAGCCATGGCCGAGGCCTACATCGTCGAAGCGGTCCGCACCCCGGTGGGCCGGCGCAAGGGCGGACTCGGCGCCGTCCACCCGGCGGACCTCGGCGCCCACGTCCTGAAGGCGCTCGTCGACCGGAGCGGTGTCGACCCGGCCGCCGTCGAGGACGTCGTCTTCGGCTGCCTCGACACCGTCGGGCCGCAGGCCGGCGACATCGCCCGCACCTGCTGGCTCGCCGCCGGACTGCCCGAGGAGATCCCCGGCGTCACCGTCGACCGCCAGTGCGGCTCCTCCCAGCAGGCGATCCACTTCGCCGCCCAGGGCGTGCTCTCCGGCACCCAGGACCTGGTCGTCGCGGGCGGCACCCAGAACATGACCATGATCCCGATCGCCTTCGCCTCCCGGCAGGCCGCGGAACCGCTCGGCCTCACCCAGGGCCCGTACGCCGGTTCCGAGGGCTGGCGCGCCCGGTACGGGGACGCGCCGGTCAACCAGTTCCACGGCGCCGAACTCATCGCCGCCAAGTGGGGCATCACCCGCCGCGACCAGGAGGAGTTCGCCCTGCGCTCGCACCGACGGGCGGTCCGCGCGATCGACGAGGGCCGCTTCGCCCGCGAGACCGTCGCCTACGGGGACGTCACGGTCGACGAGGGGCCGCGCCGCGACACCAGCCTGGAGAAGATGGCCGGACTCGACCCGGTCGTCGAGGGCGGCACGATCACCGCCGCCTGCTCCTCGCAGGTCTCCGACGGCGCCGCGGCGATGCTGATCGCGAGCGAACGCGCCGTACGCGAGCACGGGCTCACCCCGCGGGCCCGCATCCACCACCTGTCGGTGCGCGGCGAGGATCCCATCCGCATGCTGTCGGCGCCCATACCGGCCACCGCCCACGCCCTGAAGAAGACCGGGATGACCATCGACGACATGGACCTCGTCGAGATCAACGAGGCCTTCGCCCCGGTCGTCCTCGCCTGGCTGAAGGAGACCGGCGCCGACCCGGAGCGCGTCAACGTCAACGGCGGCGCGATCGCCCTCGGCCACCCGCTCGGCGCGACCGGCGTGAAGCTGATGACGACCCTCCTGCACGAACTGGAACGCACGGGCGGCCGCTACGGACTGCAGACCATGTGCGAGGGCGGGGGACAGGCGAACGTGACGATCGTCGAGCGGCTGTGACTCGGGAGAGGCGAACGTGACGATCGTCGAGCGGCTGTAGTACGGGACGGAGCGCGGCTTTCGGGCCGCGCTCCGTCCCGTCCGGTCAGCCGACCAGCCGCTCCCGCAGCCCCGCCAGGGTGCGCAGGTCCACGCCCAGGCCCTGCGTCACGTACTGGTAGAGGCTGCCGTAGCCGGTCCGGACCTCGGCGAGGGCCGCGTCCAGGTACTCCTGGCGCACCTCCTGGAGCGGGATGATCAGGTCCGGGTTCTGCATCAGCCCGGCCTGCTTCAGGCCCTCGCGCACCCGGGCGTCGTACGCGGCGCGGAAGGTGTTGGAGGCCAGGTAGTCCTCGGTGGCCGAGCGCTCCGGGACTCCCACCAGCGTGAGCACCAGCCAGCTCGCCCAGCCCGTGCGGTCCTTGCCCGAGGTGCAGTGGTACAGCTGCGGGCCCGCGCCCGGCGCGGCGAGCTGGCGCAGGGTCGCGCCGAACTGCTGCCGGTTGGCGGCGCTGGTGACGAAGGTGCGGTACACCTCGGTCATGAAGGCCGCCGCCCGGCCGCCGCCCAGCATCTGCTCCTGCCGGACCGGGTCGCGCGAGCCGATCGCGGTGAGCAGCTGTCCGAACAGGCCGTTGTCCGTGACGGACCGGGACACCCCGGCGACCCCGGCCGGCAGCCGGTCCGCGCCGTCGTACTGCACCTCCAGCGGGATCCGGAAGTCGATCACCCGGGTGAGTCCCAGGGCACCGAGCGCCGCCACGTCGGCGTCGGTCAGCTTGCCGAGGTGGTCGCCGCGGTAGACCAGGCCGTGACGCACCCTTGCCCCGTCGTACGTGAGGTATCCGCCCAGGTCGCGGACGTTGACCGCGCCCTGGAGCGGGATCTGCCGGATGGCGTCCGCGGTGAGTCCGGGCCGCGGCCGGGGCCGGGCGGGTGAGGGCGGGGCGGCGACCGCGAGGAGGGCGGTGGCACCGGCGGTGCTCAGCAGTGCGCGTCTCGACAGAGACATGGCTGACTCCCTTACGAGGGGGGAAGGGTACGGAGCACGTGCGCGGCCTCGGACATGACGCGGTTCACGAGTTCCGCGCAGCTCGGCAGGTCCTCGATCACCCCCGCGACCTGTCCGGAGGCCATGACGCCGAGGTCGGTGCGGCCCTCGACCATGGAAGCCTTCAGGAGCATCGGGGTGTTCGCGGCGAGCAGGACCTGGCTCCAGGACAGGTCCTTGCCGTGGCGCATCGCGAGCCCGTCGCGGACCATCGCGGTCCAGGACAGGCCGGAGATCTTCCGGAAACCGGACGCGCGGCGCACGGCCTGCGCCAGCGCCCGTACCCTCCCCGCCCGTTCGAGCGCGGCGACCATCTCGGTGCGCAGCATCCGGTGCGGCAGCCCGTCCACCGCGTTGGTGACGGTCACGTCCCTGACCGTCGCCGCCAGGTACCGCGCCTTGACGGCATCGGGCACGGTCGAGTCGGAGGTGAGCAGGAAACGGGTGCCCATCGCGATGCCCGCCGCCCCGTAGGCGAGCGCGGCGACCAGGCCGCGGCCGTCGTGGAAGCCGCCGGCCGCGATCACCGGGATGCCGACGGCGTCGACCACCTGCGGCAGCAGCACCGTCGTCGCCACCTCGCCGGTGTGCCCGCCGCCCTCGCCGCCCTGGACGACGACCGCGTCCGCGCCCCAGGCGGCGACCTTCTCGGCGTGCCGGCGCGCCCCGACGGACGGGATGACGACGACTCCGGCGTCCTTCAGCTCGGCGATCAGCTCGCGGGAGGGCGCGAGGGCGAAGGACGCGACCCGGACCCCCTCGTCGACGACGATCCGGACGCGTTCGCGGGCGTCGCCCGCGTCGGCGCGCAGGTTCACCCCGAAGGGCCGGTCGGTGCGGGACTTCACCTCCCGTACGGCGGAGCGCAGTTCGCCCACGGTCATGGTGGCGGAGGCGAGGATGCCGAGGGCGCCCGCGTTCGCGGTGGCGGAGACCAGCCGGGGCCCGGCGACCCAGCCCATGCCGGTCTGCACGATCGGGTGCTCGACGCCGACGAGCTCGGTGAGCGCGGTCTTCAGGACGGGGACCGTCATCGGGGCGCGACCTCCCGGTCGCGCAGCCCGCCCGGGTCGACGACCTCCCGGATCAGGCGCAGCTCCTCGGCGCTCGGCTCGCGGGTGTACGGCACCTCGCCGTCGGTCACGAGCTCGAAGCCGGTCGCGGCCCTGACCTCGTCGACGGTCACTCCCGGGTGCACGGACGCGAGCCGCATGCGGTGGTCGGGCGTCGCGAAGTCGAGCACGGCGAGGTCGGTGACCACCCGGGGCAGTCGGTGGTACGGGCCGACGGCATGGTCGTAACCCACTCCGCTGATCATGTCGACGCGTTCGACGAAGACGCGCGGCGAGTGCCGGGGGATCCAGTAACTCACCGGATTGTTGAGGGTGTTGACGGGTGCGCCGCGCACGCCGAGCAGCTGGCGGGCGGGCCGGTCCCAGTCGCCGACGCAGGAGATGTTCTGGTTGCCGTACCGGTCGATCTGGCTCGCGCCCATCATCACGTGCCGTCTGCCGCCGGTGACCATGGTGAGGTGGCGGCGGTACGGCAGCCAGCCCTCCGGCCGGCCGTCGAGGCCGACGAGCAGCGCCTCGCCGTCGGTGAGGAGGAGGTCGGGGGAGAAGGTCCGCTTGGCGAGCCGGGCGCCGAGGGAGGGCACGAGGCCCATGGGGCTGGCGAGCACCTCGCCGTTGTC
Organism: Streptomyces sp. NPDC127114; assembly: GCF_042677525.1. Classification (NCBI taxonomy): domain Bacteria; kingdom Bacillati; phylum Actinomycetota; class Actinomycetes; order Kitasatosporales; family Streptomycetaceae; genus Streptomyces; species Streptomyces sp. NPDC127114. The sequence continues at coordinate 29,994 of NZ_JBHXTJ010000041.1, forward strand.
GCGCCAGGCCTCGGCGCAGGCGACGACGCAGTACTCGGCACGGGTGATCACTTCTGGTCCTCCTCGCGCCAGACGCGGACGGCGGCCTGGTAGTCGTCCTCGGTCCCGCCGGACAGGAAGCGTGCGGCGAACTCGGGCCAGGGGGTGGTCGCGTAGAGCTTCTGGAAGGCCTCGTCGCGGTCGTGGTCGGGGACGCAGGAGGTGAAGTGCGCCCCGTTCGGGGTCTCGACGACGCCGGTCACGCTGTGCCGGCTGACCAGCAGGGTCTGCGGGGCGGTGTCGGCCGGGAAGGCGTCGACGAGCCGTTCGCAGGAGACGTACGCGGTGTCGGCGGCCTCGCAGAACAGGTCGTCGAAGTACGGGTCGGGGCCCAGGTACTGGCCGTTGCCGAGCCGGTCGGCGCGGTTGAGGTGGACGAGGGCGGCGTCCATCCGCAGCGCGGGCACGGCGACGAACTCCTCACCGTCCGCGTAGGGCGAGGTGACCGTGCGCAGCTCGGGGTTGACCCGCATGACGTCGGAGCCGAGACCGGCCCGTACGGGCAGGAAGGGCAGCCGGTTGGCGGCGGCGTGCAGCCCCCACATGAACATGGCCTCGTCGTACTCGGTCATCGCGATCCGGCCCTGCTCGCGGGCGGCCCGGAAGTGCGGTTCGAGCGGGATGGAGTCGAGGGTCGCGAAGGGGGCGACGAGCCGGCGGATCCGGCCGGCGGCGGCGAGCAGACCGACGTCGGGGCCACCGTAGGAGACGACGGTGAGATCGGTGATCTCGGACCGGAGCAGCGCTCTGACCAGGGCCATCGGCTTGCGCCGCGAGCCCCAGCCGCCGATCCCGACCGTCATGCCGGAGCGGAGCCGTCCGGCCACCTCGTCCGGGGTCATGGTCTTGTCGGTCACCGCTCCCCGCCGTCCTTCCCGAAGGTGTCGCGGACCCGGTCGGCGACTCCGGCGAGAGCGGCCTCGAAGGTGAAGCCCTGCTCGAAGCGGTAGCTGCGCCGTACGTCGACCGGGTCGATGCCGTTGAGGGCGGCCTTGGCGAGCCGGATGAGGGTGCCGTCCTTCGCGGCGATCTCGCCCGCGAGTTCCAGGGCGGAGGCGAGGAGTTCCGCGCGCGGCACCACCTTCCAGACCGAGCCGTGGGCGTGCAGCTCCCGGGCGGTGGCGGTGCGCGAGGTGTAGTAGAGGGCGCGCATCAGGTGCTGCGGCACGAGCCGGGCCAGGTGGGTGGCGGCGCCGAGCGCGCCCCGGTCGAGCTCGGGCAGCCCGAAGACGGCGTCGTCGGCGGCGACGATCGCGTCCGCGTTGCCGACGAGGCCGATGCCGCCGCCCAGGCAGAAGCCGCCGACCGCCGCGACCACCGGCACCTCGCAGTCGTAGACGGCGGCGAAGGCCTCGGCGCAGCCGTGGTTGACGCCGACCAGCGCGCCGTGGCCCGGGTCGCGCTGGAGCTCCTTGATGTCGACGCCCGCGTTGAATCCGCGGCCTTCGGCGGCGAGGACGACACAGCGGATCTCCGGGTCGCGCCCGGCGGTGCGCAGGGCGTCGGCGAGCTCGTACCAGCCCCGCACGGGGAGGGCGTTGACAGGTGGGAAGTCGACGGTGACGAGTGCGACGCCCTTGTCCGGGCGGGAGGTGGAGACACCCATGAGCGGATCAGCTACCTTTCCACCAAACGTTTGTTAGGTGCGCTGGGAGGAAGGTAGCAGCCGATGGAGCTGGACGGGAGAGTCGCCGTCGTCACCGGCGGAACCCGGGGAGTCGGCGCGGGCATCGCCCGGGCCTTCCTGCGGGCCGGCGCGCAGGTCGTGGTCTGCGCCCGCCGGCCACCGGACGAACCGGTCGAAGACGCGGGCCGCACGGCCGTGTTCGAGCCTGCCGACCTGCGCAGACCCGCCGACGTGACGGCCTTCCTCGCCCGCGTCGCCGAGCGGTACGGACGGCTCGACACGCTCGTGAACAACGCGGGCGGGACGCCGTACCGGCCCCTGACGGCAACCGAGGACCCCGGACGGCACGCGCGCGTCCTGGAGCTGAACCTGACCGTCCCGCTGGCCGTCTCGCTCGCCGCGTACGAGCGACTGCGCGCCGCCCGCGGCTCCGTCGTCATGATCGGCAGCGTTAGCGGCACCCGGCCCTCACCCGGCACCGCCGCGTACGGCGCCGCCAAGGCCGGACTCGAGAACCTGGCCCGCAGCATGGCCGTCGAGTGGGCCCCCGAGGTACGGGTCAACACGCTCGTCCTCGGCATGGTGCGCACCGAACTGTCCCACCTGCACTACGGAGACGCCGAGGGCGTCGCCGCCGTGGGCCGCACCGTCCCGCTCGGGCGGCTCGCGGAGCCGACCGAGATCGGGGAGGCGGCGGTCTTCCTCGCCTCCGACCGGGCCGCGTACGTGTCGGGGGCGTCGCTGCTCGTGCACGGCGGCGGGGAGCGCCCCGCCTTCCTGGACGCCGCAACAGCCGACAAGGAGGACGGACATGGCTCTGTGTGACGGACGCGTGGTGGCCGTGACGGGCGCGGGACGCGGGCTCGGGCGGGCGCACGCGCTGGCCTTCGCCGCGGAGGGCGCCCGGGTGGTCGTCAACGACCTCGGCGTCGGGCTCGACGGGCGGCCGGACGCCGACAGCCCGGCCGGACGGGTCGTCGAGGAGATCCGCGCGGCGGGCGGCGAGGCCGTCGCCCACGGCGGCGACATCGCGACGGAGGAGGGCGCGGCGGCCCTGGTGCGGACCGCCCTCGCATCCTTCGGCAGGCTCGACACCCTCGTCAACAACGCGGGCTTCCTGCGCGACCGGATGCTCGTCAACCTGGCCGAGGACGACTTCGACGCGGTGGTCCGGGTCCACCTGAAGGGCCACTTCCTGCCGCTGCGGCACGCCGCCGCGCACTGGCGGGCCGAGTCCAAGGCGGGCCGTCCGGTGGCCGCCCGCGTGATCAACACGACCTCGGGCGCCGGCCTCCTCGGCAGCGTCGGCCAGGGCAACTACGCCGCGGCCAAGGCCGGGATCGTCGGCCTCACGCTGGTCGCGGCGGCGGAGACGGCCCGCTACGGCGTCCAGGTCAACGCGATCGCCCCGGCGGCCCGCACCCGCATGACCGAGCAGACCTTCGCGGACCTCGCCGCACTCCCCGAGGACGTCTCCCCCCTCGTGGTCTGGCTCGGCTCCACCGCCTCCGCCGGCGTCACCGGTCGCGTCTTCGAGGCGGAAGGCGGCCGCCTGACCGTCATGGAAGGCTGGCGCCCGGGCCCCACGGCGACCAGCCCCAGCCGCTGGACCCCCAGGGAAGCGGGCGAGGCCACCCGGAAACTCCTGGCCGCGTCGGAACCCCCGCACCCCGTCTACGGCACCTGAAGTCGCCCCGCCCGCACCTAGGATGACCGGGTGAACGACACCCTGTTACTCCGTGCGGCCCCGACGCCGTCCGCTCCTGCCCTCGTTCTCCGCCCGTGGGGCACGGAGGACGTCGCCGCTCTCGTCGACGTGTGCCGGGATCCCGCGCTGCGCCGCTGGACCAGCCTCGCCGTGGAGAACGAGGCCGACGCGACGCGGTGGGTGCGGGACCAGGAGCGGGGACGGGCGGCGGGGGACCGGTTCGGCTTCGCGGTCCTGGAGGTGCCGCCCGGTGCGGACCACGGGCGGCTGGCCGGCGGCGTGGTGCTCAAGGGAGCGACGCCGGGCGCCTCGTCGGCCGAGGTCGGCTACTGGACCGCGGCGCACGCGCGCGGGCGGGGCGTCGCGCCCCGTGCGCTGGAGGTCCTGACCGGCTGGGCCTTCGGCACGTTCGGGGCCGGCGGACTCGGCCGGCTCGACCTCCTGCACCAGGTGGACAACCTCGCCTCGTGCCGGGTGGCGGAGAAGAGCCGCTACGCCTTCGACCGGGTCCTGCCCGCGTCGCCGCCCGACTTCCCGCTCGACGGCCATCTGCACACCCGACACCGGGACGCCTAGGGCCTGTCCGGCCCTGATCCGCCCGGAAGGCCCTGGACCCCGTCCGGCGACGCGTGCGGCCGGCGCCCGCGACCCGGCCTCTGTCGGGCCGTCGGATCCGCTCGCCTAGGCTGCTGCCCTGGTCGACGCGCCGGTCGGCCGGGGAACGGGGGGACGAGGCGGATGAAGAGCGCGACCGAGGTGTTCCGGCCCTTGCAGGCGGACGACCCGGTGGAAGCGGGCGGATACCGGCTCGCCGCGCGGCTGGGGGCCGGCGGCATGGGGCGGGTCTATCTGTCGCACACGCGGGGCGGCCGGCCGGTGGCGATCAAGGTGGTGCGGCCCGAGCTGGCCGACGACCCGGACTTCCGGCGGCGCTTCCGCCGAGAGATGGAGGCCGCCCGCCGCGTCCGCGGCGCGTACACCGCCGAGCTGATCGACGGCGACGCCGACGGCACACCGCCCTGGCTCGCCACCCTGTACGTGCCCGGACCCTCCCTCTCCGAAGCCGTCGCCCGGCGCGGGCCGCTCCCGGTCCCGGCGGTGCTGTGGCTGATGGCCGGCGTGGCCGAGGCGCTGCAGGCGATCCACGGAGTGGGCGTGGTGCACCGGGACCTCAAGCCCGGGAACGTGCTGCTCGCCGCCGACGGGCCCCGCGTGATCGACTTCGGGATCTCGCTGGCCTCCGGCGTCTCCTCGCACACCGCCACCGGCGCCGCCGTCGGCACGCCCTCCTTCATGGCGCCCGAGCAGGCCTCCGCCGGCGAGGTCACCCCGGCCACCGACATCTTCGCGCTCGGCCAGACCGCGGCGTTCGCGGCTCTCGGCCGGCCGCTGTACGGGGACGGCCCCGGGGTCAGCGTCCTGTACCGGATCGTCCACTCGGACCCCGATCTGTCGCTCCTGCCGGAGCAGCTCCGACCGCTGATCGCCCGCTGCCTGGCCGCCGAGCCGGCGGAGCGGGTGACCGCGAAGGAGGTCGTGGAGTGGTGCCGCCGGCACCTCGGCGGGGACCTCGACGCGGGCGTCGGCCCGGCCGTCTGGCGGGAGGTGAAGGGCCCCGACCCGGAGATCCCGCCGCCGGTCCCCGAGCCCACGCCCGTGGCGCCGGTGGCGATGCCGACGCCCGTGCTCACTCCCGGCGCGATGCCCGCGTCCCCGGGCGTGCCCGCACCGGTCCTCCCGTCCGCGCCGGCCCCGCTTCCGCCCTCGGCTCCCTGGCCGCGGCCGCACGCGCCGTCGGGGCGCGCGGACGAGCCGGCCGAGGAGCGCCGGGCGCGCAGGCGGCGCACCGCGCTGGTCGCGACCGGGGCCGTCGCGGCCGCGGCGCTGCTGCTGACCGGGGTGACGCTGCTGGTCGGCGACGCCCTGGACCGGCTGGCCGACCGCGGCGCGAAGGGCCCTTCGTCGGCCTCGTCGCACCCGACGGGCGCCACGGGTTCCACCGCATCGCCGGGCCCGACCGCGTCGACGGCCTCACAGGGCTCGACGGGAACGGAGGGAACGGCGGGCGGGACGGGCGTCCCGGCGGCCCCGTCCGCCGGGCCGTCCGCCTCGCCGCGGCCCGTGGGCTACCCGGGACGGTTCCTGGACGAGAAGAACTCGCTGGGCATCAGGAAGCCGGTCGACCGCAAGGACCGCTCCGGTGACCTGCGCCTGGAGTGCGACCGGACCGGCTGCGAGCTGAAGAGCGACAGCAGTTCCGTCATCCTCATGTACGGCGAGCCGGGGACCGGTCTCGACGAGTGCCGGCTCATGGCCACCGCGAGCAAGAGTCACAGCCTGCCGCTGGCCGCGGTGTCGGCGGGCAGCGAGATCTGCGTCCGGCATCCTTCCGGGGACATCGCGCTGCTCGTGGTCCAGGTGAAGGCGACCGCCATGCCCGGGCGCCTGCCGGCCTTCATGACCGTCGACCTGACGGTCTGGCCGAACGCGACCGAGCGGGGCGCCACCGCCGGGCGCTGAACCGCGGCCGGCGGCCGGGCCCGGCGACGGCTCCCTCCCGCCGCGGCCGGAGGGTCAGCGGCAGCGCGGCGCCGTCCACTCGAGGCGGGTCCTGACGCGCGGGTCCGTCACGTGCTCCAGCGCGGACAGGGCCGTCTCGCGGGCCGGGCCCTCCGGGTCGCCGTCCGCCAGGACGCGGGCCAGCGCCTCGACGGCGCGCGGGTCCTGACGGATGGCCAGGCCGCGGGCCGCCTCGGCGGCCGTCTCCGGGTCCGGGTCGGCGAGCCGGGCGGCCAGCGCCTCCCGGACGACGGGCGTGTCGTCGGGCAGCTCGGCGAGCGCGAGCGTCGCCCAGTCCCGTACCCGCGCGTCGGGGTCCCGGCTCAGCGCCACGATCGTCCCGACCGCCTCGGCGTGCCCGGCCGGCACGATGCCCGTGAGCGCGGCGGCCACCTGCCGCCGTACTTCGGCGTCCGGATGCCCGGCGAAGGCGAGCAGTTCGGGCACGGCGCTCCCGTCCCCGCACCGCCCGAGCGCGACGACCACGGAAGCGACGGGCTCCCGCCCGGCCTCTCTCGCGCCGGCCCCGGCTCCGGGCCCCTCCAGGGACCCGGAGCCCGCCCCGGCCCCGGCTCCGGCCCCCGCCCCGCACCCCTCCCCGGGCCCTTCCCCGGCCCCCGCCTCCGTCGCCGCCAGGCGGCGCAGGACCGGTACGGCGCTCGCCGTGAAGCCGGGCAGGGCCGCGAGAACGCGGGCGCCCAGTGCGCGGCGGAGGGGGTCCGGGCTCGCGCACCAGCCCGTGGCGGTGACGAACACCGTCTCGTCGGCGCGGGCGGCCAGCGCGTCGACCGCCGTCGTCCAGTCGTCCTGCTCGGGATCGCCGCAGGCCAGCGCGCGCCCGGCGAGTTCCTCGAGCGGCACGGGCGCGCCGAGGGCGCCCTCCAGGAGAGTGGCGACGGCCGCGTGGCCGGTCTGCCGCTCGTCGCCGCGGCTCGGCGCGCCGTCCTCGCGCAGCAGCTCGACGACCACGGTGATCCCGCCGTCCTCCGGCACGCGCCGCACCACCGCCTCGTACGTGTCCGCCGCGCCGCCGCTTCCGACCAGCCCGCGCCGCAGCACCGCCGCCATGTCGGCACCGATCCAGCGCCGGGCCTCGGCCAGCGCCTCCGCGAGCGCCGCGCGATCGCGTCCGGCGCCGTGCTCCAGGAGCAGGCGGACGAGCGAGGGCGAGCCGCGCCGGGCGGCGGCGGTCAGCGGGACGAGCCCGTCGGGGCCGGGCCGGGCGGGATCCGCGCCGGCCGCGAGCAGCGCCCCGGCCGCCTCGGTGTGCCCGAGCCGTACCGCCCAGGCCAGGGCGGTGAAGCCGTAGCCCTCCTCCTGGTCCGGGTCCGCGCCGGCCGCGAGCAGCGCTCGTACGACCTCGGTGTGGCCGCCGCAGGCCGCCCCGCACAGCGGCAGGTCCCCGTCGTCCTCGCCGCTCGCCCGCCCCGGGTCGGCGCCGGCGGCGAGCAGCAGGCGCACGGCGACCGGCTGGTTCCCGACGGCCGCGCGGTAGAGCGGCGTCTCGCCGTCGTCCCGGGCCTCGGCGTCGGCACCCTCGCGCAGGGCCCGGACCAGCCCGTCGTCGTCCCCGGTCCACAGTGCGTCCCACAACCTGCTCATGGGCCCGACCCTCACCCGAAGCACCCGAACGGCGCAAACGCATTGCGGTGCGCGGGGCCCGCACGGTCAGGTCGCGCACTCCAGGACGGTGGCGCACACCCCGCACCTGGCCCTGACCCGCCGCTGCCCGCCGGCGGCCACCCGGAGCCGCTGCCCGCACACCGGGCAGGGGAACACGCCGTCCCCGCCGGCCGCCCTGGCCCGGCGGCGGGCCGCCCAGCCCGCGCCGGCCAGCGGCGGGCGCCGCCAGTCGCGGGCGGCCTCCTCCCGGCCGCGCAGCCACGCCTCGTACGCGACCGCGCTGGTGAACCAGGGCGACGGGTCCTCGTCGAACACCGCGGCCCGCTTGGCGAGCACGTAGCCGAACTCCTCCGGCGTCAGGTAGCCGAGCTTCTGGCTGGACATGCCGTCCCTGCGGAAGGCGTCGAGGAGCAGCCAGCCCGCGCCGAGGTAGGTGGCGGCGACGTCGGTGAGGATCTCGTTCCCGGCGGTCGTGGGCATCGTGAGGCCGAGCCGGTGCAGCAGGACGTGGGTGATCTCGTGGGCGAGCGCGGCGCCGATGTCGCGCCGGTGCTCGCGGCGGGCGAAGCGCTCGTTGAGCTCGACGAAGTACTCCGGGCCCGCGCTCAGTTCGACGCTCGCCGCGTGCTCCATGGCCCGGAAGCTCACGACCATCCGGGCCTCCGGCAGCCGCAGCTGGCGGACGAGCGCGCGGGCCACCCGCTGGGCGCCGAGGTGCAGTCCGTCGCTGTCGTCGACCAGGACGTCCGAGGCCGGGACGCTGACCTCGTAGCGCCGTACGCCGTCCGGGGAGAGCCGCCGATAGAGCGCCGTGATGGACGAGCGGACCGTGTCGAGGTGCGGGAACCCGTGGACCACGGGAGAGACTTCATCGCTGTGCGGCATCCCGGATCACCCCCTGCCGTCCAGGGTACGGGCGCCGGCCGACCTGGAGCCCGTACGGCCGACCACGACCGGGTCCGACCCGGCGGGCCCGGGCCCGGGCCGTCGCCCGTCTGGCCGAAAACGCCTCCTTGTGACGCCCGTTGCGCCCTCTCCATAATCCGGACCACGTCTTGACGGGCACATGCCATCAAGATCAACCCCCCATGAAAGAAGGCAGTCGTATGCAGAAGAAGAACAGGCTGGTCCGCGCGCTGCAGAAACTCGCCGCAGCGGGCGCCGTCGTCCTCGCCGCCGTCAGCCTCCAGCCCACCACCGCCTCCGCCGCGCCCGCGCCCGTCGTCGGCGGCACCCGCGCCGCCCAGGGTGAGTTCCCCTGGATGGTCAGGCTCTCCATGGGCTGTGGCGGCTCCCTGATCACCCCTCAGGTCGTCCTCACCGCCGCGCACTGCGTCAGCGGCTCCGGCAACAACACCGGCATCACCGCCACCGCCGGCGTCGTGGACCTCCAGTCGAGCAGCGCCATCAAGGTCCGCTCGACCAAGGTCTACCAGGCCCCCGGCTACAACGGACAGGGCAAGGACTGGGCCCTCATCAAGCTCGCCTCGCCCATCACCAGCCTGCCGAACCTGAAGATCGCCGAGACCACCGCGTACAACAGCGGCACGTTCACGGTCGCCGGCTGGGGCGCCACCCGTGAGGGCGGCTCGCAGCAGCGGTACCTGCGCAAGGCGACCGTCCCGTTCGTCTCGGACGCCGACTGCCAGTCCGCCTACGGCAGCTCCCTCGTCCCCGGCGAGGAGATCTGCGCCGGCTACAACGAGGGCGGCGTCGACACCTGCCAGGGCGACTCCGGCGGCCCGATGTTCCGCAAGGACAACAACGGTGCCTGGATCCAGGTCGGCATCGTGAGCTGGGGCGAGGGCTGCGCCCGCGCGGGCTACCCCGGCGTCTACACCGAGGTGTCCACCTTCGCCTCCGCGATCAAGTCCGCGGCGGCCACCCTGTAGCACCGCACGACGACCGACCGGCACGCGTACGGAGTGCCCGGGACCGACAGGTCCCGGGCACCACCGCTTTCGGGCGAGCTCCACCGCGCACCGGCGGCACCCGCGACACCAGGGCACGTCCGGGCCGGCCGCGCCGCCCCGCACCGCCCGCGCCGCCCCGCACCGCCCGCGCCGCCGAAGGGCACGCCCTACGCCAGCTCCGCCGGCCCGGCCGCGTCGCCGCCCTCCAGTTCGAGCACCCACACCTCGTTCGGGCCGGCCGTGAGCACCGGGCCCGGCACGTACAGGGAGTCCTGCGGGCCGGCGTTCCAGTAGCGGCCCAGGCAGAAGCCGTTGACCCAGACGAAGCCGCGGGTCCGGCCCGGCAGCCGGAGCCACGCGTCGCCCGGCGAGCCGACCTCCACCGTGGCCCGGTAAAGCCCCGGCCCGGCCCCGGCGGCCACGGGACCGAACGGCACCTTCGCCACCGCCGCCGCCTCGAACGCGTCCAGCCGCAGGCCCCGCGCCCGTACCCCGTGCAGGAACTGCCGCTCGTGCCGGATCCCGCCCGTGATGCCCTTCGGCTCCGCCTGCCGCGGCCCGTAGTTCACCCGGCCCAGCGACTCCACCCACAGGTCCACGACGGCCGGTCCCGCCACCGGCTCGGCGAGCACCGCGTCCTCCGTCTCCAGGACCCCGGCCGGAAGCCCGTCCACGTACACCACGGCCCGGTCCCGCAGGCCCGTCACGGAGAGCGGATACGGCTGCCGCGGCCCCGGCACCGTCACCCGGTAGCGGACCAGGCCCCGGTCCACGCCCAGCTCCTCGAAGGCCGGCGGCACCGGCGACTCCGACTCCTCGTCGCCCAGCACCTCCAGGACCTGCGCGAGCGGCGCCCAGCCGTCCGGGGCGCCGGCCGCCGGCGCCCCGATCCGCACCGGCGGCTCCGGCACCTCCGGCAGCGGCCCCCGCGCGTACTCCGCGAGGACCTCGCGGAACCGCCAGAACTTCTCCGTCGGCAGCCCCGCCTCGTCGACCGGCGCGTCGTAGTCGTACGAGGTCACGGTCGGCCGCAGCGCGCCGTCGTGCAGCCGGCCCGACCGGTTCGCCCCGGCCCAGCCGGCGAAGCTCGTCCCGCCGTGCGCCATGTAGACGTTGACCGAGGCCCCGCACTCCAGGATCTCCCGCAGGGCCGCCGCCGCGTCCGCCGCGTCCCGCCCGACGTGCTCCGTGCCCCAGTGGTCGAACCAGCCGCACCAGAACTCCATGCACATCAGCGGCCCCTTCGGCTGGTGCCGCCGCAGCGTCGCGAAGGCCTCCCGGGCGCCCGAGCCGAAGTTCGCCGTCGCGAGCACGCCCGGCACCGAGCCGCCCGTCAGCATGTGGTCCTCCGGGCCGTCCGAGGTGAACAGCGGCACCTCCACCCCGCACTCCACCAGGAGGTCCGCCAGGTGCCGCAGATACCCGGCGTCCGTGCCGTAACTGCCGTACTCGTTCTCCACCTGCACCAGGATCACCGGGCCGCCCCGCGTCACCTGCCGCTCCACCACCTGCGGAAGCAGCCGCCGGAACCAGCGGTCCACGGGAGCCAGGTACTCCGCGTCGTCCGTGCGCACCCGCCGCCCCAGCGGCCCCGTCAGCCAGTGCGGCAGACCGCCGTTCTCCCACTCCGCGCAGATGTACGGCCCCGGGCGCACGATCGCCCGCATCCCGGCCCGTGCCACCGCGTCCAGGAACCGGCCGAGCGCGTCCACGTCCCCGTACCGGCCCGGCTCGGGCTCGTACAGGTTCCACGGCACGTACGTCTCGACACAGTCGAGGCCCATCGCCCGCAGCATCCCCAGCCGGTGCTCCCACTGCTGCTCGTGCACCCGGAAGTAGTGCAGCGCGCCCGACAGGAGGCGCACCGGCCGCCCGTCGAGCAGAAAGTCCTCGTCACCCACCACGAACTCGCTCATGCGCCTCACCTTCGCCCTCTGGCGGCGGACCGGTCCATGGACAAAGATCGTCGCAGTTTGGACGTTCAGCGGGACGTGAGGAAGGCAGCCGCGCGATGTACCACACCTGGATGCGCTACTTCACGCCGAGCCCCGTCCACCACCGGCTCGGCCTGGTCTGCCTCGGCGTCGGCCTCCAGCACGGCGCCCTGCCCACCGTCGGCCCGCGCACCCTCGACCACCACGTCGCCGTCGTCGTCAGCTCCGGCAGCGGCTGGTACCGCGGCCCCGACGGCCGCCGCACCACCGTCACCGCGCCCGCCCTGATCTGGCTCACCCCCGGCGTGCCCCACCACTACTCCGCCGATCCCGGCACCGGCTGGGACGAGTCCTTCGTCGACTTCACCGGACCCGCCACCGCCACCTACACCGAACTCGGCTACATCGAGCCCGAGCGGCCCGTCGTCCCGCTCGCCGACGCCGCGCCCGCCCGCGCCGCCGTCGGCCGCATCGCCCGCGCCGCCCGCCCCGGGAACCCGCTCCTGGAGGTCGAGACCGCCGCAGCCGTCCACGAACTCCTCGTCGCGCTGCGCCGCGCCCGCGCCGACACCAACGCCGACGGCGACCCGGTCCTGTCCGCCCTCGCCCGCGACGCCTTCAGCCGGATGTCCGTCGCCGAGCACGCCGCACGGCACGGCATGACGGCCGCCGAGCTGCGCACCGCCGTCCGCCGCGCCGCCGGCTGCAGCCCCAAGGACTACCTGCTCACCGTCCGCCTCGGCCGCGCCAAGGAACTCCTCGCCGCCACCGACCTGCCCGTGGCCGCCGTCGCCCGCCGCGTCGGCTACGACGACCCGGCCTACTTCTCCCGGCTCTTCACCCGCAGGGTCGGCACCGCCCCCATCCGCTTCCGCGAGCAGCAGGGCAGGACCGTCCCGGGCGGCTGGAGCAACACCGTTCCGGATCCCGAACACCCGCCCACCATCCTCACCGGATCCGGATAGGCTCGCTGGTCATGAGCGAGATCGACGAGTCCGTACGGGCCGAGCTGACCCGGCTGCGCGAGAGCATCGACAACATCGACGCGGCGGTGGTCCACATGCTCGCCGAGCGCTTCAAGTGCACCCAGCAGGTCGGCGTCCTCAAGGCCAGGCACCAGCTGCCGCCCGCCGACCCGGCCCGCGAGGCCCGTCAGATCGCCCGGCTGCGGGAACTCGCCGAGAGCGCGAAACTGGACCCGGCGTTCGCGGAGAAGCTGCTGAACTTCATCATCGCGGAGGTCATCCGCCACCACGAGACGATCGCGGACGGCACGACCGCGGACGACATGGCCGACGACGACGTGACCGCGGACGACATGGCGGAGGACGACAGGGCCGAGGACCGGCCCGCCGCCCAGGACACGACGACGGCCACGACGGACCGGACGATCGCGGACGGAGCACGCTGATGGCACGCGTCACCGTATTCACCCTCGGCGGCACCATCTCCGCGCGCGGCGGTGACGCGAGCCGCATGTCCGGCGCCGAGGTGCTCGCCGAGCTCGGCGTCGCGCCCGCCGGCGTCGACGTCGAGCTGCGGGACTTCCGGCGCGTCCCCAGCTCCACCCTCTCCTTCGCGGACGTCGCCGCCCTCGCCGACGAGGTCGGCAAGACCGTCGCCGAGGGCTCCGGCGTGGTCGTCGTCCAGGGCACCGACACCCTGGAGGAGACCGCCTTCCTCCTCGACCTGCTCTGCACCACCGAGGAGCCCGTCGTCGTCACCGGCGCCATGCGCCGCCCCGACCTGCCCGGCGCCGACGGCCCCGCCAACCTGGCCGCCGCCCTCGCCGTCGCCGCCGACCCGGGCTGCCGCGGACTCGGCGTCCTCGTCGTCCTCGCCGACGAGATCCACGCGGCCCGCTTCGCCCACAAGGCCCACACCACCTCCGTCGCCACCTTCACCTCGCCCGGCGCAGGCCCGCTCGGCTCCGTCGTCGAGGGCGTGCCGCGGATCCTGCTGCGCCCCACCGTCCCCGCCCGGGTCTGCCCGCTGCGCCTCGACCCGGACGTACGGGTGGCCCTCCTGACGCTCTCCCTCGGCGACCGCGGCGAACTCCTCGAAGCCGTCGCCGACCGCCACGACGGCCTCGTCGTCGCCGCCTTCGGCGCCGGACACGTGCCCGCCTGGTTCGTCGAGCCGCTGGCAGCGCTCGCCGAGCGCATGCCGGTCGTCCTCGCCTCCCGCACCGGAGCCGGCGCGACCCTCTCCGACACCTACCGGAGCCCCGGCTCCGAGTACGACCTGCTCCACCGCGGCCTGATCCCGGCGGGCCCGCTCGCCCCGGCCAAGGCCCGTCTGCTGCTCCACGCCCTGCTCTCCAGCGGCGCCAGGGGACCGGCCGGCTACGACCGGCCCCGGATCTCCGCCGCCTTCGCCCACTTCGACGGCGCCGGACTCGCCTGACCCGCCAGGCCCTTGCGGGCCCGGTCCGGACGACACGCCCGCGGACCCGCCCCGCGCACCACGGCGGGTCCGCCGGACGGGCCCCCGTCCTGAGCTCTCGGTGAACGCCCCTCCCCGGGCCCGGAGGCATCGGGCAGCATGGGGCCCATGTCCGTACTGACGCGCGACGAAGCGCAGACCCGTGCCCAGCTCCTCGACGTCCACCACTACACCGTGGACCTCGACCTCACCACCGGCGACGAGACCTTCGGCTCCACCAGCCTCATCCGGTTCGGCGCCCGCGCCGCAGGGACCACCTTCGTCGAGCTCAAGCCGGACACCCTCCACTCCGCCGTCCTCGACGGCGAGCCGCTCGACGTCACGACCCTCGACGGCAACCGGCTCCCGCTCACCCTGACCGAGGGCGAGCACACCCTGTCCGTCACCGCCACCATGCGCTACTCGCGCACCGGCGAGGGCATGCACCGCTTCACCGACCCCACCGACGGCGAGGCGTACGTCTACACCCAGCTGTTCATGGAGGACGTCCAGCGCGTCTTCGCCGCCTTCGACCAGCCCGACCTCAAGGCCGTCTTCGAGGTCTCCGTCACCGCACCCCAGGGCTGGACCGTCCTGTCCAACGGCATCACCGAGCAGCAGCCCGACGGCCGCTGGAAGGCCGCGCCCACCCCGCTGCTCTCCACCTACCTCGTCTGCGTCGCCGCCGGCCCCTGGCACTCGGTCCGCACCGAGCACGCCGGCCTGCCGTTCGGCATCCACTGCCGCCGCTCGCTCGCGCCCCACCTGGACGCCGACGCCGACGAGATCCTCGACGTCACCAAGGCCTGCTTCGACCGCTACCACGAGAAGTTCGACGAGCCCTACCCCTTCGACTCGTACGACCAGGCCTTCGTCCCCGAGTTCAACGCGGGCGCCATGGAGAACCCCGGACTCGTCACCTTCCGCGACGAGTTCGTCTTCCGCTCCGCCGTCACCGACACCGAGCGCATGACCCGCGCCATGGTCATCGCCCACGAGATGGCCCACATGTGGTTCGGCGACCTCGTCACGCTCCGCTGGTGGGACGACATCTGGCTGAACGAGTCCTTCGCCGAGTACATGGGCTTCCAGACCATCAACGAGGCCTGCGCCGACCGCTTCGCCGACACCTGGATCGACTTCGGCGTCACCCGCAAGTCCTGGGGCTACGAGGCCGACCAGCGGCCCTCCACCCACCCCGTCGCCCCCGACCCGGACGCCGTGCCCGACACCGCCTCCGCCCTGCTCAACTTCGACGGCATCTCCTACGCCAAGGGCGCCTCCGCGCTGCGGCAGCTCGTCGCCTGGATGGGGGAGAAGGACTTCCTCGCCGGCATCAACATCCACTTCAAGCGGCACAAGTTCGGCAACGCCACCCTCGCCGACTTCGTCGACAACCTCGCCGCCGCCACCGACCGCGACGTCCACGCCTGGGCCGAGCAGTGGCTGCGCACGACGGGCGTCGACGTCCTCACCCCCCGCCTGGAAGGCGAGGGCACCAGGTGGCGGCTCACCGTCGACCACCGGGGCAGCCGCCCGCACCGGCTCTCCGTCGGCGTGTACGACCACGACGCGGCCGGCGAGCTCGTGCTGCGCGAGCGCGTCGGGGCCGACGTCCCGCAGGACGCCCCGATCGCACTGGACGGGCCGCGCCCCGCGCTGGTCGTCCTCAACGACGGCGACCTCACCTACGCGAAGATGCGCTTCGACGAGGTGTCCGAGGAGAGCGCCCTGCGCGGCATCTCCCGCATCCCCGACCCGCTCACCCGGGCGGTCGTCTGGAACGCCATGCGCGACATGGTCCGCGACGGCGAGCTCGGCGGCGCCGAGTACCTGGAGTTCGCCGCCGCACACCTCCCCGAGGAGACCGAACTCGCCGTCGTCCAGGGCGTGCTGGGCTTCGCCCGTACCCAGATCGCCGACCGTTACGTCTCCGAGGCCGAGCGCCCGGCCGCCCTCGCCACGATCACGGCGATCACCCGCGACCTGCTGCGCCGCACCGAGGACGGCGAGGCACCGGGCCTGCGCCTGACCGCCGTGCGCGTCCTCGTCGACAGCGCGACCACGCCGGACAAGATCGCCTCCTGGCTGGAGGAGGGCACGGTCCATGGCGGCCCCGAGCTCGACCCGGAGCTGCGCTGGCGCATCCTCGCCCGGCTCGCCGTCCTCGGCGCGACGGACGAGGCCACGATCGCCGCCGAGCTGGAGCGCGACCCCAGCGCCACCGGCCAGGAGGGCGCGGCCCGCTGCCGCGCCGCGCTGCCGACGGCGGAGGCGAAGGCGGCCGCCTGGTCCGCCATGTTCGACTCCGACGACCTGTCGAACTACCTGTTCACGGCCACCGCCCAGGGCTTCTGGCAGCCCGAGCAGGCCGAGCTGCTGCGCGACTACCTGGCCCGCTTCTACCCCGACGCCGTCGCGATGGCCGAGCGCCGCGGCCCCGCCATGGCGGAGGCCGCCGGCCGCCGGGGCTTCCCGGCGTACGCGGTCGACGCGGAGGCCCTGGCCCTCGGCGAGCGGCACCTCGCGGAGGACACGATGATCCCGGCCCTCCGCCGCCAGCTGACCGACCAGCTGGACGACCTGCGCCGGGCCCTGCGGGCCCGCGGCTAGGCCGGCGCCTGCCCGCGCGGCTGGACCGCACGGACGGGCCTGCCCGCCCGGCTGGACCGCACGGACGGGCCCGCCCGCGCGGCTGGACCGGACGGACGGGCCTGCCCGCGCGGCTGGACCGCACGGCCAGGCCCGGTCTGGCCGTGATCCGCCGTGCAGGCCCCGGAGGCCTCGTCGGCCAGGCACCCCCAGGCCTGTCCGGCCCTGATCCGCCGGACAGGCCCTAGACCGGGCCGGCGGCCCAGTCCCAGCCGGTGAGCGCCGCGTGCATCAGGCGCGCGGCGCCCGACGGCCGGCCGTCGGCGTACCGCAGCAGAGTGAGGGTGCGCCGGCAGTCGGGGCTGTCGACGGCCAGCCAGGCGACCGGGGCGCGGGTGGCGCTGCGCCGCGCCATGTCCGGGAGGAGGCCGATGCCGAGCCCCGCCGCGACCAGGATCGCGGTGGCGCTGGGCTCGTCGCCCTCGCAGACGATCTTCGCGGGTGCGAGGCCGTTCCCCGCGAAGAGCCGGTCGAGGAGCCGGCGCTGCCAGTGGCCCGCGCGGGTGGTGACGAAGGGTTCGTCGGCGAGTTCGGCGACGGTCACCGAGGCGCGGCCCGCCAGGGGATGGCCGAGCGGCGTGACCACCCAGACCTGCTCGTCGAGCAGCCGCACCGCTTCCAGGCCCTCGGACGGCACCGGCTGCGAGGCCACGCAGAGGTCCACCTCCTGGGCGCGCAGGCGGCGTTCCATCTCGTCGGCGGCCATCTGGTGGAGTTCCACCTCGACGCCGGGACGGGCCCGTTTGAACGCCCCCAGCGGGCCGGTCAGGGTGAGGAAGGTCTCCGAGGCCAGCCGTACGGTGCCGGACTCCCCGCCCGTGATCGCGGCGACGGCCCGGCGGCCCGCGTCGAGCTCCCCGAGGGAGCGCTCGGCGTGCCGCAGGAACGCCTTCCCGGCCTCGTTGAGCCGGAGCCGGCCGGCCCGGTCGAACAGCGGCGCACCCAGCTCGCTCTCCAGCCGGGCGATGGTACGGCTCAACGAGGGCTGGGCCACGCGGAGTTCCTCCGCCGCGCGGCTGAGGTGTTCCAGGCGTGCGACGACGACGAACTGTCTGAGCGCGTGCAGATCCATCCTGCCCCCCGGGACATAGCTCCCTAGCAATATTGATCTTGGCGAGCATATCGGCCTGGTCATGCCGGGTCACGACGTTCCCGTCCGAGGGACAAAAGGGGAGGGACGCAGGACGCCGGCAGAAACGGCCCTCCGGGCCGGTCACGGGCGCCGGCCCGCAACCGCCCGTCCCCCTTTCGGGTCACACCACCGCACTCTCCGGACAATCCCCGACAACCCCCGGCACCCTGTCGTCCATGCGTGCCGCACCCCTCGCCGGAGGCGTTCACGGGCCGGAGGCCCTGCGCCCGTTGCTCGACGTCGTCCTCGGAGCCCTGCACGACGGCGCGGTCGCGCGGGGCGGGCCCCTGCCCGGCGGAGGCGCGGACGAGGCGGCGTCGCGCGTCCGGAAGGCCGTCGGCGCCGTGCTGCCGCAGCACGGCACGGGCCAGGACGAGGCCCTGCGCACGATCGTGCACGCCCTCGCCGCCGGCGCCGCCGACCCCGCCCACCCGCTGTGCGCGGCGCACCTGCACACCCCGCCGCTCGCCCTCGCCGTCGCCGCCGACCTCGCCGCCTCCGCCCTGAACCCGTCCCTCGACTCGTGGGACCAGGCCCCGGCCGCCTCCGCGCTCGAAACGCTGCTCACCGCCGCCCTCGCGGCCGAGGTCTTCCCCCGCGCCCCGGCGCCCGACGCCCTCGTCACCACCGGCGGCACCGAGTCCAACCAGCTCGCCCTGCTCCTCGCCAGGGAACGGCACGGCACCGTCCGGACCGTGACCGGCGCCAACGCCCACCACTCCTTCCGGCGCGCCGCCTGGCTGCTCGGCCTGCCCGAACCGGTCGTCGTCCCCGCCCCCCACGGCACCCTCGACCCGGCCGCCCTCGACAAGGCCCTCACCGCTCTCGCCGGGACACCCCTCCTCGTCGCCGCGACCGCCGGCACCACCGACGCCGGCCTGATCGACCCGCTTCCCCAAATCGCCGAACTGTGCGCCGCACACGGCGCCGAGCTCCACATCGACGCCGCCTACGGCGGCCCCGCCCTGTTCAGCGACACCCACCGGCACCTCCTCGACGGCCTCGACCGCGCCCGCACGGTCACCGTCGACCTGCACAAACTGGGCTGGCAGCCCGCCGCCGCCGGACTCCTCGCCGTACGCGACACCGCCGACCTCGCCGCACTCGCCCACACCGCCGACTACCTCAACGCCGACGACGACACCGAGGCCGGGCTCCCCGACCTCCTCGGCCGCTCGCTGCGCACCACCCGCCGCCCCGACGTCCTCAAGACCGCCGTCACCCTGCGCGCCCTCGGCCGCACCGGCCTCGGCGCGCTCGTCGACGCCTGCATGGACCGGGCACGCCACCTCGCCGACCTCGTCGAGAAGGCACCGGGCCTGGAACTGTACGCCCGGCCCACCCTCACCACCGTCCTCCTCCGGCCGCACGGCGCCCCCGACGAGGCCGTCGCCAAGATCCGCCGCACCCTGCTCGCCGAAGGCCGCGCCGTCCTCGGCCGGGCCGCCGCCGACGGCCGTCTCTGGCTCAAGGCCACCCTGCTCAACCCCCACGCCACCCCCGGCGACCTCGAAGAGATCCTCACCCTCGTGGAAGGCAGCACCCACCGATGACCGGCAGCACCCCGCAGCACGACCTCGACCGTCCGCTCGACCTGGTGGGCGTCGGCATCGGCCCGTTCAACCTGTCGCTCGCCGCACTCGCCCACGGCGTCCCCGGCGGCCTCGCGACCGCCTTCTACGAGCAGCGGCCCGCGTTCCAGTGGCACCCCGGGCTCCTCATCGAGGGCTCCACCCTCCAGGTCCCCTTCCTCGCCGACCTGGTCACCCTCGCCGACCCGGCCAGCCCCTGGACCTTCCTCAACTACCTCCGCTCCCGCGACCGGCTCTTCCCGTTCTACTTCGCC
Organism: Streptomyces sp. NPDC127114; assembly: GCF_042677525.1. Taxonomy (NCBI): domain Bacteria; kingdom Bacillati; phylum Actinomycetota; class Actinomycetes; order Kitasatosporales; family Streptomycetaceae; genus Streptomyces; species Streptomyces sp. NPDC127114. The sequence continues at coordinate 49,451 of NZ_JBHXTJ010000041.1, forward strand.
GAGAAATTCCACATTCACCGCGCCGAATACGACGCCTACTGCCGCTGGGTCAGCGAGAAAGTCCCCGGACTGCACTTCGGCCACCAGGTCGACTCGGTCCGCTGGAACCCCGAACGCCGCCTCTTCGAGGTCGACTTCACCCAGCTCGACACCGACGGCGAGGCCGAAGCCCTGGGCCGCTCGTACACCCGCAACGTCGTCCTCGGCGTCGGCACCGAGCCCTACGTGCCCGAACCCCTCAAGCCCCTCGCCGACGCCCCCGGCGTCCCCGTCATCCACTCCGCCGACTACCTCGCCCACCGCGAGTCCCTCCTCGCCGCCGGCCACGTCACCGTCATCGGCTCCGGCCAGTCCGGCGCGGAGGTCTTCCTCGACCTGCTCCGCGCCCGCCCGGCCGGCGCGGAGAAACTGCACTGGCTGGCCCGCACCGAGGCCTTCGCGCCGATGGAGTACTCCAAGCTGGGACTCGAACACTTCACACCCGACTACACCCGCTACTTCCACGGCCTGCCCGAGCCCGTCCGCGGCGAACTCGTGCCCCGCCAGTGGCAGCTCCACAAGGGCATCGACGCCGAGACCATCGCCGCCATCCACGACGAGCTGTACCGACGCACCCTCCACGGCGGCTGGCCCGACGCCGTCCTCACCCCCGGAGTCCGGGTCCGCACCGCCGGCCGGGTCGCCACCACCCGCGTCGAACTGCACCTGGAACACGTGCAACAGTCCACCCGCTCCCGGCTGACCACCGACGCCGTCGTCCTGGCCACCGGCTACCGCGAACGCCCCGTCGACCGCATGCTCGCCGGCCTCGACCCCTACCTGCGCCACGACTCCGCCGGCCGGGCCCGGATCGACGCCGAATACCGGCTGGTCCTCGACGCTTCGGTCGGCGGCTCCGTCTACGTGCAGAACGCGGAGCGCCACACCCACGGCGTCGGCGCACCCGACCTGGGCCTGGCCGCCTGGCGCAGCGCGGTCATCCTCAACTCGGTGACCGGCAAGGAGCCCTACCCGCTGCCCCGCCGCACCGCCTTCACCACCTTCGGCCTGGACACACGAGAGGCGCCCGGCATTCCGGCCCAGAGCCAGAAGCTGACGCCTCTCGTCCAGCACTGACGTGCCGGAAGTACGCGGTCCGCGCGAGAACTAGAAGACCGGAACGCCGTCCCGGGTCAGCTTCCAGTCCACCGACGCGAAGGCGGCCGGATCGACGCTCCCCTTCGCCTTCACCCACTGGATGATCGTGTTACGGATCTCGTCCGAGTTCGACCACAGCTTCTGCGCGGCGGCGACGTGCGGGAAGGCGCCGCCGCCGTTCGCCCGGTAGTTGTTGACCGCCAGCACGAACTGCGCCGCCGGGTCGAGCGGCCTGCCCTCGAAGGACAGGTTCACGATCCGCGAGCCGGCCGGCTTCGCGATGTCGATCTCGTACGTCAGACCCGACACGACGTCGTAGTTGTAGTCCGGAGTGCCGTTCGCGTTGGTCAGCTTCGCCGTGTCCACCGGCGCGCCCGCCGGAGTCTGCACGTAGTACCGCGCCGAGAACTCCAGATAGTCCCGCAGCTGGGCACCCGTCATCAGACGGGCCTCCATGGTGTTCTCGAAGGGATAGAGCCCGGCGGCGTCCTTGATGGTGATCTGCCCGGACGGAATGCGGGCCGTACGCGAGAAGCACGAGGCCTGCGACAACACCGGCAGGTTCGCGTACGGGCCGCCCGCGAGAGCCGCCTTCACCGTCTCCGCCTGGACGGTGTTGATCAGGTCGATGATCGGCTCGTCCTTCCACGGCGCGTCGGCCGTGGTCATGACGGCCGTGGAGGTGCCGATGACCTGGTTGACGTACTCCACGACCTTCTTGTGCTCGTCGGACAGCAGCGCCGTGATCTCCGGGTCCTCGGCCACCGTGTTGGAGTTGAGGACCTTGGCACCGACCTTCTCGACGACCCAGCGGCCCTTCTGCCACACCAGGTCGAAGTCGAACAGCGTGAGACGCTGACCCCACTTGAGCGGCTCGGACAGGACGACGTCCTTGCCGGTCTCCTTGTTCGTGACCCTGTACTCGGGGATCTCGGTGTGCGCGTGGCCCACGAGGATCGCGTCGATGCCCGGAACCTGCTCGGCGACCAGCCCGGCCGCGTTCTCGATGTACGGCAGCTGGTCGCCGTAGGAAGACGTGCCGCTGGAACCCGAGTGCGCGGAGACGATCACCACGTCGGCACCCATGGAACGCAGCTTCGGCACCCACTTCGCGGCCTGCTCCTCCAGACCCGGAAAGACCATCTGACCGGACACGTTGGCCTTGTCCCAGATGGCGATGCCCGGGTTGGTGAGGCCGAGCACGGCGACCTTGACGTCACGGCCGTGCGGGGTGCGCAGGCAGTGCATGCTGTACGGCGGGAAGGCCGGGCGCAGCGTCTTCGCGTCCAGCGCGTTGGCGCCGAGCAGCGGGAAGTCACACTGGTCCTGGAACTTGCGGAGCACCGGGATGCCGTAGTTGAACTCGTGGTTGCCGAGCGCGGCCGCGTCGTAGCCGATGGCGTTCATGGCCTGGGCCATCGGGTGGACCGGGCCGCCGGCCTGGGTGATCGGGTCGACCTTGGCGTAGTAGTACGACAGCTGCGTGCCCTGGATGGTGTCGCCCGCGTCGATGAGCAGCGTGTTGCCACGGCCCTTCTCCTCGCGGACCTGGTTGACCAGGGTGGAGATCTTCGCCAGGCCGACGTCGTTGTGGGCCTTGTCGTCGAACTCCTTGTCCGTGAAGTAGTCCCAGTTGAAGACATTGCCGTGCAGGTCGGTCGTGCCCATCACGGTGAAGGAGTACCGCTTCGCCGGCCGGGGGCGGGCTTCGTGAGCCTCCGCGGGAGCGGCGGCCCCGGCGGTGAGTGCGACTCCGGCTCCGACGGCGGCGGAGTTCTCCAAGAAGGCCCGGCGGTTCAGCGGCATGTGCGTTTCTCCCCTTGTGATCTGCGGCGTCCGCGCCTTCAGTGGCGCACAACGCGCGTAGATTCTGGCTCAGACCGCACTGTCGCAACAGCCCTTTCGGGTTACGGAGTGGGAAAGTGTTCGGTATGACACAGCCGCACCCCACCCCCGAAGCACCCCAGGTGACGGTCCGCGGCGAGGGCCGTCTCGAAGTGGAACCGGAGCTCGCCCGCATCGGCGTGTCGGTACGCGCCAGAGGCACCGACCGGACCGAGGTCCTGGCCGCCCTGACGGCCCGCAACGCCGAGGCCATCACCCTGATCAAGTCGTACGGCCAGGCCGTCGCCACCCTGGAGACCGGCGCCCTGTCCGTCACCCCCGAGCCGGTCCGGCACGGCCGCGGCGAGCGCGTGCGCGCCTACCAGGGCTGGGTACACCTCACAGCCGAACTCACCGACTTCTCCGCCCTGGGCGAGCTGACCATGCGCCTCGCCGACCTGGAATGGACACGCGTCGACGGCCCGTGGTGGTCCCTGCGCCAGGACTCGCCCGCCCACGCGGAAGCCCGCCGACAGGCGGTACGGGAAGCGGTGCGACGGGCGCGCGAATACGCGGAGGCACTCGGCACCTCGCTCGCGGCACTCCTCGAACTCTCCGACACCGGACTCACGCCCGGCATGCCCGCGCCCGCGGGCGGAATGCGCATGGCCTTCGCCGCGGAAGCAACGGAAACACCCGCTCCACTGGATCTCGAACCGCAGCGGCAGACGGTCACCGCGGAAGTCGCCGCGCGATTCACGATGGCGCCGCCCGAACTCTGAGACGAACGGCTTTTCGGCCCTTCAGCCGCTCATCGGAGCGACCCCCCGCACACATTCAAGACTTGTCAACAACCTTTCACGGAAAGGTTGTTGAGTAGTCATGCCCGGCCCCTTCGCTACCCGCTGGTAAGGCCTAGGCTCGCCTTATGCGCCGAGCAAAAATCGTTTGTACCCTTGGGCCCGCCACCGAAACATACGACCAGATCAAGGCATTGATCGAGGCCGGAATGGACGTGGCCCGCTTCAATCTCAGCCACGGCGGCTACGCCGAACACGAAGAGCGCTACCAACGCGTCCGCAAAGCCGCCGAAGAGACCGGCCGCAACGTCGGCGTCCTCGCCGACCTTCAAGGCCCGAAGATCCGCCTCGGCCGCTTCCGCGAAGGCCCCGTACTCCTTGAACGCGGCGACGCATTCACCATCACCGTCGAACCCCTCCAGGGCGACCGCCACACCTGCGGCACCACCTACGCCGGCCTCGCCGACGACGTCACCCCCGGCGAACGCATCCTCGTCGACGACGGCCGCGTCACCCTCGAAGTCACCTCCGTCGACGGCCCCCGAGTCCACACCCGCGTCATCGAAGGCGGCATGGTCTCCGACAACAAGGGCCTCAACCTCCCCGGAGTCGCCGTCTCCGTCCCCGCCCTCTCCGAAAAAGACGTCGACGACCTCCGCTGGGCCCTGCGCACCGGCGCCGACGTCATCGCCCTCTCCTTCGTCCGCAGCGGCCGCGACATCGAGGACGTCCACCGCATCATGGACGAGGAAGGCCGCCGCGTCCCGGTCATCGCCAAGATCGAGAAGCCACAGGCCGTCGAGAACATCGACGACATCGTGGCCGCCTTCGACGGCATCATGGTGGCCCGCGGCGACCTGGGCGTCGAAATGCCCCTGGAGCAGGTGCCGATCGTCCAGAAGCGGGCGATCAAGCTCGCCAAGCGGAACGCCAAACCCGTCATCGTCGCCACCCAGATGCTCGACTCGATGATCGAGAACTCCCGCCCCACCCGCGCCGAAGCCTCAGACGTCGCCAACGCCGTCATCGACGGCACCGACGCCGTGATGCTCTCCGGCGAGACCAGCGTCGGCAAGTACCCCATCGAGACCGTGCGCACCATGAGCCGGATCGTCGAGGCGGCCGAGGAGGACATCCTCGCCAAGGGCCTGCCGCCGCTGACCGAGCGCAGCAAGCCCCGCACCCAGGGCGGCGCCGTGGCCCGCGCCGCCGCCGAGATCGGCGACTTCCTCGGCGCGAAGTTCCTCGTCGCCTTCACCCAGTCCGGCGACACCGTCAAGCGACTGTCCCGCTACCGCTCCCCGATCCCCCTCCTGGCCTTCACCCCCGACCCGGCGACCCGCTCCCAGCTCAACCTCACCTGGGGCGTGGAGACCTTCCTCGGCCCGCACGTCGACTCGACCGACGCCATGGTCGCCCAGGTCGACGAGGAACTGCTGCGCATCGGCCGCTGCAAGAAGGGGGACATCGTGGTCATCACGGCCGGCTCGCCGCCCGGCGTGGCGGGCTCCACCAACATGGTGCGCGTGCACCACATCGGGGACCCCGTCACGAACTGAGGCTCAGTACTTGGGGCCGACGTGGGCGTCCATGAGGGCGACGGAGGCCCTGCGAGCAACGGAGATGTTGTACGGCCTGCCCGCACGCGTGCAGTGCGTCCACTCGACGCCCAGCTTGTCGAGCGTGTCGGTGTAGAGGCGCCGGATGTCGTCGGAGACATTGGTGAAGAAATAGCGGACGTACTCGTACCGCTTCTTCTCGCCTCGCACGACGCGACTCGCCCAGTTGATCAGCCGACACCCGTCGGAGTGGATCAGCCCCCGCACGAACTCCCACGGGTGCGCGTCGACGATCTCCTGCTGCCAGGGCTCGAGCACGATGCGCCGCTCGTGCTTCTTGCCGGGGCCGTGCTGGGGGAACAGACACTTCCAGTGCCGGCCGTAGCTTGTGACGGCGACGCACCCCTGCTTCTTGAGGATGCAGATGCTTCCTTCCGGCCGTACGGCCAGCATCGCCTCGCGGCACGCCTCGATCAGCCCGGGCCAGGCGTCGGAGCAGGCGATGCGGAGATGGTGGCCGCCTCGGGGGTGGTCGCTGATGCAGCCGTCGCCGAGGTAGAGGCCGAGCAGGTAGGCGTATGCCGCCGTGTCCTGCGGTGCCCCGGGTGCCGGACGGCACCGCGGGCAGGGCCGGGATTGACCGCCGATGGTGGCGAGCGGTTCAAGGCGCGTCCGCCAGGCCTGTAACGCGGCTCGCGAGATTCCGGTCTGCTTGCTCACCGAGTTGAGACTGTGGCCTCGAGCGACGAGAGCGAGCGCCTGTTTGCGCGTTTCGATGTCGTACATGCAGGCGATCGTGGCTCTGATGTGCGCTTCGCGTGGCGCGGATGCAGGAGGACTCACGCGTGTGGGTGACTAACTCCCAACATGGTCCAACCTTGGGATCGAAGGTAAAGTGCCCCGGGTGGGATTCGAACCCACGCTGAATGGTGTTTGAGACCATCGCCTCTTCCGCTGGGCTACCGGGGCCCCTTCGAAACGAAGGTCATTGGCAACCTGCTGTGTCTCAAACATACAGGACCTAGGTAGGCTCAGGTAGCAGTAGCTGCCCCGCAACGAGGAGCCCCCGTGACCGCCCCCGAGTCGCCCCAGCCCGCCGCCGACGACGACGCCGCGACCGCGTCGCACGTCCCGCCGCTGACGACCCGCGTCGTCATCGCCGAGGACGAGGCCCTCATCCGCCTCGACCTCAAAGAGATGCTGGAGGAGGAGGGCTACACCGTCGTCGGCGAGGCCGGTGACGGGGCCCGGGCCGTCGAGCTGGCCCGCGAGCACCGCCCCGACCTCGTCATCCTCGACGTGAAGATGCCGGTCCTCGACGGCATCTCGGCCGCCGAGAAGATCGCGGGCGAGTCCATCGCCCCGGTCCTCATGCTCACCGCCTTCTCCCAGCGCGAGCTCGTCGAGCGCGCCCGGGACGCCGGCGCCATGGCGTACCTGGTGAAGCCGTTCAGCAAGAGCGACGTGGTGCCGGCCATCGAGATGGCCGTCTCCCGTTTCGCGGAGCTGCGCGCCCTGGAGAAGGAGGTCGCCGACCTCTCGCAGCGTCTGGAGACCCGCAAGCTGGTCGACCGGGCCAAGTCGGTCCTGCAGACGCAGTACGGGCTGACCGAGCCGGCGGCGTTCCGCTGGATCCAGAAGACGTCGATGGATCGCCGGATGTCGATGCAGCAGGTCGCGGAGGCGGTCATCGAGGACGCCGAGGAGAAGAAGGCCGCCAAGGCCAAGGATCAGTAGCGCCGGGGGAGATGAAGCCCCGCGGACATGAAGAAGGCCCGCCCCACGTCGTCGTGGGGCGGGCCTTCTGTCCGTGGTGGGCGGGGTGGACGTTACTCCTCGCCGAGGTACGTCTTGCGGACGTCGTCGTTGACGAGCAGGTCCTGGCCGGTGCCGGACAGCTTGATCTTGCCGACCTCGAGCACGTAGGCCTGGTCCGCGAGGGACAGTGCGGCCTGGGCGTTCTGCTCGATCAGCAGGATGGTCATGCCCTCCGCCTTGAGCGTGGCGATGGTCTCCATGATCTTCTGCATCATGATCGGGGACAGGCCCATCGAGGGCTCGTCCAGCATCAGCAGCTTGGGCTGGGACATCAGTGCCCTGCCCATCGCCAGCATCTGCTGCTCACCGCCCGAGAGGGTGCCGGCGGCCTGCTTGCGGCGCTCGCCCAGGATCGGGAAGAGGTCGTAGGCGCGCTGGATGTCCCGCTCGATGCCGTCCTTGTCGCTGCGCAGGAAGGCGCCCAGCTGGAGGTTCTCGGCGATGGTGAGCCGGGGGAAGATGTGCCGGCCTTCGGGGGAGTGGGCGAGGCCCAGGGAGACGACTTTGTGGGCGGGGACGCCGTTGAGCGGCTGGCCGTCGAAGGTGATCTTGCCCGAGGTGGGCTTGAGGAGGCCGGAGAGGGTCCGCAGGGTCGTGGTCTTGCCGGCGCCGTTGGTGCCGATCAGGGCGACGACCTGGCCGGCCTCGACGGAGAAGGAGATGCCCTTGACGGCCTCGATCTTGCCGTAGGCGACCCTGAGGTCCTCGACCTCGAGAAGAGCGGTCACTTGGTGTCTCCTTCGGTGGTGCTGTACTCGTCGGCCGGGTCCGCCGGTGCCGCGTCGGCGGGCTCGGCGTCGTCGGCGTCCGCCGGAGCGTCCTCGGCCGTGGCCTCGTCCGTCTCCTCGGCCGTCTCCGCCTCATCGGCGGTGGCCTCGGCGGCTTCGGCGGCGGCCTCGGCCTCCGCGTGGGCCTCCGCGGCCTCGACCTCGGCGACCTCGGCCTCGCCCGGCGCGCCCTCGTACGGCGTGCCGAGGTAGGCGGCCACGACGCGCTCGTCGCCCTGGACGACTTCGGCGGTGCCTTCGACGAGCTTCTCGCCCTGGACGAGGACGGCGACCCGGTCGCACAGCTTGAAGATGAACTTCATGTCGTGCTCGATGACCAGGACGGCGATGCCGCGGTCGCGGATCGCGAAGACCAGCTCTTCGGTGGTGCGGGTCTCGCTCTGGTTCATGCCGGCCGTCGGCTCGTCGAGCAGCAGCAGGCCGGGGTCGCTGGCGAGCGCGCGGGCGATCTCCAGCTTGCGCTGTTCGCCGTACGGCAGGTTGCGGGCGAGGTGCTCGGCCTTGTTCGCGAGGCCGACGAACTCCAGGAGTTCCATGGCCCGTTCGCGGGAGGCGGCTTCCGCCTTCTTGAAGCCGGGGCCGCGCAGCAGCGCGGACCAGAGGCCCTCCTTGGTCCGGGTGTGGCGTCCGACGAGGACGTTCTCCAGGACCGTCATGTTGGAGAAGAGGCGGATGTTCTGGAAGGTACGGGCGATGCCGGCCTGGGTGACCAGGTGCGGCTTCGGCGGCAGGACGGTGCCCTTGTAGCTGACCTGGCCCTCGGTCGGGACGTACAGACCGGTCAGGCAGTTGAAGAAGGTGGTCTTGCCGGCGCCGTTGGGGCCGATGAGGCCGACGATCTCGCCCTCGCGGACGGTCAGGTCGACGTCGCGCACGGCGGTGAGGCCGCCGAAGCGCATGGTCACGCCGCTGGCGTCGAGGACGGTCGCGGCCGTAGCGGTCTTCGCGGCGCCGGTTTCGGTGGTGGTCGTCATGTCGTTCACGCCCCCGCCTTCGCCGTGCCGTCGGCCTGCGCGTCCGCCTCGGCGGACTGGCGCTGCTCCGGTACGGCGAGCTGGTCGTCGTCGTTCTCGTGGAATTCCAGCTGCGCCCGCTTGTTGGCGATGAGGCCTTCGGGGCGGAAGCGCATGAGCAGGATCAGGGCGATGCCGAAGCCGAGCAGCTGGTAGTCCTGGAGGAACTGCAGCTTGGCCGGGATCAGGAAGAGCAGGGCGGAGCCGACGATGGGGCCGGTGATGGTGCCCATGCCGCCGAGGATGACGGCCGCGAGGAGGAACGCCGAGTTCGGCGGGACGGGACCGGCGAACACGTAGTTCTCGGGGACGACCGTGGTGTTGACGTGTGCCTGCACGGTGCCCGCGAGGCCGGCGAGGGCCGCGCCGAGGGCGAAGGCGACGAGCTTCACTCGGAAGCCGTTGATGCCCATCGCGGTGGCGGCGGTCTCGTCCTCGCGGATGGCGACCCAGGCGCGGCCGATGCGGCTGTTGCCGGCGCGGGAGAAGACGAGTACGACCAGCGCCATGATGAGGATCATGAGCAGGTAGTAGTTGGCGTACGCGCCGAGTTCGATGCCGAGGACGGTGTGCGGCTCGCCGAAGTTGTAGCCGAAGAACTCGAGCTGCGGGATGTTCGGGATGCCGTTCGGACCGTTGGTGATCTGCGGGCCGGAGGTGCCGTCGAGGTTGCCCATGGCGATGCGGAAGATCTCACCGAAGCCGAGGGTCACGATGGCGAGGTAGTCGCCGCGCAGTCGCAGGGTCGGGGCGCCGATGACGACGCCGAAGACGAGCGAGGCGGCCATGCCGGTGAGCGCGGCGGCCCAGAAGGGGAACTGGACTCCGAAGGCGGAGGAGGTGGCTCCGGAGACCAGGGCCGCGGTGTACGCGCCGACACCGAGGAAGGCGACGTAACCGAGGTCGAGCAGACCGGCGAGGCCGACCACGATGTTCAGGCCGAGGGCGACGGTCGCGAAGATCAGGATGTTGACCGCGATCAGCGTGTAGGTGTCGCCGCTCTGCTGGATGAACGGGAAGGCGATCGCCATGACGATGCTGGCGGTGATCGTCACCTGGCGGTTGCGCGCGGTGATCTGCGCGAGCCGCTGGGTGAGACCGGACTTGACCAGAGCCGTGGCGGCGGAGCCGACCAGGATCAGGTACGCGATGAAGAGCTGCGGCTCCGAGTCCTCGGTGTCGATGCCGAAGGTGACCACGTAGAGGCCGAGGGCGAAGACGGCGACGATGATCAGGATCTCGGCCCACGAGGGGAGCGCCTTGGCGGGCGTGGCCTTGCGGGTGTCGTCGGGCAGCTTGTACGCGGCGATTGCCGGGATGGCGGCGGCGACGACGGCGACGCCGGCACCGGGCTCCAGGTCTACCAGGGCACCCAGCTCGACGATGATCGATATCGCGGTGAACAGGGTGGTGGCGAAGGTGCCGAGGGCCAGGATCCACAGCACCTTGCGGGCGCCGGTGGGGATCAGCCAGCCGAGGCCCTTGACGCCGAGCCCGGCCAGCGCGTGGGCGCCGGTGAGGACGGCCCCGACGAGCGTCAGCATCTGCAGCGGGGCGGGGTAGCCGTAGACCGTGAGGTTGCCGGGGAAGGCGGTGGTCCACGTCCAGGCGAGGAAGGTGCTGGCGACGGTCGCGACGGAGCCGGCGACGATCGTCCACAGCAGCGCGGCGGGGGCGACGGACGTCTTGGCCACGGTCGTGGTGGTCTCGGTGGTGATGGTGTTCTCGCTCATGGTGCTCACGCCCTGTCCGCGACGCGCTCGCCGAGCAGGCCCTGAGGCCGGACCAGGAGCACGAGGATGAGGAGGACGAAGGCCCACACGTTGGACCAGGCACCGCCGCCGAGCTGCTGCATGCCGGGGATGTCTTCGATGTAGGCGATCGAGAGGGATTCGGCGATGCCGAGGACCACGCCGCCGACCATGGCGCCGTAGATGTTGCCGATGCCGCCGAGGACGGCGGCGGTGAAGGCCTTGAGGCCGAGGATGAAGCCCATCTCGAAGTTGATCTGGCCCTTGTCGAGGCCGTAGGCGACGGCGGCGACGGCGGCGAACGCGGCACCGATGGCGAAGGCCATGACGATGATGCGGTCGGTGTTGATGCCCATCAGCTTCGCGGTGTCGGGGTCCTGTGCGGTGGCCTGCATGGCGCGGCCGCTGCGGCTCTTCGAGACGAAGAGGCCGAGGGCGAGCATGCAGAGCGGTGCGAGGACGAGGACGAAGGCGTCGGCCCGCTGGATCTGGAGGCTTTCGGTGATCTGGAAGGCCTCGCCCTTGAACTCGGGGAAGCTGACGGCCTTCTTGGCGTCCGGGTAGAACTGCCAGACCAGCTGCTGGAGCGCGATGGAGAGGCCGATTGCGGTGATGAGCGGGGCGAGCCGCGGCGCGTTGCGCAGCGGGCGGTAGGCGAACCGCTCGGCGGCGGTGGCGACGGCCACGGAGGCGATCGCGCCACCGAGGATCATGAGCGGGATCGCCACCAGAAGGGACGTTCCGCTCGGCAGAGCGGTGTAGGTGGTGAGGGCGCCGAAGCCCCCGATCATGAAGATCTCGCCGTGGGCGAAGTTGATGAGCTGGACGATGCCGTAGACCATGGTGTACCCGATGGCGATGAGGCCGTAGAGGGCACCGAGGGCCAGACCGTTGGCCAGCTGTTGCGGCAGTTCGTGCACCGCAGGCCTCCGATGAGCTTGTCGGATAAGACTCCGCGCGAGGGCGCTGTTTGCGCCCGCGCGCGGCTTTGGTGAGTTGGTGCGGGTTTCCCGGCGCCTGACCGTGGGGCGCGGCGCCGGGTCGGTGGTGCTTACTGGTTGAAGGTGTCGCTCTTGACGTCGATCCACTTGCCGCCCTCGACCTTGTAGACCGTGAGCTGCTTGTTGGTGGTGTCGCCGTACTCGTCGAAGGAGACCTTGCCGGTCACGCCGTCGAAGGAGACCTTGCCGAGGGCCTCGGTGACCTTGGCGCGGGCGTCGGACGGCAGCTTGCCGTTGTTGGCCTGGACGACGGCCTTGACGGCCTGGATGATCGCCCAGCCGGCGTCGTAGGAGTAGCCGCCGTAGGCCGCGTACGGGTCCTTGTAGCCGGCCGCCTTGTAGTCCTCGATGAACTTCTTGGCGGTCGGGAGCTTCTCGACCGGGTAGCCGATCGAGGTGGCCAGGTCGCCCTCGTTGGCCTCGCCGGAGGCGCTGATGAAGGCGGGGTCGTAGATGCCGTCGCCGCCCATGACCGGGACCTTGGCGCCGGTCTTCTTGATCTGGTCGGAGAGCAGGCCGCCCTCGGGGTACTGGCCGCCGAAGTAGACGGAGTCGGCGCCGGTGCCCTTGACCTTGTCGGCGGTGGAGGAGAAGTCGGTCTCCTTCACGGTGACGTGGTCGGTGCCGACGACCTGGCCGCCGAGGCGCTTGAACTCGTCGGAGAAGATCGCCGCGAGGCCGGCGCCGTAGGTCTGCTTGTCGTCGACGACGAAGACCTTCTTCTTGCCGGCGTCCTTGAAGAGGTACTGGGCGGCGAACTTGCCCTGGACCACGTCGGTGGCGGCGGTGCGGAAGTAGGTCTTGAAGGGGCGCTTGAAGTCGCCCTTGCCCCAGTTGTCGCCCTGGGAGAGCGACGGGTTGGTGTTGGCGGGGGAGACCTGCGCCAGGTTGGCGGAGGCGAAGACGCCCTGCATCTGCTGGGAGACGCCGGAGTTCAGCGGGCCGACGACGCCCACGACGTCCTTGTTGCCGACCAGCTTGGTGGCGTTGGCCTGGCCGGAGGCCGGGACGGCCTGGTCGTCGAGGGCCTCGATCTTGAAGGTGACGCCCGGGACTTCCTTGTTCTTGTTGGCGGTCTGGACCGCCAGGTCCACGGAGTTCTTGATGCCCTGGCCCAGGGCGGAAAGCGAACCGGTGAGCGGGGCGTCCACACCGATGACGACGGTGGTGGTGCCGCCGGCGTTGTCGCCGCCGCCCTTGCCCTCGTCACGCGAACCACAGGCGGTGAGGGTGAGCGCACCCGTGGTGAGCACGCTGGTCAGGATGAGCAAAGAACGGTGTCGCACGAAGATTCCTTTCCCTGGCGCGGCCCCCTCGAGCTGAGGCGGTGCCGTGAAGCTGTGTAGCTAGAGGTGCCGTTTTCGATGCCGGGCCGTACTGGTGGAGCAGGGCCGTGCAGAGGAAGCGCCCGGCGGCGCGGTGACTGGCCGTGACTCTAAGCGCAGCCGGACAGAGACCGGGAGCGCCGAGGTCATGATGTGACTGTCTTGTTATGCCGACAGGGGGAACCGGTGTGCAGGCCATGGGCAAACCGGGACATAAGGGTCACTACCCCGGTGTTCACATGCTGAGAACGCCCAGTTCCGCTAAGGGGCTTGGGGAGATCTTGGTGCTTACGGTGCAGTTGAGCAGCTGTCCGGATAGCGGACACCCCTCCTGATCTCAGCGAACGGCGCGACTGACCGGAACCCTCCGTTCCGCCCGCGGTGCCACTTCGTGGGAACGTCACGCAGAGTCACGGAGGTGATGGCCGAGAACCGCTGGTAGGTACGCGCTGTTCGCTGGGCGGTCGCCAGTTCTCCGAACTTCCCGTCGCGCCCTTCGCCGCCTCGCAGCGCCGCCGGGTCTCACGGTCGGTCAGCGCGAAGGCCGCCTCGCGGCCCGCGCGGCGCTCCTCCGCCCGCGCCGCGACGAGCACGTCGTCGTGGATCCCGTACTGCTCGTTCGACATCCCCTTCTGCTCCCAGTCGAGCCCCGCCCACTTGCTGCCCTTCAGGGCCTCTTTCACCCAGTAGGACACGAGACTTGTGCACACGTCCGCGGGTGAACTGGTACGGGGGGACGGCGCCGCGGCCGGCTCGCGGGGCGCCTCGCAGCCGGCCGACAGGGCCAGCGCGCAGCCGGTCAGGGCCGCGGCGAGCACGGCCCTGACCGGGGCTGACGGCCTCGGGATCACGGCAGTTGGACGTACGGCCTCAGGAATTCACGGGCGCCGGGGGTGTCGAGGCGGTACACGACATTGGTGGCGTAGCAGGGCATGTCGCCCGTGATGGTGGTCGCCACCAGGGTCCGCCTCCCGTCGACCGTGGCGAAGTTCGGGCCGCCCGAATCGCCGTAGCAGGCACCGCCGTTGCCCTGCGGTGCGGTCATGCCGAGCCGGATCCACGCGTTGTTCAGGGCCTCGAAGGTCACCGGCGCCTTCATGCGGACCCCGCCGCCCGGGTGGGTGTGACCGCCCGGCCCGCGCTGCGACTCCTCGGTGCCGTAACCGGCGACGACGAAATCCGTGTCGTTCAGTCTCCGAGGACCGAGCGCGTCCAGCCGGCCGGCCGTCGGCAGGGTCGCCGGAGTGAAGCTCCAGCGCTCCTTGATCTTGGCCGAAGGCAGCTCGATCACGGAGATGTCATGGGTGTCGGAGGCCGGTCCCGGGTAGGCGGGGTGACTGTGTGCGACGCCCTCCACGGCCACGGCGCGCGCCACGGCCGCCGGGTCACCCGGGTGCTCGGCGGCGGCCCGGTCGAGACCGGCCTGCACGTCCTGGTCGAGGGAGACGTAGAAACGCACGTTCTCCGGCCAGTCGGTCGTGCAGTGCGCCGCGGTGAGGAAGGTGTCGGCGTCGACCATCGTCCCGGAACACACCCAGTCGACCCGGTCGGGCGTCCTCGGGTCGTCGTCGTTGTCCCAGGTGGCCACCAGCGCACCGACCTCGGTGCGCTCGGGCGCGGGTGTCGCGTTGTACGAGTTGATCGCTGCGGACGGGATCGCGGTGGCGAGAACGGCAGCGCAGGCCGCGGCGGTCACGGCGGTCGCCACGGTCGTGGTGCGAATCGCGGTCAAGGAAGCCCCTCGGTCTGTGAGTGGACCGCCAGTGAAGCGGCTGTCACCGGAGGAGACAAGAGTCCCTGAGGAAACGGGAGTTGAGAAACCACGACCCCGAGGCCGAAGCCGCCAGGCAGGAAGGCGCCCGGAACCGAATCGACTCCGGGCCGGCGCACGGCAACGGCGGGAAGGGGCCCGGGGCCGAGGCCGACGAACGGGGAGGGGCCGGGAACCGAACCGGACCCGAGTCCGAGGCCGGCGGGGAGGGGCCGGAAACCGAACCGGACCCGAGTCCGAGGACGGCGGGGAGGGGCCGGAAACCGAACCGGACCCGAGGCCGACGACGGCGGGAAGGGGCCGGGACTGGAGCAGACCCGGCGCATGGCAACGGCGGGAAGGTATTCGGGGTCGAGGTGACGACGGCGGGAAGGGGTTCGGGGCCGAGGTCACGACGGCGGGGAGGGGTTCGGGACTGGAGCAGACCCGGCGCATGGCACGGCGGGAAGGGGTTCTGGGTCGAGGTGACGACGGCGGGGAGGGGTTCGGGGTCGAGGTGACGACGGCGGGGAGGGGTTCGGGGTCGGAGCGGGGGTGGGGGTGTCCGGACGTTTAGGCCCTGTCTCTT
>NZ_JBHXTJ010000042.1:0-62420 GCF_042677525.1 Streptomyces sp. NPDC127114
CCGGCGTCGACCAGGTCCCCCCGCTCTTCCTGCGCGCCGGACGCACCCTCGGCGCCACCGGACTCAAGGGCGCCTGGCACATCGTCATGCCCGCCGCCCTCCCCGGCTACCTCGCCGGCCTCAAGCAGGGCTGGGCCTTCTCCTGGCGCTCCCTCATGGCCGCCGAGATCATCGCCTCCTCCCCCGACCTCGGCCTCGGCCTCGGCCAACTCCTCGAAAACGGCCGCAACAACTTCGACATGCCCGGCATCTTCCTCGCCATCATCCTCATCCTCCTCGTCGGCGTCGCCATCGACCTCCTCGTCTTCAGCCCCCTCGAACGCACCGTCCTGCGCCGCCGCGGCCTGCTGGTGAAGGCCTGATCCATCCGTCGGGGATGATGCCGCCGTGGCCACCGACGACGACCTCCTGCCCGCGCGCACGCGGCTCTCCGCTCCCCTGGTGTTCGCCGTGGGAGCGGCCGTGGGCGTGCTCGGCGGGATGATCGGCCTGGGCGGTGCGGAGTTCCGGCTGCCGTTGCTGATCGGCTTGTTCGGGTTCGCCGCGCTCTCTGCGGTCATCCTGAACAAGGCGATGAGCCTGGTGGTGGTCCTCGTCGCGCTGCCCGCCCGGATGGCGGCGGTTCCCGCCTCGGAGGTGGCCGCTCACTGGCCCGTCGCCGTCAACCTGCTGGCCGGGAGCCTGCTGGGTGCCTGGGCCGGAGCGGCCTGGGCCGTGCGGATGCGCGGTGCGACGCTGTACAAGGTCCTCGCCGGCCTGATGGTGCTCATGGCCGCGGCCCTGGTCGCCACCCACAGCACCACACCGGAGGCGCTCGCGCTGCCGGTGTGGACGCAGGTCGCCTGCGGGGTCGTCGCCGGGTTCGGCATCGGAGTGGTCGCGGCGATCATGGGCGTGGCCGGCGGCGAGCTGCTGATCCCGACGATCGTGCTGCTGTTCGCCGTGGACATCAAGGCGGCGGGCAGCCTTTCGCTGCTGGTGTCCCTGCCGACGATGCTGGTGGCCTTCGCCCGTTACAGCCGTGACGGCAGCTTCGCGGTGCTCGGCGCCAACCTCCGCTTCGCCGCGGTGATGAGCGCCGGCTCCGTCGCCGGCGCCCTGCTGGGCGGGCTGCTCCTCGGGGCGGTCCCCGACCTGGTGCTCATCCCGGCCCTGGCCGTGGTCCTGCTCGTCTCCGCGGTCAAACTCGCCCGTCACCGCTGAACGTCACCCGCGGTCTTCGCCCGCGGCCACCTCCCGCCCGGTCGTCTCCTTCGGGCGGCTCCCCGGACCGGACCGGCCGAGCGTCGCCGTGAGCAGGACGGCCGTCAGGGTGCCTGCGACCACGCCGCTGCCCAGGATCGTGCGGGCCCAGGCGGGGAATCCCGTGTACAGGTCCGGGCTGAGCAGCGGCAGCAGTCCCACGGTGAGCGCGAGTGCGGCCGTCAGCGAGCCCGTGCCCGTGCCGGACAGGTCGGCCCTGCGGAGCATCTCGACGCCCATCACGGCGATGACCGCGTAGACGACGAGGGCGGAGCCGCCCACCACCGCCTCGGGCATGCCGGCCAGCGCCCGGGAGACCGGCGCGGCGAGGCCGAGGACGACCAGAAGCACTCCGGCGCCGGCGGTGACGAAGCGGCTGCGGACTCCGGTGAGCCGGCCGATGCCGATGTTCTCGGCGCTGGTCACCATGAGGGACGTGCCGAAGAGGCCGCCGGCCAGGGAGACCAGGGCGTCGGCGCGGGCGACACGCGGAACGTCCCGTCCCGGAGCGGGAGTCCGGCCGACGGTCTCGCTGTTGAGGACGGTCTGTCCGGTGATCTCGGCCAGCGTGGTGAGGCTGAACACGAGCAGCGGAAGGGCGGCCACCAGGTCGAACCGCGGCGCCCCGAAGGGCAGGAGCGCGGGCAGCGCGAAGCCGCTGCCGGCGGCGGGGGCGAAGGTCCCGAGGCCGGTCGTCACCGCCACGGCCGTGCCCGCCGCCATGCCGATGAGGACGGAGGTCTGGCGCCAGACGCCGCGCAGCAGGACGTACGCGGCGACGGTCGCCACCACCGTGAGCGCGGCGAGGAGGACCGCGCGGGGCTCGCCCGTGCCGTCCGGGCCGGTGACGAGCCGGGCGGCCACCCGGATCATCGCGATGCCGATGAGCAGCACGGTCACGCCCATGACCAGCGGCGGGAACAGCCGTACGACACGGGCGTACAGGGGCAGTACGGCGAGCAGCAGCGCCGCCGCGAGGAGGACGGCGCCGGTGGCCGTCGGCGCCCCGTGTTCCTGGGCGATCTGGAGGAACAGCGCGGTCGCGGCCCCGCCGGGCAGCATCACGAAGGGGAGGCGGCCGCCGATCCGCCACACGCCGAGGGACTGGAGCAGCGCGCCCGCGCCGCACAGCAGCAGGACGGCGCTGAGCAGCGAGGCGGTCGCGTCCGGCGGCATCCTCAGGGTGCCGGCGACGAGGAAGACGGTGGAGACCGGGGCGGCGATCATCGCCAGGACGTGCTGGGCCGACAGGGGGACCAGTCGCCGCCACGGGACGCGGGCGTCGACGGCTTCCGGGGAGGAGCCGGCCGCCGTGGGGGTCGGGGTGGTGGTCGTCATGCCGTCGTCTCCAGCCACGGGATGTCGGCCGCGGCGTAACGGTAGGCGCGGAAGACGGCGTTGGGCTCGGACGGGAACAGGCCGCGTACCTCGCTCTCGCCGTAGCCGGCGAAGTACGGGACGACGTACTCCCAGCAGAGGTAGCCGTCCTTCGTCACCTCGAACAGCCGCCCGGACGGAGAGTCGGTGACGAGTGTGTTGCCGTTCGGCAGGCGCTGCGCGGAGCCCATGAAGGGCGCGAAGAAGAACTCGCGGGCCGGATCGTGGTACTCCCACACCACGTCGCCGCCCGCCCGGTCGATCTCGATGACGCGGGAGTAGGGCACGTCGTGGCCGGGCCGGAAGACGCCGTTGTCGAAGACCAGCAGCCGGCCGTCGTCCAGTTCGGTGGGCGCGTGCTGCTGGCTCACCGTGCCGGGGCGGCTGCGCCACAGGATCTCGCCCGTGTCGCGGCTGATGACGACGACGGCCGAGACGCTGCGCAGGCTGGCGAGGATGTTGCCGTCCCGCAGGGGCGTGACGCTGTTGATCAGGGGCCAGTGCTCGCGGGCGTACGCCTCGTGCAGCGCGAACTCCTCGCGGTCCAGGTGCTCCGCCGCACGCCAGGACCACAGGAGTTCACCGTCCGGGCCGACCTCCTTGACGGTGTCGGCCCACACCACGCCGCCCGCGGCCTCCGAGCCGGGTACTCCGCCCCGTACGGCCGCCGCATCCGCCCCCGACAGGGGTTCCAGGGCGGTGTAGAGGATGCGGCCGTCGTCGAGGTGGTGGGCGTCGTGGTGCTGGAGGGGGTCGCGGTGCTCCCGCAGCACGGTGCCGTCGGGGGCCGCCCGGAGCATGACGCCGCCCCGGTACTTGTGCCACATCGGGAAGAGGGCCCGCTCGCCCGGGAGCACGCCGTTGTAGGCGAGGGTGCCGTCGGGGAGGAGTCGGGCGTGGCGGCCGGGGCGGTAGGGCAGGTCCCAGCGGTGGACGGTGCGGCCGTGGAGGTCGACGAGGTAGACCTCTCCGCTGCCGGTGAGCGGCGCGTAGAGGGTGTAGCCCTCGGACACGGCCGTCTCGTCGAGGGCGATGAGGCCGGTGGGACGCCGGCGGCGCGAGTTCTGGTCGATCGGGGGTACGGCGGGCACGTCGGATCTCCTCGCTGCGCGTGAGCGCGCTTCAAACTTTCTTTGATGAGAACAACCGACTTTGACGGTAGGGGCGTTGTGTGACGGGCGTGTGTCAGGAGTACGAAACCGTCTCCGGGTTCCCGCCGCGGGCCGCGTAGGGTGCCGTCAGGCGCACTCGACCAGGGAGAACGGCGCCACGGGGCGGGGAAGGGCGGGACACGATCATGGAGGCCGCGAACACACCGCGGGTGGGGGCTGCCGTACGCCGACGGCGGCGGGCACTCGACCTGACGCTCGCCGACGTGGCCGCGCGCAGCGGTCTTTCCTCCCCGTTCCTCAGTCAGATCGAGAACGACCGGGCGCGCCCCAGCATGCGGTCGCTGCAGCGGATCGCCGACGCCCTCGGGACCACGGCGGTGCAGCTGCTCGCGGCCTCGGACGAGACCCGCACGGTCGACATGGTCCGCGCCGCCGACGACAGCGGCCTCGACCGCGAGGCGCGCGTCCGGCCGGTGGTGCGCGGCCGCCATCAGCTGCACGCCCTGGAGTTCACCGGCGAGCACGAGGCGGACCGCGAGTTCCGGCACCGCAACGACGAGCTGATGTACGTGGCGGACGGCGCGGTGGAGGTGGAGGCCGACGGCCGGGTGCACCGGCTGGGCCGCGGTGACACCCTGCTGCTGTCCGGCGGCGTCCGCCACCGCTGGCGCTCCACCGGGCCGGACTCGCGGGTCCTGGTGGTCGCGATCGGCGACCACGTGGAGGTACTGGAGTCCTGACGGGGCCCGTCCGGTCCGGAGTCCTGACGGGGCCCCTCTGGCGTGGAGTCCTGCCGGGGCCCGTCCGGCGTGGAGTCCTGCCGGGGCCCCGTCCGCCCGCACCGCCCCGCGTCCGACGCGGCCGGCTCAGCCCTCCGACAGCTCGCCGAGCAGCTTCCAGGTGCGGCGCCGGTCGTCCTCGCCGCTCAGGTCCGTCGCCGTGAACACGACCTCGGTCGCCCCCGCCTCGCGGTAGCGCCGCACCTCGGCGGCGACGGTCTCCTCGTCGCCCAGGACGGCCAGGTCGGCGGCCCGGTCGACGCCGGAGAGCTCGATGACGCGCTGGTACGAGGGCACCCGCTCGTAGAGCGAGAGCGCCTCTGCCGCACGCCGCCGCACGCCCTCGGCGTCGGACGTGACCGCGCCGGGCACGAGCGCCACGATCCGGGGCGCGGGCCGGCCCGCCGCTTCCGCCGCGGCGGTCACGGCCGGGACGACGTGCTCGGCGAGGGCACGCGGCCCGGCCAGGAACGGCAGGATCCCGTCGGCGAGTTCACCGCTGACGCGCAGCGCCTGCGGCCCCATCGCGGCGACCAGCACCGGCACCGGGGGCCGGGCCCCCGGCACCGCCGCCGAGTACGGCGTCGTCGCGGTGAGCAGCTCTCCGTGGAAGTCGGCCTCGCCCGTTTCGAGGAGGGGCCGCAGGGCGGTGAGGAACTCGCGGAGCAGCTTGATGGGCCGCTGGTACGGGAGGCCGAACCCGGTCTCGGTGAGGTGCTTGGTGCCGAGGGCGAGCCCGAGGTGGTAGCGGCCGCCGGTGGCCGCCTGGGCCGTCTGGGCCTGGCTGGAGACGAGCAGCGGATGCCGGCCGAAGATCGGGATCGCGGCCGTCCCCACGTGCAGGCCCGGCACCTCGCGCCCGACGATCGCGGCCAGCGACGGCGAGTCGTACGCGAAGGTCTGGCCGAACCACGCCGAGTGCAGTCCGGCGTCCCGCGCCTCCCGCGCGAGCGCCACGGTGCTGTCGACGGGAAGCTGCCGGGAGGTCGAGCTGAGCGTTACTCCGAGAGTCATGCAGGCGACAACAGGCGTCCGCAGCAACGGAATTCCCGCTCCACGCGACAGGTCGGGAGACGCCGGAGGCCCGCCCGTTCTCCCCGCGTCCGCCGTCACCCGTGCCGGACACCGCGACCGGCGCGCGAGGTCCTTCCGGCCTACGGGCCGGGACGGCGGGAGACGGCCCTCGTCCGCGTCGTCGCCGTCAGAGCGCGACGATCGTGGTCTCGGTCGCCTTGACGCTCGTCCACACGGACACCCCGTCGGCCAGGCCGAGTTCGGCGGCGGCCTGCGGGGTGATCTCGGCGACCAGGTCGGGGGCCAGGTCGGAGGTGATCAGGACCCGCAGCCGGCTGCCGCTGGTGGTGATCTCGCGTACGGTGCCGGCCCAGACGTTACGGGGGCTGCCGGCGGGCCTGTCACGGTGCACGGACACCGCCTCGGGCGCGACGATCGCCAGCGCGGGGGTGCCGGGCGGCGGCGGTTCGGCCGCGACGAGGATGCCGCCGCCGTCGAGGGCGAGGCCGTCGGGAGTGGCGGTGCCGGGCCACGCGTTGCGGCCGAGCATCCGGGCCACCCACGGCGAGCGGGGGTGGCGGGTGACCTCGGCCGGGGCGGCGTCCTGGAGCGCGCGGCCCCCGTCGAGCACGAGGACGCGGTCGGCGAGCGACACCGCCTCCACCGGGTCGTGGGTGACGATCAGGCAGACGCCGCCGAAGCCGGCCAGGTGGCTCCGCAGGGTGTGCCGGACGTGGGCGCGGGTCGTCTGGTCGAGCGCGGCGAGCGGCTCGTCGAGGACCAGCAGCCGGGGCCGGGCGGCGAGCGCCCGGGCGAGCGCGACGCGCTGGGCCTGGCCGCCGGAGAGCTGCGTCGGCTTCCGGTGCCCCAGGTGGCCGACCCCGAGGCGGTCGAGCCAGGCCTGGGCCTCACGGCGCGCCTCGGCCCGCGGGACGCCCTGGGCGCGCAGCCCGTACGCGGTGTTGGCGAGGGCCGTCAGGTGCGGGAAGAGGGCGCCGTCCTGCGGCACCCAGGCGACCCGGCGGCGGTGCGGCGGCAGGCCGGTGACGTCGGTGCCGCCGACGGTGAGGTCCGCGTGGGCGCGGGGCGTGAGGCCGAGGAGGGCCCGGAGCAGGGTGGTCTTCCCGGCGCCGTTGGGGCCCACGACGGCGATGGTGGTGCCGGGTTCGGCGTCCAGGGTGAGCCGGGTGAAGCCGGTGACCCGGGCGTGCAGCGCCCATCGGTCGGCACCGAGGGCCGACGGATCCGCGGCGGGGGGCGTGGCGGCGGCGGCCGGGCCGGGGACGGCTTGACCGGCGGCAGCCGGGCCGGGGACGGCCGCATCGGCGGCAGCCCGGCCGGGGACGGCCGCATCGGGCCCGGCGGTGCCGGCGACGGTCGTGCCGGGAGCGGCCGCGTCCGGCCCCGGCTCGGGGACGGCACGTCGCGTACGGTCCGCGGGAGTGCCGGTCCACCGGCCGCGCAGGGCGACGAGGACGCCCATGGCGATGGCGAGGAGCAGGAGGGAGACGGAGGTGGCGGCCTCCGGTTCCTCCTGGAGCAGCAGATACACCTGGAGCGGCAGTGTCTGGGTGGTGCCGGGGAGGTTGCCGGCGAAGGTGATCGTGGCGCCGAACTCGCCCAGCGCCCGTGCCCAGGTGAGCGCCGCGCCCGCGACGACCCCGGGCACCACCATCGGCAGGGTGACGGTGAAGAAGACCCTGACGGGTGAGGCGCCGAGGGAGGCCGCCGTCTCCTCGTACCGCGGCCGGAGCCCGCCGAGGGCGCCTTCCAGGCTGATCACGAGGAAGGGCATCGCGACGAAGGTGGCGGCGACGACGGCGCCGGAGGTGTGGAACGGCAGGGTGACGCCGAAGGTGCTCTCCAGCCAGGGGCCGAGGAGTCCGCGCCGGCCGAAGGCGAGCAGGAGGGCGACGCCGCCGACCGTGGGCGGCAGGACCATGGGCAGCAGGACGAGCGAGCGCACGAACGCCTTGCCGGGGAACGGCACCCGGGCCAGCAGCCATGCCAGCGGGACGCCGAGCAGCAGGGAGAGGCCGAGCGCCCAGAAGGAGACGAGGAGCGACAGTTTCAGCGCCTCGACCGTGCCCGGCGACGTCAGGTGGTCGCCGAGCTCGCCCCACTCGGTCCGCGCCAGGATCCCGATCAGGGGGAGCGCCAGGAACGCCACGGCCAGCAGGGCGGGCAGCACGAGCGCGAGGGGCGGCCGACGGCTGCCGGTACGGCTTCCGTCGACGCGGGTGGCTGCTCGTTTCATCGATGGTCCCGGGGAGGTGAGGGCGTGAGGCGGAGGGGCTGTCCGACCCCCCGATGCGGACAGGCCCTCACGAGGAGGAGGGATCGGGGATCCCGTCGGTCACGGCTTCTGGAAGCCCGCGTCCTGGAGGATCTTCCGGCCCTCGGGCGAGGACAGCCAGGCGACGAACGCGGCGGCGGCCTCGGCGTTCCCGGAGTCCTTGAGCGTGGCGGCCGGGTACTTCGCGACGGCGTTCTGCGCGTCGGGGATCTCGACGGCGTCGACCTTGTCCTTGGCGCTCTCGGCGTCGGTCTTGTAGACGAGGCCGGCGTCGGCCTCGCCGAGCTCGACCTTGCTGAGCACGGCACGCACGTTCGGCTCCTGGGAGACCGGCTTCACCGTGATCTTCTGCGCGTCCAGGATCTGCTTGCTGTACTTGCCGGCCGGGACCTCCGGCGCCGCGAGGACGACCTTCAGCTTGGTGTCGGCGAGGTCCTTCAGGCCGCCGACCTTGTGCGGGTTGCCCTTGCCGGTGGCGATGACCAGCCGGTTCTTCGCGATGATCACGGGGGTGCCGGTGTCGGCCTTCACCTTGTCCATGCTCTTGGCGTCGGCGGTGACCAGGACGTCGGCGGGCGAGCCCTGCGAGACCTGGGCGACGAGCTCCTGCGAGCCGGCGAACGAGAAGGTGATCTTCGTGCCCGGGTGGGACTTCTCGTACGCGGCGCCGGCCGTCTTGAACACGTCGGTCAGGGACGCGGCGGCGAGCACGGTGAGGTGCGCGGCGGGGGCGCCGTTCGTGGCGCCGGAGGCCGTGGAGCCGCCGGTGTCCTTCTTCGGCTCGTCGTTGCCGCAGGCGGCGAGCGGGACGAGCAGGGCGGCGGTGAGGACGGCGGCAGCGGTACGGCGTCCGGTCGGGGTGAGGGACATGGAGGTCGGAACTCCTCGGAGGTGGAAGATGCGGGAAGGGCCGGTCGCGCCGACGGCCGAGGTGTCTCGGAACTGCGTGAGGGTCAGGTCTCAGGTGCGGTCGATGTGCACGCTGGTCGACTTCACGCGGGCGGTGGCCTGCATGCCGACTTCCAGTCCCAGCTCCTCCACGGCCTCCCGGGTGAGGAGGGAGACCAGGCGGTGGGGCCCGGCCTGGATCGTGACCTGGGCGGCGACGTCGCCGAGCTTGATCGCGGTGACGATGCCCGGGAACGCGTTGCGCGCCGACGTGTACGGCGCGTCGTCGTCCTCGCCCTGCGCGAGCTCCACGGAGAACGCCGCGAGCGACTTCCCGTCGATGACGCGCCGCCCGCTCTCGTCGCGGTGGGTCGCGACCCGTCCCGCGTCGGCCCAGCGCCGCGCCGTGTCCGGGCTGACGCCCAGCAGACGCGCGGCCTGCCCGATGGTGTAGGACTGCATATGCGACACCGTAGGCGCGATTCTCGCTCATCTGCAACAACGTCGTGGGACCCTCCATCGCGAATGCGAGGATGTCATAGGAACCGACGAGGGCGCGCCGCCGTCGCCGACCACGCCGCCGGCGCAGCCTTCCTCACCGGCGGCATCAGCGGACGTCCCCAGGTCCTGCGACCCACGTCCCGTCTCACGATGAAGACCATCAGGTCCATCCCCTGAACAGGTCCCTCTAGGGTGCGTCCGTGCGCATACTTCTGGTGGAAGACGACGAGTCGGTGGCCCGGTCGCTGCGACGCGGTCTGATCCGCTTCGGGTTCCGGATCGATTGGGTCGCCACGGGGCACGCGGCGCTGGCCGCGGACAGCACGTACGACCTGGTCCTGCTGGACCTCGGGCTGCCGGACACCGACGGACTCGACGTCTGCCGCGCCCTGCACGGCCGTGGCGACGGCGTTCCGATCATCGTGATCAGCGCCCGCAGCGACGAGACCGACCGGGTCGTCGGCCTCGAACTGGGCGCCGACGACTACGTGTCCAAGCCCTTCGGCGTACGCGAGGTGGTCGCCCGGATCAGGGCGGTGATGCGCCGGGTCCGCCCCATGACCCCGCCGGAGACCGCCGGCCCCGACCGGTACGGGTCCCGGCTGACCGTCGACCGCAAGGCGGCCCGGGTGCACCTGGACGGCGCCGAGGTGGCACTCACGCCGAAGGAGTACGACCTGCTCGCCTTCCTCACCGAGGAGCCGGGCGCGCTGATGTCGCGCGAGCAGATCATGGAAGCGGTCTGGGACGCCAACTGGTTCGGCCCGACGAAGACATTGGACGTCCACGTCGCCGCGCTGCGCCGCAAGCTCGCGGGCGCGATCGCCGTCGAGGCGGTGCGCGGCGTCGGCTTCCGCCTGGTCGTCGTCGAGGGCGGCGCCGGCACCGACGGCCGGGCCGGGTCCCCGTCGTGATCCGGCAGCTGATCGTCAGTTACGTCCTGCTGGTCGCCGTCGCCGTCGCCGCCTTCACCGTGCCGGTCGCCTTCACCCTCACCGACCAGCTGCGGGGGGACACCGAACTGTCCGTGAGCCGGGAGGCCGCCACCATGGCCCGGCTGCTCGCCGACCCCGCTCCCGCCTCGCAGGCCGCGCTGGTCGAGATGGCCGACGCGTACGGCAGCGCCACGCCCGGCGCCGTCGAGGCGATCACCGCCGAGGGCGGCGCCGTCGGCACGCTGCCGCTGCCGGCCCGGCCGGGCGAACCGTACGACGCCGCCCTCGCCCGCGCGCTGGACGAGGGGAAGCCGACCGTGGACTGGGGTGCGACCTTTGTCTGGGGGCCGCGGCTGACGGTCACCGAGCCCGCGCGCTCCCGCGCCGGGGCGGGCGAGGTCGTGGGTGCCGTCCGCATCACGTACCGGACCTCCGAGCTGACCGAACGCCTCTGGACCATCTGGGGCTTCCGCGCGATCCTCGCCGTAGCGGTCCTGGCCGTGGCGGCCGGTCTCGGCGCCCTCGCGGCCCGTCGGCTGACCCGGCCGCTGCGCGAACTCAACGCCATGGCTGCCCGGTTCGGCGACGGCGACCTGACCGCGCGGTCACCGGTCACCGGCCCGCCGGAGACGCAGACGCTGGCCCGCACCCTCAACCAGGGCGCCGAGCGGCTCGACACGCTCGTCGCCGCCCAGCGCATCTTCGTCGCCGACGCCTCGCACCAGCTCCGCACCCCGCTGACCGCGCTGCGGCTGTCCCTGGACAACATCGCGGACGGCGTCGACGACGAGTTCGTCCACGAGGACGTGGAGCTGGCCACCGCCGAGGTGGTGCGGATGAGCCGTCTCGTCGACGGCCTGCTGGTGCTGGCCCGGGCCGAGGCCAAGGTCGCGGCCGCCGAGCCGGCCCCGCTGCGGCAGACGGTGGAGGAACGGCTCGCGGTGTGGCGGCCGGCCGCCGACGAGCGCGGTGTGACGATCGTGCTCTCGGGGGAGTTCGACGACCGGCCGCGGGTGCTGTCCCGCCCCGGCAACCTCGACCAGGTCCTGGACAACGTCCTCTCCAACGCCCTGGAGGTCTCCCCCGACGGAGGCGTGATCACCGTACGCGCCGAGGTCCACCCGGACGAGGTTGCCCTGGAGATCCTCGACCAGGGCCCGGGCATGTCCGCCGCGGAGCAGGCCCGCGCCTTCGACCGCTTCTGGCGCGGCCAGGGCCTGACGGGCCGCTCGGGCTCGGGCCTCGGCCTCTCCATCGTCAAGCAGCTGGTGACCGACGACGGCGGCACCGTGACCCTGCGGGACGCTCCGGGCGGCGGACTGTGCGTGCGGATCGCGCTGCGGCTCAGCTCCCGGCCGGCAGCACAGAGGAGTGGTGGTTGACGATGAGCCACTTCCCGCCGCGCTTCTCGTACGCGTACGTGTAGCGGGCCTCGACCCGCGTCCTCTCACCGGTCTTCGGGTCGGTGAGGTGGAACGCGTACAGACCGGCGTCGATCGCCGAGTCCCGGTCCAGGACCGTGATCACCGAGCGGATCTTCTCGCCCCTCGGCTTCTTCTCCAGGAAGTGCTCGAAGTAGTCGACGATCCCGGCCCGGTCGGTACGGATCCGGGCCGAGGCGGTCGGCAGCAGCACCGCGCCGACGGCGTACCGGTCGGCCACCTTCTCCGCGTCACCCGTCAGCAGCGCGGCGTTCCAGCCGTCGAAGAGCGCGGCTATCTCCTTCCCTGTCGCCTCCCGCCCCTGCACCACCTGCCCGGCACCATAGGCGGCCCGCGTATCCCGGTGCTCCGCCGAGGCGACACCGACACCGACCGTGACGGTACCGGCGACGACCAGCGCGGTGACAGTGGCGGCAGCGGTGCCGAGGGCGGCCCGTGCGGATATCCGACGCTTCATCACACATCCCTGCAGTAGGGGAACCTGGGTCCACTCCCGTCGAACGAGGGAGTGAACCCACTGTCCCGGCCCGCCGGTTAGCCGTCGTACAACGCCCGTACAAGAGAGGGACAGGATCCGCCCAAGTCGCGGAACCCTCTCGGTGCGGGGATCAGGACGGGTCGCCGTACTGGAGGCCGCGGCCGTTGGTGCCGATGTAGACGCGGCCGTAGGTGTCCGGGTCGCCGGTGATGACGCCGACGCCGCCGATGCTGCCCCACTGGTGGGCGTCGTCGTTGACGCGGAGCCAGGTGGCGCCCTTGTCGGTGGAGCGGAAGACGCCGGTGACGTCCTTGACGGTGCCGATCAGGTACAGGGCCTGGTAGGAGGCGCCGGGTGCGGCCTTGCCGAAGCCGAGGGCGGAGGCGGACTGCACCGTGCTGAGCGCGGTGAAGGTGCGGCCGCCGTCGGTGGAGTGCAGCAGCCCCTGGCCGCCGCCGGCGATCCACAGGTCTCCGGCGACGCCGGGGACCGCCGTGAGCCGGCCGGCGGGCAGGCCGGTCGCCCGGGCGGTGAAGGTCGCGCCGCCGTCGGTGCTGGCGTAGAGCGTGCCGCCGGCCAGCGAGTAGAAGGTCCTGGCCGAGGAACGGTCGGCGACGACGACGGCGTCGGTGCCCAGCCCGCCGACCCTCGACCAGCTCGCTCCCTTGTCGGTCGAGCGGTACGGGGCCTGGCCTGCCTGGGTCCACACGATGGTCGAGCCGTCGGCCGCGAGCGCGATGCGGCCGTCCCGGGCAGCGGCCACCGGCTCGGCCTTGAAGCCGCTCCAGCTGGTGCCGCCGTCGGTGGAGTAGGCGCCGTCCTGCGCGCCGCCGTGGCCGACGCGGACCATCACCGAGGGGTTGGCCTGGGCGAAGTCGATGTCCGTGCTGTTGGCCATCATCGGGTTGTCGAGGCGCCCGGCCGGGACCTTGGTGAGGTCGTCGTGGCGGAAGCCTCCCTGGTCGCCCATGGCGGTGACGACGGCGGCACCGCCGGGCGGGGCGATCGCGTCCATCAGCGCGGTCTCCTCGAGGCCCCGCGCCCCCGCGGTCCAGTGGCTGGTGCCGCCGCTGTCGGTGGCGTGGGCGTCCTTGCTGCGCCAGATGCCGTTGCCGGTGCCGTACAGCACGTGCCCGGAGTCGAAGGGGTCGATGGCCAGGGCGGTCATCCAGTGCCCGGTGTGGGTGCCGACGTACGGAGCGGCGGAGGCGTCCCGTACCGACTTGTCCGCCAGCGCCTTCCAGGTGGTACCGCCGTCGGTGGTGCGGTAGATCTCGTCCTCGGGCCACCAGCGGTCGAGGGTGGTGACCATCACCGTGGACGGCTTGCGCGGGTCGACGGCCAGGCCGGAGAACCCGTAGCCGCCCTGGGACGGGGAGACGTTCTTCCACGTCCCGCCGACCGGTGCGTACTTCCATACCGAGCCCGCCGTCACGCCGTTGGGTCCGAGGGCGTCGGTGTACGTCAGGTACAGCGAGCCGTCGCCGGAGAGGACTCCGTGCTGCGGCAGCTGGCCCGTGGGCCGGCCGGGGACGGCCTGCCAGGTGCTGCCGCCGTCGGTGGAGCGGTAGAGGGAGGTGGACCTGTCGGCGACGCCGACGTAGACCGTCCTGCTGCCGGCCGGGCCGTATGTCACGAAGGAGATGCCCGCACCGCTGCCCGCACCGTCCTTGACGGGGAACGAGGAGACCTGGCTCCACGTCGCACCGCTGTCGGTGCTGCGCCACAGGCCGTTCTTGCGGGTGCCAAGGAGCAGGGTGCGGTTGTCCGAGGGGTCGATCGCCAGGCGTTCGCCGGCCCCGCGGCCGTCCTCGTTGCCGCCCAGCTTGAACGGCAGGGCGGTGCGCCGGAAGGTGCGGCCACGGTCGGTGGAGCGCAGGATCGCGCCGTTGCCGGCCCACTCGTTGGTGTAGGTGCCGGCCGCGAGGTAGAGCCGGTCGGGGTCGACGGGGTCGGTGGCCAGCGCGTCGATGCCCAGCAGGTTCCAGTCCTTCTCGCCGATCCAGTCGGTGAGCGGGATCCACTGCTCGGCCGCGGCGTCCCAGCGGTAGGCGCCGCCCATGTCGGTACGCGCGTACAGCAGCCCCCTCTCCCGGGGGTTGAACACCAGCCCGGTGACGTAACCGCCGCCCACCACCTGGGCGTTCTTCCACACGTACGGTCCGGTCCCGGGGGCCGGGGCCTCGGCCGTCCTCACCAGCCTCCACTGCTGGTTGGTGCTGCCATGGCCGCCGTACTGGATGACCGCCGCGCCGTCGGCCGTGGAGCCTCCCCGGACGTCCAGGACCTGGCCGCTCCTGCGGGAGGTGAAGGTGACGGCGTCGGAACCGCTCACCTCGTCGATCCGCCATTCCTGGGAGGTGGAGGAGCTGTCGGTCTGCTGCTCGGCGGCGGCCGCCTGCGCGGTCGAATCGCCCGCTATGCCGAGCACTTTGCCGCTGTTGCGGTTCACCAGCTCGTAGTAGCCGTCGCCGGTGGACCTCAGCCTCCACTGCTGGTTGGCGGTGTTCTGGTCGGTCCACTGCTGGATCCGGGTGCCGTCGGCGGTGGAGAAGGCGTTGACGTCCAGCACCTTTCCGCTGCGCACCGAGACCAGCTTGTAGTAGGCGCTGTCGTCGACCGTCGCGGCCTGCGAGTCGTCCTGCACGAACAGGAGGTACGGCACGACGGTGGCGGGCACACCGAGCAGCAGAGCGGTGGCGGTCCTGCGACGGCGGTGACGTCCGCGGCGCCCGGCGTTGGTGGGGTTGTTCATGGGGGGGTGTTTCTCCTTGTACGGCGGTGGATCGGGCAGGTCAGCGCTGCAGGGTGAGGACGCCCGGCCGGTACGGCAGCCGGTCGTAGGGTCCGCCCGCGGTGGGGGACTTGCCCTGGTACAGGAACCGCAGATCGCAGGGGTCGACGGTCATGGTCTGGTCCGGGTTGGTGCGGATCAGGTCACCGTGGCTGATGTCGTCGGTCCAGGTGGCGCCGCTGTTGGCCTTGCCCGCGAAGGGGCTGCTTTCGCTGCCGGCCTGCGGGGTCCACGCACCGCTCAGGCTGGTGGCCGTGAACGAGCGGAAGTAGCGCCGCTCGTTCGCGCCCCGGGCCTCGACGATCATGAGGTACTGGTTCCGGCCCTGGACCTTGTAGACCTGCGGCGCCTCGAAGAGGTTCTTCGCCGTGTCGCTCATGACCGTCGTGTACGACGAGCCGAAGCTGCCCGGGAAGTTCCCGATCGGCATGCTCGCCCGGTAGATCCTGCCGTTGTCGCCGGCGAAGAACAGGTACATGTTCTTCTCATCGGCGATCAGGGTCTGGTCGATCGGGCCGGTGCCGGACTCGGTGCGGGGGATGCTGCCGGTGAACAGCGGCCGCGGCGCGGACCAGCCGTCGGGGTCGGCGGGGTCGCTCGACGTGCGGTAGCTGAAGGGCGAGGCACCCCACTGGTACGCGAGGACCCAGATCTTCTTGGGCGCGAAGTAGAACAGGGTGGGCGCGACCGCGTTCTGGCTCATCTTCCTCTGACCGGCCGACGCCATGTCGGACCAGTTCGTGAAGGGGCTGAACGCCATCGAGCCGTACGAGGTTCCCGAGGCGCTCGACGCGTAGACCAGGTGCTTGCCGCCCAGCATCACGTGGGTGAAGTCCTTCACCGCGGCCCACCCGTTCGACGGCTGCGCGAGGGGACCCGTCGAACTCCACTTGTACGTCGACGGAAGGGCGCACGTGCCGCCGCCCGTCCCGGACGGGGTGGTCCAGGTCCACTTCTGGTTGTCGACGGACGCGCAGGCGTACAGCTAGATCGTGGTGCCGTTCGCGGTGGCGGCGCCGACGGCGTCGAGGCACAGCCCGGACTGGACGCCGGTGATCGAGCCGTTGGTGTGGATGTTCCACTGCTGGTTGGCGCCGCCGTTGCAGTCCCAGACGATCACCGAGGTGCCGTTGGTGGTGCCCATGCCCTTGGCGTCCAGGCACTTGTCGCCGTGCACCTTCAGCTGCTTGGCGGAGGTGTAGGTCCAGCGCCGGCCCGTCTGTCCACCGCAGTCCCACAGGTGCGCCCGGGTGCCGTTGGCGGTGGCGGAGCCGGGGATGTCGACACAGCGGCCGGAGGCAACGCCCTTGATCTCCCCCGTACCCTCGGTCGGCCTGCCCGGGGTGGTACCGGAGCCGGACCGGAGAGCGTTCATGACGGCGGTGTACGCGGGCTTGGGCCTGCCACCGCTGTCGAACAACAGCGGGCTCTCGCCGCTGCGCCAGGAGTCGCTGTCTCGGACGCCCCACACCGTGATGCCGGTGCAACGGGCCACGGACAGGCAGGCGTTGACCGCGCTCGCGTAGTGAGTGGGCGAGGCCTGGGCGATGTCCAGCTCGGTGATCTGGACGTCGACGCCCAGGGCGGCGAAGGCGGCCAGGGTGGTCGTGAAGCTCGCCGGCGGGCCGCCCGCCCCGAAGTGGCTCTGGAGCCCGACGCAGTCGATGGGCACGCCGCGGGCCTTGAAGTCCTTGACCATCCGGTAGACGCCCTGGGTCTTGGCGTCCGACCAGTTCTCGATGTTGTAGTCGTTGTAGCAGAGCTTGGCCGACGGGTCGGCCGCGCGGGCTGTGCGGAACGCCTCCTCGATGAAGCCGTCGCCCAGCACCCTCTGGAAGACCGAGTCGCGGAGCCGGCCGGTGCCGCCGTCCGCGAACGCCTCGTTGACCACGTCCCAGGCGTAGACCTTGCCCTTGTAGTGGGACATCAGGGTCGTGATGTGGTGGTTCGTCACACCGCGCAGGGTGCCCGCGTCGCGGATGGAGCCGACCCAGGAGGGGAGCTGCGAGTGCCAGACCGCGGTGTGGCCGCGCAGGCGCTGGCCGCGCGCCAGGGCGCGATCGACGATCCGGTCCCCGGCGCCGAACTCGAAACGACCGCGGGACGGTTCGACGGCGTCCCACTTCATCTCGTTCTCCGGGGTGACCATGGTGAACTCCCGGTCCGCGATCGCGGTGTACGCGGAGTCGCCGAGCCTGCCGGCGGCCACGGCCGTGCCGAAGTACCGGCCCGAGGGGGCCGCCTGGGCACCCAGGCCCGCGGCTCCGGCGGAGCTGGGGAGGAGCGTCACGACGCCGGCCACCAGCGCCGTGGCCGACAGTCCGACCGCCCAGGTCCGGCGTCGCCGGCGGAGCCGGTGCAGGCCCTTCATGATTCTCCTCGGGGGCCCTGCGTACCGGTCGCCCGGGGTTCGTGGGTGTGTCGCGTCATGTGAGGGGCTTTCTTCAGGGGATACGTCAGTGGGGGAAGTCGGGACCCTGCCGCGCCGGCGCGTCATGACGGGCGGGCGGGAAGGACACCCCTGAAGTGGAGGCTTCCGGGCACGCGGTCTCGTAACAGAAAACTCGCGCCGTCCGCAGGATCGCCCGGTGATGCATCTCGCAGGCAGAAAGCGTTATGCCGGACGCCGTGGCCTGCTCGCGCCCGTGGAAAAAAGGGGGGCGCCGCACCGATCGACGACGAACGCCGGTCACGGCCTGGTGCAGCAGACGCAAGGAATCGGACCGAACAGGCACCGGCCGTGACAGTGCGACTCGGTCGGGACCGCCCGAGGAGCGGTGCTCAGGCCCGGGGGCTGCGCACGATGAAGGAAGCCTGGCCGGCGAAGGCCCGCGTGCCGTCGGAGCCGTCGAGCCAGATGCCGCCGTCGCGGTGGCGGAGGACCGATCCCGGATAGTTGTGCGCGTGCAGGGTCACGGACCCGGCGACCGCCCCGGGACGGGGACAGAAGGTGGCGTCTTCACGGAACAGTGCGCTGCCGTCGTCGGCGCTCAGCCGCAGCCGCAGGTAGTGGTGGCGAAGATACCGGCCGTCCGCGGCGCGGAAGGTGACGCACCGCGTGTCGGCCAGTCCCCCGACGACCGTGAAGGTGACCCGCTGACGTGCCTGCGCGCTGCTGGACGCGGCGACGCTTCCGAGCGCCGCGAAGTCGCCCGTGTACGTGACGAACCGGCCGGGACTGTCCGCGGACTCCAGCGACTGCAGGCCCGGCGGAACGGTGCCCGCGACGGCGGACGGGCCGGCCGAGGGCGGGCTCACCGGGGACGGACTCGTCGGGGACGGTCCGGCCGAGGTGGTGGTGCGCGAGGGGGTCGGCGCGGGTTCGCCGACCGTGGGAGCGGCGATGACCCCGGGCACTCGCGGCGCCGGTTCGGGCCAGGCCGCGTAGGTGGCGGTCCCGGCGATGAGCACCGCGCCGGTCGCGAGGCTCACCAGCGGATGAGCGGTCACCGTCTGGAGTTTGCCGATCAGCGCGCCGTGCAGACCGCCTCCCCCCGTCGCCGTGCCGACGGCGACGGGGGCGGCGGCCAGCCCGGCGGCGCTCGCCGCCGTACCCGACAGCAGGCCCTTGGCGGCCAGCGCGGCGATGAGTCCGGCCGGAACCGCCAGCGTCGTGAGACCGAGCGGCAGCAGCTCGGCCGGAACCCGTTCGGTCGACGCCGCCATGCAGACCGGGCAGTCACGGGTGTGCCGCGCGATCCGCTTGCGCCACACCGACGCATGGTGACCGTCCCAGCCGGCGACGGTCTCGTCCAACTGCCGGCAGCGCGGGTCGGCCTCCAGCGCGGCGACGATCGTCCGGCACAGTTCCAGCTGCTCGCGCATGCGTTGGAGGCGCACTCCGATGTGCGCGGTCGTGAGCCCCGTCGCGGCGGCCATGTCCTCCCGGCTGAGCAGGCCGGCGCACTCCTGCCACCACAACGACAGCAGCACCCGGTGGTCCGGGTCGAGCCACCGGCCGGCTTCGACGACCCGGCGCCGCTCGTCCGACACGTGCAGCCGCAGGATCGTCACGTCCACGGGCTCGGCCCCGGCGTCCGGTATCCGGCGTGCCTCGTCGATGACCGTGGTCCGGTCGGCGAGGGCGTGCTGCCGCTGCCAGTGGGTGTTGATCTGGCGGAGCGTGATCGACACCAGCCAGGACCGGAAACTCTCCGGGGCACGCAGGGCGGGCAGGTCACGCACCACGCGCAGCAGGGTCTCCTGGACGACGTCGTCGACGTCGGCATGTCCGCTCAGCGCCCGCCCGACGATGTTGTACAGCAACGGCAGGTACGCGGCGATCAGCTCCTCGCGCGCCCGAACGTCACCGGCCCGCGCCGCGACGACCAGCTCCGCGTGGTCCGCATCGATGAGCCCCATTCCCACCTTCTCCAGGGGAGCGATCCGCCAAGGCGGGACACCCTAGCGTCGCCAAAGGCCCGCGGCCAAAGCCGGGCGCCCGCCGATTCCGGGTGCTCACCGGCGTCGCCTCGTCCGGCGCCGTAAACGCCGGAGCGGGGGCCGGCCACTTCTGGCCGGCCCCCGCTGGCTGGAGGGTGTGTGCGTCAGGCGCGCCGCCACTTCGCGTTGGCGCCGGCGCCGCACTGCCACAGACCGACGGCGGAGTTGTTGGCCGTGGCCTCGCTGAACACGTTCACGCACTGATCGGGCTTCACCGCGCTGGCGATCGTCGTGCCGTCGTAGTTCCACTTCTGCTCGGCACGGCCGTCGCAGGGCTCGGCCGTCAGGCGGGACGTCTGCGGGGCGCCGGGCTCCGCGGTCAGGCACTTGGTGCCGTTGTAGGTCCGCAGCTCCTTGGCCGCGGTGTAGTCCCACTGCTGGTTGGCACCGCCCCAGCAGTCCCAGATCACGGCGTTGGTGCCGTTGAAGTCCAGACAGCGGCCGGACTGCTCACCGAGCAGGCTGAGGCTGCTCCACCGCGGGCCTCCCTCCTTCCAGCGCACGGTCAGGCTGCCGTTGGGGTCCAGGGTGGCGTACGAACCGGCACCGTTCCAGGTGCTGGTCGACCACAGGCCCCCGCTGCCGTTGCCGGTGCCCCGCTTGTACTGGACGAGGTTGCCGTCGTTCTGCATGTGCAGGTACGAGTACCAGTCCCAGGTGTACTTGCCCCACAGCTCACGTCCGGTGGCCGTCTCACGGATCAGGACGTTGCCCTGGATGTCCATGATCAGCACCTGCTTGCCGTTGGTCAGCCAGGACCCGGGCATCAGCTTGCCGTCGGCGGGGAGCTTGTCCCCGCGCGGGTAGGTGTCGGAGTGCCACAGGTGGCCGCCGATGCCGTGGCCGCCGTCCTTGGTGTAGACGACGAGGTTTGCATCCGCCTGCAGCTCCAGGCGGGCGTCAGGGTTGTTCCAGGTCCGGGACGACCACAGCGCGCTGGCGGCGTCGGACTCGCCGCCGCCCTTCTTGTAGACCACGACGTTGCCGTCCGCCTGCATCTTCGCGAACGCGCCCGGGTTGCCGCCGGTGCCCGACGCCCACAGGGCACCGCCCTCGTTCTGGCCACCGGCGGTGTGGTAGATCACCAGGTTGCCATCGGTCTGCATGATCAGCTTCGCGTTGTCGGAAGCGATCGTGTCCCCGGGCTGGAGGGTGTCGCCGGCGCGCAGGACGGCCGGGAGCTGCTTGGTGGACTCGAGCCACGGGCCGAGGCCGTCGACGCGGGCGGAGATCGCGCCGGTACGGGTCTCGGTCGCTGCGGTGCCCAGGCAGCCGCCCTGCCAGGAGCGCGAGTTGACCCCGACGATCTCGCCGTCGGCGTTGAGCAGCGGGCC
Source organism: Streptomyces sp. NPDC127114 (assembly GCF_042677525.1). NCBI lineage: Bacteria > Bacillati > Actinomycetota > Actinomycetes > Kitasatosporales > Streptomycetaceae > Streptomyces > Streptomyces sp. NPDC127114. The sequence continues at coordinate 20,636 of NZ_JBHXTJ010000042.1, forward strand.
GCCGGTGTCGCCCTTGCAGATGGCGTCGGTTCCCTTGCCGGTGATGCTGAGCTCACCGGCGGTGGTGGAGTCGAGGGTGAACGAGCCGGTGCGGAGCTTGTCCGTGACCCACTCGGTCTTGGTGCGTCCGAAGCCGGCGGCCGTCAGGGTGCCGCCGGTGGCAGGGGCAGACCCGGCCAGGGTGGCGGTCTTGATGCCCTTGACGGGCGCGGCCAGTCGTACGAGTGCGGCGTCACGGTCGTCGCGCGGGGCGATCTCCGTGACGCGGACGACCTTGCCGTCGCTGAGGGTCGCGGTGGCAGCGAGGGCCGGCTTGCCGGCCGGGACCGGGCTTCCGGGAGTGGTGGCGAAGCAGCTGGCAGCGGTGAGCACCCACAGCTTGTCGACCAGCGTGCCGGTGCAGCCGCGGCCGTCGGCCTCGCCGCCGATGCTGAGCTGCACGGCGTAGGGGTGAGTGCCGACGGCCGGTTCGGCGCCGGTGACCGCAAGGGCGGGCGTGGCCGGGAGCAGACCCATGGAGGTCGCGGCGGTGACGGCCAGCAGACCGCTGATCCGCGCGGCACGCGGACGGGGTTCGGACATTTTCTTCCTTCAGGAGAACGGGCGTCGGCAAGCCGCCGCGCGGGGGCGCGGACGGTGAGGGCCGACGGTCGAATCGAGGGGGCCGCCTGCGTGGCGGTGAGGTCACCTTGGCCGGTTCAGTGGTGGTCCGGTTCGGCAGCCGCGGCGGGTGACTGAGGTCTGGCGTGAGCGGCGCGGAGGGTCGTGAACCTCACGTGCGCCGCTGTCGGGCTACTTGGTGACGCGGATCTCGACCAGGACGTGCTCCCGGCCGTCGACGGACTCGCCGACGCCCTCCCAGGTCTTCGCCGGGATGTCGTACTCGACGCGGTCGTTCTCGGCGGTCATCTCGAGGTGGGTGTTGCCGGCGTCGCTGGTCCGCACCCCGTGCACCGACTCGAGCTGCAAGGTGAGGAAGCCCTTGTCGCCGGTGACCTTGAAGCAGACGTCCGCCCGGTCGCGGGCCAGGAATCTCAGGAGGTTGGTCTCGCTCGCGCAGTCGGCGAGCAGGATGTGACCGTCGCCGCGCTTGAGGAGGAAGCCCTGTTCGGCCAGGATCTTGTCGGCGTTCGGGTAGGTGTAGTCCTCGATGGCGTACCCGGGCCCCGCCTCGGCGACGGGCTCGCTGGTGGGGGCGGCAGAGGGCTGGCCCGTGGCCGTCACGGCCCATGCCAGGGCACCGGCCGCGGTCGCGGTTCCCAGAGTGCGCGTCCATGCCTTGCGTGAATTCATCACAGTCCTGAATTTCCTCGAAGTCGGTGTCGGTGTCGGTGCCGGTGGGGCAGGGGAGAGTTCTCCGCCGCCCCGTGGTCGAAGCTGCTTGCGAAAAGGGAGGGAGGCTGACGAGTCGCGGTCCGGAAGGCGGCGGGCTGCCGCTACGGCGCTGCCGCTCTGGTGAGCTTCGGGGAGGGCGGTCCGTCCGGGTCCGGACGGAACTCCACGGTGTTCTCCCCGCTCGGGTAGAGCTGGATGCCGGCGATCGAGCCGAGCCCGCCGCTGTCGACCGACAGGTAGACGAAGTCGCTGCCCGCCTGGTTACCGAGCCATTCCCACCGGCCGCTGAAGTCGGCGGGGACGGAGGTTTCGTCCGTCACCACGTCCTCGGCGGAGAACGTCCCGTCGGGCTCGAGCCGCAGCTCGGCACCCGTCCGGTCGTTGCGGTACACGCCGGGCAGCTCGTCGGGGTCGACGGAGCCCGTGCACGCCGAGACGAGCGACACGACAGCGGCCAGGAGGGCGACGAGCCGCCCGGCGCCCGCCCTCCCGGGCGATGCAGGCGATGCAGGCGTCACGGGCTTCACGGGCGTCACGGGCGTCACGGGCCCAGCGTGACGTCGAATTCGATGACCTGGGTCTTGGGCGACATCGGACCGGAGTCGCCGACGACCCTGTCGACGAGCGAACCGACGGTGTTGCTCCACCAGTCCGTGTAGCCGATGACCGGGGGGTGGGTCGCGGACTCGATGTCCGACTCGTTGTAGGCGGTGTACCGCCACACGACGGAGCCGTCCGGATTCTTGCGGGTGGGGGTCATCCGGACCTGGTGGGAACCCAGGAACGTGTACGCGAGGTTGCCCGTGAGACCGGCCGTGGAGAGCGTCCCGTAGTCCTGGAGGTACTTCCACGCACCGTCGAACCCGCCGAGGGAGTAGTCGTACTTGAGCGTGCGGCCGAGCTCGTACTCACCCGTGCGCGTACGGTTGGCGAAGTAGGCGAGCGCCTCCTGGGTGTGCTGGTGCTCGCGGTAGATGCGGGTGAAGTCGTCGTTCGGGCCGAAGCACTGCGACGTGGGGCCCTTGCCGGTGAGCCAGCTCCAGCCGAGCTCCCACGGGTTGGTGGCGTTGCCGGACTCGATGGGGCTGCCGAACGGCGTCAGACAGCTCTCGGCGCCCTCGGGCAGGCCGTTCGTGCCCGGCTTGATGGGGGTCGTCGCGTTGTCCAGCGCCTTCTGGATCGCCTCCTGCCTCGCGGCCTCGATGACGAGGTCCTTGGCCTCCAAGGCCGACCGCGCGGCGTCGTCGGCGCTCGCTCCTGCCGCGAGCGATGCCTGGCGGGCTGCCGCGGCCGAAGCCGCGGCGTTCGCGGCGTGGGAGGCGGCCTCGGTGGCGGACCGCACGGCGCGGGTCGCCGCGCTCCGGGCCACGCTGCTGGCCTGACGCGCCGCGGCGGCGGCCTGACGCGCGGTCTCGGCGGAGCGGGCGGCCTGGGCCGCGGACCCCTCGGCGGCCTCGGCGTTCCTGCGCGCTTCCTCGGCGGACAGCGTCGCGGCCGCGGCGTACCCCTTGGCGAGCTCGGCCCACTCGGTCGCCTTCGCGGCGGCGTCCCGTGCGAGGGCGGCGGCCTCGGAAGCCCGTGCCGCGTTCTCCTGCGCCTCCTGGGCCGTCCTGGCGGCGCCCGCGATCATCGCCCGTACCGCGCTGACGTGCGTGGCGTGGTCGTGGTCGATCCGCGCGAACTCGTACTGCGTGGTGGCGACGAACTGGCGCAGCATGTGCGTGTCGCCCTCGAGGGCGATCGTGGCGGCTGCCTTGGTGTAGGGGCCCCCGTTCCGCAGCAGTGTGGTGGCCGCCACCCGGTCGTCCTCGTGGACGGCCTTCGCGCGCTCGACGTGCAGGAAGTCGTGCAGGGCCCGCGCGGTGCCCGCCTCCAGTGCGGCCACGGCCGCACGCCGCACCGCGGAACCGGTGCTCTCGTCGGCCAGGACCGTCGTCACCTCGACCCGGTTGTCCTCCTTGGCCGCCTCGATCGCCCCGCTCTCCAGGAACGTCCTGACCTTGGCGTGGTCCTCGGTCTTGAGCACGCCCACCGCGGCCAGCGCCACGTTCTTCGTGGAGATCGCGGCCATGGCGGCGACGTTCTCGATGTTGTCCTGCTGCAGGGCGATGAGGCGGTCGGCGTCGATCCAGTGGACGACGTCCTCGTCCGAGCCGGCCAGGGCGAACTCCGCGGCCTGCCGGGTCCACGTGCCCGACCGGTCGACGAGCCCCATCGCGGCCTTGCGCCCGGCTGCCACGGCCTCGGCGGTCCTGCCGTCCTTCAGTGCGGCCTCCGCGGAGGCGATGAGCGCGAGCAGCTCCGCGGACAGGCGCGCTTCCTGTGTCCGCTCCCGGTTGTACCGTTCGAGCCGGCCCGTCTCCGCGTCCGCCTCCAGCCGCGCCCGCTCGACCGCCTCGGCGGTCTCCTCGGCCAGCCTGGCGGTCTCGGCCTCGCGGGCCGCCCGCTCCACCTCGCGTGCCTTGTCGACCGCCGCGGCAGCCTTGTTCGCCGCCTCGACGGCCGCGTTGGCGGCCTCGGTCGACCGGTTGGCGTAATCGACCGCCTGACCGGCATGGTTCGCCGCTTCCAGAGCCCGCGCGGCGGCCTTCTCGGCGTGATCGGCGGCACTTTCGGCTGCTTCGCGCGCCACGTGGGCGGCGGCTGCCGCCTGGCCGGCCAGGGTCCGGGACTTGGCCGCTGCCTGCGTCGCCCTGGCGGCGGCGGCCTCCGCCACGGCGGCCTCCCGCTGCGCGGTGGCGGCCTCGGACTGCGCGGCGCCGGAGGCCAGGGCCGCGTCGGCCGAAGCCCTGGCGGCCGACGCCGCGTTGAGCGCCGATCCGGCTGCGGCCGCGCCCGCTGCCTCGGCCGCTTCGGCGGCGACGGCGGCGAGCCCCGCCTTCTGGGCCACTGTGCGGACGTACTGGACCATGGCCGTCGCCGCCCGCGCCGCCGTCCGGGCCGCCTCCGCCATCGAGGCGTCCTTCGAGGCACCGATCGCCGCATGGTAGGCCTGAGCCGCGGCGCGTCCCGCCGCTGCGGCTGCTGCGGCAGCGGCCTGCGCGGCCGCGACGCAGCGCTGCGAGGCGGCCTGCGCGGTCCGCGAGGCCGACACCGCGGTCGCCGCGGCCGCCGCGGCGCCCCTGGCGGCCTGAGCCGCCTTGTTCGCAGCCTTGGCGGAGCGCTGGACGTCGTTCTCGGCGGCCTCGGCCTCGGCCTTCGCCTCCAGCGCCGCCTTCTTCGCGTTCTCGGCGGCCTTGACCGCCTGCTCGGACAGCTCGACGGCCTCGTCCGTCTTGCGGCCGGCGCGCTGCCCTTCCGCCTCGACGACCTTGACCAGCTGCTGGATCGTCGCCTTTTCCTCGTCACGGGCGCGGGCGATGTACTGGCCCGTCTCCAGGAACCACCGGATCGCCCGCGGCGTCCCGTCGTCCAGCGCCCGCTGCGCGTACTCCCGCACCTGCGGCGACGCCGTCACGAGGATGGACGTCACCCGCACCCGCTCGTCCTCCTCCTGAGCGGTGAACTGCCTGCCGCTCAGGAAGGCGCGGAGAGCGAAGTCCGACCCGGCGTCCAGCGCGGCGGCGCCCTCGCGCCTCACGGCACGGCCGCCGTGCGCCATGACCGTGGTCACGGCCACCCTGAGGTCCTCGCGCACCGCGGTCTGGAACCCGCCCATGAGGTACGCCTCGACCGCCGCCGTGCCGCCGGACAGCGCCGCGCCGATGCCCTCGCGGGTGGCCCTTCCCGCCGTCACCAGGGACCTTGTGAGCGTGAACCGGTTGTCCTCGGCCCGGGCCGCGGGCAGCCTTTCCTGGAGGAACGCCGTCACGTCCGCCGCGCTCCCCACCAGGGCCGCGGCCGCCGCGGCGCGGACGGCGCGCCCGCCCGTCCGGTACGCCCAGACGACCCGGCCCCGCTCGGTGTCCGGCAGACCGGAACCCGCGGGCAGGGAGGGCGCACCGCCCGCCGCGTACGCCGGGAGGGAGAGCCCGGTGCACTCGGGCAGCACGCACGCTGCCGCCACCCCCGTGAACGCGGCGAGTATCTGACGTCTGCTGAACTGTCGTGAACGCTGAGCCATCACGACTCCCTTCCCCTGCGGTGTGATCCCTGCCAGGACGTGCTCCCGGCCCGACGGACCCTCGTGGTCGGTGGCCGCAACCCCGGTACGTCGCACAGGACTTCGGATACGAGTCCCGCGGCGAGGTGTCCTGCGGCGTGCCGGCCGGGTCACGCTGCGCCCCCTGGCGGCGATCACCACTCTCGGCGCACGGGGAACGCGGGGGGAAGGGGATACGGGTGGCCGGAAGCGTCCCTGGCCCGATCTGGCCGGGTGGTCTGCCCGGCGCAGTGTGGGGAGTCCCGGCCTGCCGCATGCCCGTGAGGGGGCGGAGGAGGTACCCGCCCGGTCGAGAACACCGGGCGGGATCGCGGTGGGGCCCGGAGGGCGCCCGGGCAGCACGCCGCGGCGCCGCTCACCTCAGCGCCGTACCAGGAGTCATGGGCGGGCCTGCGGATGACCGGTCACGCCCCGCCCGGGCTGGACGCTTGCGGTCCAGGCCCCTTCAGGCCAGCGGGCCGGGCTTCCGCGGACGGTGGGACGCGGGAAGACTGGAGTCGCCCGGCGGCGCCGACGAGACGGCAGCACGGCCCGCAGCCCATGAACCGCTCTTTCCGCCACCACCCGTTCCGGGATCACGAATGCCTGCTCACCTCTCAGCGGCCCGCACGAGCCGCCCGTCGGACGACCGGAGCGATCTCCCGGGCCCGGCGCGGTCAGCGCGGTCGTGCGGGCAGCCATCCGTGCTGGACGGCCCGGACGCCCGCTTCGAACCGGCTGCGCGCGCCCAGCCGCTCCATGAGGTCGTTCGCGATCCGCCGGGCCGTACGCGTGGACACCCCCAGCCGCTTGCCGATCGTCTCGTCCGTGTGCCCCTCGGAGAGCAGGGAGATGAGCGCGGCCTCCTGAGCCCTCAGGCCGTGGGCGTCACGGACGGGGGTCTCCCCCAGTGGTTGCGCCGCGGCCCACACGCTCTCGTACAGCGCGCACAGCGCGGTCAGCGTTCCCTGTCCGGTCAGCACGACGGCGCCGCCCGCGGTGTCTTCGCTGCTCACGGGTATCACGGCGGTCGACCGGTCCACGATGATCAGCCGGGTGGGCAGGGAAGCGGCGGTGCGGACCTCTCCACCCGACGAGGCCATCCAGCGCGCGTATTCCACGGTCGGCCTGTGGTGGCGGACGCTGTCCAGGTACACCACCCGGGTCCGCACCCCGCGTCCCAGCAGCTCGGCGTCCAGCGGCCGGGACGCGGTGATGTTCTCCTCGGTCTGAGGCCCTCCAGGCGCGAAAGTCATCACGTCGTGGCGGACTTCACGGGTCAGCCGCGCGAGACGGTCCCGTATCCGGTCCAGGCCGATCAACTGCTCGACTCCCGGGCTGGCGCCGGCAGGGCGCAGGTCGGCGTACTCCGAGATCAACTGGGCGGCGGCCGCGCGGGAGGCCTCCAGCCGCTGCTGCTGGGCGGCGATCCGGGCCTGCTGCCGGGCCATCAGGACTTCCATCCCGAGGTCGGGCGAGACCGCGCGCAGTCCCCCGTTCTCGGCCGACGGCCGGACCAGCGCGAGCTCGCTGAGGACGTCGAGTCCGTCACGTATCTGCTGTTCGGTCGCGCCGACGCGGGCGGCCAGGGCCGCGACCCCGTCTCCCGGCGCGGCCAGCATGGCCCTGTAGACGGATTCCGCCATCGTGTCGAGACCCAGCGCGGACAGCATGCGATTCCCCCCGGAACTGCTCATCTCCAGCACAAAAGGATCATCATATGCCCGCAGTGGGAGGGCAGGAGGAAGGGGTTATGTACCTCGTACACGCGCACTTGCAACCGCCGGCCCCGGGCGATGAACTGCCCCCCGGCGTGCGCGCTCTCGTCTACGCGTGCGCCCGTCCCGAGGACGGCGTGGAGCACGTCAGCGTGCACGGCGACGTGCCCTCTGCACCAGTGCTGGGCCTCTTCCTCGTCGGCGACTCGCTGGCCCGGGCGGAAGCGAGCGCGGCAGCCGTCTGCGCCCGGCTGGTCGAGAGCCGCCCGGAGTTGTCGGGCTGGATTCTCCTGCGCGCGGAAGCCCCGCTGCTCGTCCTCGACGGACAGTGAGGAACGGACAGTGAGGACCGACGAGGCACCGTCCGGGGCTACGGCTCCCGGGGCCGGTCCGGCGGGACACGGAAAGCCCGGCGTCAAGCAGGCCGCCCGACGATCGACACGAGCTGCCCCGCAGCAGGTGGCCACAAACGGCCGCTGCCGTTTCCGTCCATTCGCCGGCCCTTCACCCTCCGCCGACGTGCGGCGAAAGTAGTTCCTGCCCGAACGGACACCCATCCCGAAGACGCTCGGACCGGAAGGCGCCACCGCGGGGCGCGACCGATCCCGGACACGTGTCCGACGTGCCGACCACGCTCAGGAACGGAAGAACCCCATGTCTCGTATGCGCATCGCCCAGGCCGCCGCGGTCCTCGCACTCGCCCTCGTCGCCCCGCTGTTCGCCGCCTCGACGGCCGCTGCCGCGCCCGCCCCGTCCGTCCCCACCGCCACGGCGCAGGGAAACATGGGCTGGCAGTAGGGCAACGCCGGCCCTTCGTAGCGAGGGACGGCGGGAAGCGTGGCTGCCCCCTGGCCCTGCCCTGCCCGGCGCGGGCGAGATCGTGCTTTCGGACGATGCCGAGCCCGGCGGGATGGACGCCGTCGCCTTCGAGGCGGCAGTCGCGAGGGATCTTCCAGGTCTTCATGCGGGCGAAGACGTGCTCGACCCGGGCCCGGACGAGCTCGTGGGACTTGTTGCGGCCTCGCCGGCCGTGATCCGTACGCACTCCAATACGACCTCGCCCAGGTCGCATCCTCCGCTGTGGAGCTCGCGCTGACGCTGGGCCCCGCCGCCGTGGGCGAGCAGGGCGGCGAGGGCTCGGTGCGCCTCGTCCCGGTCCCCGCTGTCGCGCAGGGCCGCGTCGGTGTGCTCCAGCAGCACTTCCAGGGCCGCTTCGGCGGGCGTCTCGCGCATCGTGCGGGGGTCGAGGAGCGGGCCCTGGAGTCCGGAGCGGGCGGCCCGCCAGGACGCCAGGCGCAGCAGTCCGGCCGGGATGCGGGCGGGCGGTTCGCCGTCGCGCCAGGCGCGGGCGGCGGTCTCCACGAGCCCGCGGGCGAGGGTCGCCACCAGCACGGTGGTGTCCGCCTCCAGGCAGACGTCGGCGACGCGGATCTCCACGGTCGGGTAGCTGTGCGAGAGCCGGGCGTCGAAGTAGATCATGCCCGTGTCGCGCAGGACCCCGGTCGCCAGCATGTCGCTCACCCGCTCGTGGTAGCCCTCGGCGCTGCCGAAGGGCTCGTACGGCCCGGCGGACGGCCACCGGTTCCAGACCCGGCTGCGATAGCTGCTGTACCCGCTGTCCTGTCCGTCCCAGAACGGCGAGTTGCCGCTGATCGCGTTCAGGAGGTACAGCCAGGGCCTGATCCGGTCCAGGACGGCGACGCCCTCCTCGTCGGACTCCACCGAGACGTGGACGTGGCAACCGCAGGTGAGCTGCTCCTGCGTGGTGAGGGCGAACTGCTCCGCCATCCACCGGTAGCGGGGGCCGAGGTTGCGTGACGGTTCCACCGGCAACGGCGAGGTCGCCAGGGCCGCCACCCGGGCGCCCGCCTTGGCGGCGTGACGCGCCGCCTCCCCGCGCAGCCGCACGATCTCGTCGCGCAGCTCGCGCATGTCGCTCATGGGCCGGGTGGCGAACTCCAGCTGCTCCTGGTGCAGCTCCTTCTCGAACGCACCGTGTTCCTCCCCGCCCCCGCCGACCGCCTGGGCCGCCAGCACCGCCGGCGACACCGCGAGCGGCTCGCCCGTCGTGGCGCTGATGAGCAGCAGCTCTTCTTCGACTCCTACGGTGCGCATGCACAGCTCCTGTCACGACACGGGCAACGCCCGACCGACCCGGACCCGACTGGCGAGTCCGCAGGTCATGCGTATGCCCGGCAGATCGAGAGTGACGCCTCTCGCCGCTCGAAGAGCGGGCAGCGGGCCGCGCACGGGGGCAGGCGATCCCGGTACCACCGGGGTCTCGTCGTCACTGCGGGCGCAGGGGCCGGGCACCGTACACCCGGATTCGTCAGTCGAAAAACAGCACTCACACCCCACCGAGGCAGGGTGTGGGATGGTGGAGGGGATGGACCGTTGTGGTTCCGTCGCTTGGAGCGCCGCCGTCGATGGACAACAGCACCACCTGGTGCTTGTGGTGGCTTTGATCGCCGGACATGAACACCTCCCGCCTGGCGGGACGCGTTCCGCGCAGCCCCCGCTGCCTCTTCTCGCTTCCAGGGCTGATACCCCGCACGAGGGGGAGCCCGTCGTGAAGTCCTACATGGTGCTGGTACACCTCTACGGATCCGTGGCGGTGGTCACGCTGTGCCCGAAGACGGGCCCGGCCGGCGGTGCGGCGTCTGCGGAGCGCCTCCTGCAGGCGCTGGCCGGGATCGGCGCGGGGGTCGGCTCTGTGGTCCTGGACCTGGACTGCGCTCCGCGCCCGGCTCTTGCGGAGGCCATGTCGGCGGTCGACGCGTGTGCGGCCCAGCGGGAGGTCACCGTGGTCGCCCTCACCCCCGGCCGCGCCCCGTCCGGCGGGCACCGGCCCGGCGCCCCGGCGCTGCGCGCGCGTCCTGCCGGCCCGGCGGACGGCGACTTCGGACCTCGGGGCGACGGAGCGGCGCCGGTGCGGCGGCTTCGCCGGGTCATTGCCGCGCGTGCGCTGGTGCATCAGGCAGCCGGAATCCGGCAGGCCCGTCACCGGTCGCACCCCTGTGCCTGAAGCGCCCTGTCCTGCGGTGTCGTGGCACGTCCAGCGGGTAGCGGGTGGGTGAGAATGGACGCGAGTGGCCAGTGGAGGTGAGGTGCCCGTGGGGGACTTCTCGGTTTTCCCGCAGGACGCGGGTCCGCCGTTCGGGCCCGAGGACCTCAAGCGGCTGTCGCAGGTCCTGGCGGGTTCCATGGTGGGCACCTCCGGCATCGACACGCCGGCCGCGCTGTGCCGGGCATGCGTGGACCTGCTCGACGTGACGGGCGCCTCGGTGTCCCTGACCGGTGGTGACGCCCAGACCCTCTGGTGGTCAAGTGATCCGGTGGCGGCGCAGCTGGCGGAAGCCCAGTACACGCTCGGCGACGGCCCCTGCCAGAGCGCCCTGGCCATGACGGCACCGGTTGCGCCGGTGGACAACGTCCGCGACCACGTCTTCGGCGACCGGCCGTGGCTGGCCGCAGACCCGGTCCTCGGGCCGTGGGAGAAGCTCACTGAGGCCATCGAGATGTTCGGCGACCTCGACGACCTGGCGACCACGGTGGACCGTGTCGTCGCCGACGGGTGGACCCCCGTCCACGGCCATGTCAGTACCCGCAGTGAGCTGGACGCCTACGAGTGGGCCTGCTGGGGCTCGCTGGCCTCATGGGCTCTGGACCACCCGGCCGATCCGGCTCGTGCACAGGTCCTGGAGACGGCCACCGCCCGGCGCTCGCAGTGGCTGCACGGATACCGGGACAGCTTCGGCTTCCTCTGCCTGGTCCTGCGCCGAACATCGGATTGATCGCGTAGGGCCGCCTGCAACCCCATTCGTCGAGCAGGGTGCGGTCGAGCAGAAGCCGTTGTCGGTGAGGACCCGTTCGACGGTGATGCTCCGCCGCACTATGGGAATCCTCGGACATCGCACGAAGGTCCACCCCATGCCCGCCAGGCGCAGCGGTTGACCGCACTTGGCCGAGTGACGCGTTCCACGCACGAGGACGTCCCGCGCAGCGGGGGACGGTATGCCGCGGACGTGGGCACGTTCCTCGGCCCCGAGCCGGCTCGCCGCGCCGGGGGGGTCCCACCATGGCCGACGCCGAACCGCGGCGGCCAGAAGGTGAGTACACACAGGCAACCGACTTTCGTACTGGTTCACGGAGCCTTCGCGAACTCCTTCTCCTTCGCGCCCCTTCAGGTCGAACTCGGCCTCCTCGGGCACCGTTCGGTCGCCGTCGACCTGCCCGGGCACGGGTTTCAGGCGACCTACACCCGCGCCTATCAGTCGCCTCGGGACCCCGACGGGCTGGCCACCGCGCCCGGCTCGATCACTCGATCGAGGGGGTCACGCTCGCCGACAACGTCGCGCACCTGATCGGGACCCTCGAATGGGCCCAGTGGAACGGTCCCGTGATCCTCGTCGCCCACAGCCGTGGCGGTGTCACGGCCGTGGCCAACGCGCGCCCGGATCTGATCGACCGCATCGGATACGTCTCGGCCTGGTGCCCGGACGACCTCGACGTCAACGACTGCTAGGCCGAGCCGGAGATGGCCACGGTCGACCCCGCCATGAGGCAGCTCGCGTGGCTGTTCGGGTTCTCGCCGGCGACGGTGTGCCGGGTCATCGGCTGCGTCCCCTGCTCACCCTCGAGCCGGCCTCCCGTTCCGCCGACGCCGATCGTTTCCAGCTCCCCAGACGCCTTCACCACGGCGGAGCGCCGCCGAGGGGCTCGTCCAAGCGCCCACGCAGCCGCCGCGGCAGGTCATCCAGGTCTTCGGGCAGCGTCAACGCCGTTACGGCGACCTGGTCCATGTGCTAGTCCCAGTCCCTCTCGGGCCCCGAGGTGTCGCGCGAGTCTTGGGAAGCGCCCTGCGAGCCACCCGGACCGTCCCCGCCGGGACCTCCCCCGGCTCCTCCACACACAACGACACAGACGCCCTCCCCAAACACAACGTCGGCCTTCACGACCACAATCAGGTCCTGAAGGCCGACGTCACGCTCAGGCCCGGGATTCGCCAACAGCGTCGGAATCCGGCCGGCCGCCCGGCTGCTTCTGACGGTCAGCCGATGGCCTGCTTGTTCTTCCAGCCCACCCCGTTGCTGTTGCCGACGATCTGCGTTCCGGCATGGGACATCTCGCCCCGTGTGCCGGCGTAGAAGCGGACCGCGCCGTCGCCCCGGATGGTCCAGATGTCCGGGATGCCGTCGCCGTTCACGTCCGGAGTGCCCAGCAGCAGCCGGACGTTGGCGGCCTGCCAGCCGCTCGCGCCATACGTGATGTCGACGCCGTTCGGCGAGGCGGAAGCGGCGGCCGAGGCCATCGAGGCGAGGTCCAGGCCCCCTCCCGCCGCCGGCTTGCCCACCCGCAGGTAGAGCTTACCGGCCGTGTCGTTGCGGTAGATCATGTCGATCACCCCGTCGCCGGTGATGTCCATGACCGACACGACGTCCCGGTCGCTCCACACGGTCGACGCCACCCTGACCGTCTTCTCCACCGTCGCGCCGTTGTAGCCGATCAGCGCCCAGAGGTCGGAGCCCACAGTCACGAAGAAGTCCGGCTTGCCGTCGGCCGTGACGTCCCCGACGGAGACGAGCTGGGTGAAGGTCGCCGGGTCCGGGGTGCCCGCCGGGAGGAGGATCTCCTGCCGTCTGTCGGTGTTGACCGCGCCGTAGCCGTCACCCGGGTATACCCAGAGCTTGCCCTCCAGCCTCGCGACCAGGTCCTGCAGGCCGTCGCCGCCGTAGACATCGCCCAGGTGGGTGATGAGCGCGCCGTTCCAGTAACCCGACGGCGTGCCGACGTACATCGGGAGGTTGTCGGTGCCGTCCGGGTTCCTGGCCGGATTGGCCCGGTAGGCGCCGGACATCGAGTACCCGATGTCGCCGGTGCCCTTGGCCGGGTCGGCGGCGGTCGCCTCCGCGGGGTACATGCGGAGCTTGCCGTTGCCGTCCACGATGAACATGTCGGGCAGGGCGTCACCGGTGAAGTCGCCGGGGGCGTCAGCCTTGTCGCGCGGGGTGACGTAGAAGAGGTACTTCACTGGATCCGAGCGGTGCCCGGCGCCGTCCACCGCCCACACGTAAAGGACGTTCGGGCCGGCCTGCGGCGGCTTGACGCCGCTGAGCGTCGTCTCGGTCGTGACCGCCGCGCCCGCGGTGCGGGCCACCGAGCCCTGTACCGCTCCCTGGTTGAAGCCGTACTCGAACTTCACGACGTCCGTCTGGGCCGCCTTGAGGGTGAAGGATCCAGCGGTGCCGAACTTCACCGTGCTCCAGGTGGAGTCCTCGGGCTGGTTGCCGAAGCCGTTGTCCGAGGCGTCGCCGTCCGGGAACTGGGTCGATTTCACCGTCGGTGCCGTGGGCCGCTGGTTGTCGAAGACGAACCGGCACGGGACCTTGTCGGGCGAATAGGCAGAGCTGGAGCCGAACTTGTCGACGGACTTCGCCCGCCACGAGTACGTCTCGCCGTTGACCAGATTGAGCCCGGTGCTGCCGGTCTGGAACGGGCCGGCGTAGGCCGTGGCCGAACCGGTGCTGCTGCCCACGCCCTTGCGTCCGGCACCGCCGAGTAGGTTCGGACCGCTGGAACCGAGCTTGCTCGCCCACAGCGTGAAGTCCACCGAGCCCAGGTTGCCATCCTTGTCCTTGGCGCTCGCCCACAATGTGAGCTGGGACGCGCCGAGGCTGATGTACGGGGCGGTGGTGTCGCAGCTCAGATCCGGATCCAGGTCCAGGCCGGTCGGTGCGTCCGGAGGCCGGTTGTAGTGCAGGTCGATGTAGGGGTCGTGGCCGCCGTTGGCGCGGAACTTCTTCCACGCGAACTGGTCGTGCTCGTTGGTGGCCTTGAAGCCCAGGGTGAGCGTGGGCCAGCCGTAGTTCATGGCCTTCTGCGCCGTGGACTTCACGTCGAACGCCACGTATTCGTCACGGCAGCCGGTCTTGTAGCCGTGCGCGAAGCTGTCGCGGCCGATCTGGTTCCCGTCGTTCATCGACGGAGCGTTCTTCCAGTTCGTCTTCGAGCTGATGGCGCCCGTCTGGTGTACCGACATGCTGCGCTTGTTGCACGACCAGGAGTACGTGTTCAGGGTCCGCAGGATGGCCTTCTCGACCTTCGCGCCCTTGAGGTCGGGGTCCCAGTCGATGGTGAAGAACGAACGGGAGGTGCCCCAGGTGTCGGACTCGTAGCCGACGCGCGCCTCGTCGGTGCCGCCCTTGTTGAAGTTCTTGCCGTTGTAGAAGCTCGCGTTCTGGTGCCGGCTGTAGGCCGTGGTCCAGTCGTTCGTGTGCTTGCTGACCGACGGGTCGACGAAGACCGGGTAGACGGTGCTCGGATCGTTGAGGAAATCCTGGTCCGGGATGAGCACCCAGTTGCCGCCGTCGAGATGCGTCTCGACCAGTGTGCCGTGGGAGTCCGGCTGGGGGCCGTTGAGCGAGGTCAGCGACAGTGTCGCGGCCGCTCCGGACTGCGTGGGCTCAGGAGTGGGCTCGTCGGGTACGGGCGGCAGGGTCGAGTCGCCGGCGGTCTCGGCGGGGTCCGGCGTCTCGTCGGAGGCGCCGGGGAGGACCTCCTTGAACGGGTCTCCCGCGTCGTCGTCGACCATCGAATCCGAGGGCTCGGGTGTGGGTGACTCGGACTCCTCGGGCTCCGCCGGGGCGGTCCCCGCGGACTCCGAGGGCAGCACCTCGGCCGGGGCGGTGGCATCGCTGCCGGCCTGCCCGTCGGTCTGCGCGGGAACGCCCGCGCTGTCCCACATCAGCGGAGTCGGGGACTCCGCGATGTCCTCGCCGCCCTCGTCCACGGCGGACACGACGCCCGTGACCGCGTCGAGCTCGAAGCTCAGGGTGGTCGAGGACAGGCCGTACGCCAGCCGAGCCACGCGCGGGTCGGCGGCGGCCGCCTTGTTCTTGACGACGAGCAGCTGCGCGAAGCCGCTGTCGCCGGCGGTCAGCACCAGGTCGGCCCCCGGAAGGATCTCGGGGTACAGCGCGCGGGGACCGTCGATGATCGGCGTCGGAATCGCCTCGGGCCAGGTCAGCACGATGGAGTGGGTGCCCACGTCGATCGTGGCGAGAGTGTTGCCGGTGCCGGGAGTGATGCCCTTGGCCGGCATGAGCGAGACCCGGCGCACCGCGCGCGTCGCCCGCTTCGCTGTGGTCTTGCCGCCCCCGGAGAACACCATCGCCGTGTTCGTCGCCTTGGGCGACCAGCCGCCACCCACCCGCTTCAGGTCCGTGTCGATGGCCTTCCAGACCCCGTCGGCCTTGGCACGTATGGGACTTGAGTGGACGCGCCGCATCAGCGAGCCGCCCGGCTTCGCCCAGGTGGTGGAGTACGCCGTGCGCAGGGCGGTCGCCTCAACGGGCTTCCCGGTCTTCGCGGCCTGCAGGGCGGCCTGGTCCTCGCTGAGGGGAGTCCCCTGCCCGACGCCCGGCAACTTGGCCGAATCAAGCGCTTCCTCGTCCCCGTTGAACCCTGCATACGCCAGCCCCGAGACGAGAACGCCGGCAGCCGCGGCAGCCGCGACCGTTCTTCGTCCAGACATGCGGCGCCATCTGCTCGTCATGAGCAAGATTCCCCTTCCCCCTCCGGCCCGGCCGTGCGACGGCAGACCGAACCGATTCCAGTGCGAGCAGATCATCACCCACGGGAGGGGCCCCGTCACCCGCGTTCGATTGCGAAGAGTGTCCAGCGGCAGCACCGGCGAGCGGAGGAACCGCGGCTCGGTGCCGAGAGGAGAGGCCCCCAGCCACCCTCGCCGCACTCTCTAAACCGGCCAAACAGTGCGATAACTACTGTGAATTGCAGGCGTTTTAGAGGGATTACAACAATACTGCCGCGTGGTGATCGGTTTGAGCTTCAATCCACGCGACTGTCCCGCAAACTGCGGTTGCATCGCATCCCTTCCTTTCGTGCCACTGCTGCCTGCTACGTAACGTGATCACTGTCACTTGATCATTCTTACGCTGGTTTTACGGCTGTTGAGCTGCGCACAATCGCGCCTGTCCTGTGACACCTGGGCGGGCCGGGTCCTGCCCAGCTTCCGCTCAGCAGTCCGGGGGGACTCGCGTGCCAGCAAAGCCATCCGTTCGAAGACGCCTGCGCACTTACCTCGTGCCGTCAAGCGCCGCTTTGATCTCCCTGCTCCTTCCAGCCACGGCGATGGCGCAACCGCCGGACCCCGCACGCGCCGAGGTCCCGCGCGACTCACTCGCCCTCGACGCGTTGCAGAAGCGGAACTTCGTCCCCGAGAAGGACGGCAGCACCGGCCTCGACCGCATCGGCGCCAAGGCCCCGCTCAACCTGGCCGAGGCACCCGCGGGTACGATCACGCCGCCCGCCGCCGGTTTGGGCACCGTCGAATTCGAGGCGCCGGTCCAACCCGCGGCGCTGACCGGTGACGCGGCCGTCGAGCCCGCCGTATTCACGAACGGCACCGCGGCAGCAACCACCGCGGCCGCCACCGCATCGGCGACCCCGGTCGCGCTTCAGCCCGCCGACGACCTGCCCGTCAAGCTCGGCCAGGCAGCGGGCGAAGCCGCCCCCACGGGCACCTGGCAGGTGGCGATCCAGGACCGTACGGCGCCCGCCGCGCAGGAAGTCGACGGCGCGCTGCTGACCGTTACCGCGCCCGCCACCGGCTCGGTGCCCGTCGCGGTCCAGCTGGACTACGCCGCGTACCAGAACCTCTACGGCGCCGACTGGGCCTCCCGCCTGCGCCTGGTGCAGTTCCCCGAGTGTTACCTGACCACCCCGGACGTCGAGGAGTGTCAGGCGTACGAGGAGCTGGAGACGGTCAACGACCCCGTGACGAAGTCCGTCACGGCCACCGTGGACACGGCAGCCGACGGCACCGTCGCCCCGGTCTCCGCCCCGGCCGCCGCCGCCCCCTCGGGCATCATGCAGGCCGCCTACGTCACTCCAGTGGCCGCGGGCGGCGACAAGGCCGTGGTGGGCACCGTGGACTCGGGTGCCGGCGAGGGCGGTTCGTTCAAGGCGACCCCGCTCATCCCCAGCGGCAAGTGGGCGGCCGGCGGCTCCTCCGGCGCCTTCACCTGGTCGTACCCAGTGTCTGTGCCACCGGCTCCGGCGGGACCCGCGCCGTCCATCGCTCTGGAGTACAACTCCCAGACGGTGGACGGGAAGACCGCGACCTCCTCGCCGCAGGCCTCATGGGCCGGTGAGGGCTGGGACTACGACCCCGGTCACATCGAGCGGCGCTACCGCACCTGCAAGGACGACACGAAGGAGGTCGGCGGCGAGGCGCCCAACAACACGGCGAAGGAACAGCAGACCTCCGACCTGTGCTGGACCTCGTTCAACGCGGTCATGTCCCTCAACGGCCAGACGACCGAACTCGTGCGTGTGGGCGAGCCCGCTGCCGGCGAACCCGATCTGTACCGTCCGATGAAGGACGATGGCCTGCGGGTCGAGCTCAAGACCGGCGGGACCAATCCGGACAACGACGGCGAGTACTGGGAGGTGACCACGCGCGAGGGCACCAAGTACTACTTCGGCCTCAACGCAGTCGGCGGCGGTCACGCGGACACCGACTCGGTGTTCACCGCCCCCGTCTTCGGCAACCACCCGGGCGAGCCCTGCCACGCCGCCGCCTTCGCGGACTCGCGCTGCAATGGCTCCGCGAGGAAGCAGCAGGCCTGGCGCTGGGGCCTGGACAAGGCGGTGGACGTCCACGGCAACGCCATGATCGTCAACTGGCACGCGTCCACGAACTACTACGCGGTCAACAAGAAGACGAAGACCCCGGAGAAGTACACCCGCGGCGGTCTGCCGGACTCCATCGAATACGGCCTGCGCAACGACAACCTCGGCGGAACCCCTTCGGCCAAGGTCGACTTCTACCTGTCGCAGCGGTGCCTGGAAGGCGCCGCGATCTGCGCGTCGGAGAACTTCGACAAGACCGACGACCCGGCCGCCTTCCGCCCCTGGTGGGACAGCCCCGGCAACCTCAACTGCAAGGCGGACTCCAAGCTCTGCCCGGTCTTCCCCTCCTTCTGGAACCGGCTTCGCCTGGGCAAGATCGACACCTACGGCCACCGCCCCGGCACCACCGGCCTGCAGAAGATCGACTCGTACGTCCTCAACCACTCCTTCCCGAGGGACTGGTACGACACCTCCCCGGGCCTCTGGCTGAACTCCATCCAGCGCTACGCGTACGCCCCCGGCTCCAGCAGCGGCACCCTCATGTCCAAGTCGGGTGTCACCTTCAAGGAATACGTGGTCGACCCGAACGACCTGGCCCCCAAGGACCCGCTGCGGCGCCTGAAGGACCAGCAGCTCCCCAACCTGGTGCCCCGGTCCGCGAACGACGCCCGCCCCGGCTTCAAGCGGCCGCGCATCGGCGTCGTCGCCACCGAGCACGGCGGTGACATCGAGGTCGTCTACACCGGCGGCTGCGTGACCCAGCCGTCCGTCGCCCCCGAGGCCAACCACGGCACCTGCTACCCGGTGCGCTGGTCCCCGGACGGCGAAGAGAAGCTGCCCAAGATCGCCTGGTTCAACAAGTACGTAGTGGCCAAGGTCATCGAGACCGACCGGATCACCGGCCTGTCGAAGCAGGTCGTCACCCAGTACAAGTACGCCGACGCCGCCTGGTCCAAGAGCGACGACGAGTTCACCAAGCCCGATCTGCGCACGTGGAGCGAATGGCGCGGCTACCAGACCGTGACCACGATCAAGGGCGGGGAGGTGAAAAGTTCCAAGAGCACCGACCCGGAAGCTCAGTCGTACAACGTCACCCGCTACTTCCGCGGCGCCGGCGGCGTGGTCAAGGACTCCACTGGCAAGGTGACCCTGGCCGCCGACGACGCGCCCCAGTACGCTGGGCAGACCGCCGAATCCATCGCCTACAGCGGCGCCGGCGGCCGCATCCTCAAGCGCACCACCACCATCCCCTGGTCCGTCCAGACGGCTTCACGCGCCCGTGACGGCGGCTCCGGTCCGCTGCTCGCCCACCGCGTCGGCGTCAAGCAGACCGACGAGATCCAGACCGTCGGCGCAAGCTGGCAGGCCATCCGCACCGTGACCGAGGCCGACCCGGCCACCGGCCTGCCCCTGGAGACGCAGACCGCGCTGGTGAAGCCGAACGGCACCAGCGAGACGCTGAGCGACTACAGCTGCACCAAGACCGATTACGCGCACAACCCGGCCGTCGGCCTCGCCGGCCTGCCGGTCGCCGTGCGCACGGTGGCGACCTCCTGCGCCGCCTACGCCTCGGCCGACCCGGCCACCCAGCTGATCAGCGCCACCCGCACCTCCTACGACGGCCTCGCGTACGGCGCGACTCCCGTCAAGGGCCTGGCCACCTCGGTGTCCAAGTCCGACGCGGCCGGTACCGGCTACACCGTGGCCTCCACCACGCAGTACGACCCGCTGGGGCGTGTCCGCAAGGTGACCACGCCCGGTTCGGGCACGGCCGAGACCCAGTACACACCGGGTGACACCGGCGGTCCGGTCACCTCGACCACGGCCATCAACGCCAAGGGCCACCGGACGGTCACGACCGTCGACCCGGGACGCGGCCTGCCGCTCACCGTCACGGACCCCAACGGCCGTGTGGTGCGCAACGAGTACGACGTCTTCGGCCGGCTCGTGAAGGGCTGGTCGGTTGCCCGCTCGTCCGGCACCCAGACACCGGACGTGGAGATCTCCTACCAGATGGCCGACGCGTCCCCGACGGTCCTCAAGCCGTCCGCCGTGACCGTCAAGACCATCAAGGACAACGGGACCTACGACACCCACGTCACGATCTACGACGGCCTGATGCGGCAGGTCCAGACCCAGTCCGAGGCCCACGGCCCCGGCCGGATCATCGTGGACACCCGCTACAACGACCACGGCCTGGTCTGGGAGAAGACCAGCGAGTACCTCACCCTGGGCTCCCCGAACACCCGGCTGTTCAAGCGCAAGTCCAACACGCTCGTGCCGAGCCTCACCAGGACGTTCTACGACGGCCTGGAGCGCACGGTGCGCGTGGCCACATACCACGGTGACACGTTCCTGCACAACGGCACCACGACGTACGGCGACAACACCACGTACATCCGCCCCGCGGGCGTCAGCGATCCGGCCACCAAGACGTACCGGGACGCCTTTGGCCGGGTGACGAAGATCCTGCAGTACACCAACACCACCTCGACGCTGTCGCGCGGTACCACGTACGAGTACGACGCCAGAGGCAACCGCACCAAGATCAGCGACCCGGCGGGCAACGCCTGGTCGTTCACCTTCGACGCCCGCCACCGAGTCGTCGAGAAGACCGACCCCGACTCCGGTACCGCCACGATGACCTACGACGAGGCCGACCGCGTCACGGGCATCGTCGACCAGCGCAGCTCCACGTTCACCTCGTACGACGAGCTCAGCCGGGTGACCGCCGTGCGCTACGGCTCCGCCAGCGCCGCTCCGGCCAAGGAGTTCACCTACGACTCGCTGCCGAACGGCCTGGGCCTGCCCGTCGCCTCGGTCAGGCACGACGCCGGCGGCGACTACATCAGCCGCGTCACCGGATACGACATGGGCAACCGGCCCACCGGCCGGGAGACCGTGATTCCGGCGAACCCGATGACCACCGGCGTCTCGGGCACGTACGGCTACACGTACACCTACACCCCGAGCGGCAAGCTCCTCACCGCCACCCTTCCGGCGGCAGGCGGCCTCGCCGCGGAGAAGGTCGTCACCCGCTACAACAGCGACGGCCTGGCCGAGTCCACCTCGGGTGCCACCTGGTACACGGCGGACGTCACCTACTCGCCGTACGGCGAGCCCCTGCGGACCGTCAGCGGCCCGCAGCCGCACCGGGTGTGGACGACGAACTTCCTGCACGACAACACCCGGCAGGTCCGCCGTACCGTCGTGGACCGGGAGACCGCCAACTCCTACCGGGTGCTGGACACCCGCTATTCGTACGACCACTCGGGCAAGATCACCTCGCTCGGCCGCAAGATGACCGACGCGGGCACCTCCACCAACGACAACCAGTGCTACACCTACGACGCGCTGGGCGAGCTCGTCCACGCCTGGTCCTCGAACCTGGCGAACGCGGCCGGCGGCGCCGCCTGCCAGAGCCCGGGCGGCTGGTCCTGGGGCTACCGGTCCGACGCCAAGGCCGCCCGCGGCCCGGTCGCGGACGCGCCGGACACCGTCGGTGACGCCACGGCCCCGGACGCGGCGCTCACCGACTCCCTGAAGAGCGCCGCTCCCGTCGCCGGAACCGTCTCGGGCGGTGCGACCGGCTACTGGGACAGCTACACCTTCGACGTCATCGGCAACCGCGCCACGCTGCTCGCGCACGACATCGCGGGCGACACGGCCAAGGACGTCAAGAACACCTACGGCTACGGCAAAATCGTCACGGGCAACGGGACCATCCCGTCATACCTGGCGCAGCCGCACACCATGACCTCGGTCGCCTCCACGCAGGCGGGGGGCACGAGCACGTACATGTACGACGCCTCGGGCAACACCACCACCCGCACCCTGCCGGGCGGCACCCAGGACCTGACGTGGACCGAGGAGAACCGCCTGGGCACCATCAAGGACAACGGCGTCACGACGAAATACGTCTACGACGCGCAGGGCAACCGCCTGCTGGAGAACACGCCTACGGGCAGCGTCCTCTACCTGGGCGAGACCGAGCTGACCACCGCCGCGGGCAAGGTCACCCGGGCCACCCGGGCCTACGCCCAGTCCGGCGCCCCGACGATCATCCGGTCCACGGTGAACGGGGCCGCGACCGGCCACAAGCTGGACGTGCTCCTCGCCGACCACCAGGGAACCGTGAACACGGTCATCGCTCTGACGGCAGGGCAGCCCATCACGCGCCGGACCTTCAAGCCGTACGGCGAACTGCGCGGCGCCAAGCCCTCCGCCTGGCCGAACAACCGCTCCTACCTGGGTGTCGGCATCGACGACGCCTCCGGCCTGACCCACATGGGGGCACGCGAATACGACCAGGCCGCCGGCCGCTTCGTCTCCGCCGACCCGGTCGTGGACCACGCCGACCCGCTCCAGATGAACGGATACGCGTACAGCCACAACAGTCCGATCTCCCGCAGTGACCCGACGGGCCTGCGCGACCCGGAGGAGTACGACTACTGGGAGCGCCAGCGCAGGGACCAGCGGGCGGGCGCTCCCCTTCCTCCCGTCACCACCTTCATTCCCGACGCCAACAAGCCGCGCGCTCCCGTGCCCACCGCGGCGAGCCCGGTCCTCCAGGGTCTGCTCGCGCAGATCTACGCCAAGCCCCAGGCCCAGAAGGTCTACGGAGACGGGAAGATCGCGACGGCCCTGCTCCACGAGATGAACACGGGTACGCGGCTGGACGGCGTCTCACAGTGGCACGTCCAGAAGGGCTGGGAGACTATGAAGGGTCTCGGGGACGCCCTGGAGGCGAACGACAGGGCCCGGGCCGGACTGATGAAGCCCGCTCAGGCCGAGAAGGCCCTCCTCAGTGACGCCGACGTGAAACTGGCCCGCGCGGAGGCGGCCGAGCTGTGGAACGCCCTCACCGCACCCGACAAGACCGGCAACGTCGCGGCGGTGGTGGACGGTGACCCAGGGATGAAGCGGGCCATGCAGAAGGCCCGGACCGAGGTCCTGAAGACGGCAGCGCTCTCCGAGATCACCGGACAGCAATTCGAGCCCGTCCCGTACAAGGCACCCAAGCCGAAGGGCGACGCGAAGAACCTGCGAGGGTTCGGCAAGGCCTTCGGCATCATCGGCAGCGGAGCCGCCGTCCTGTCCTACCCCGTGGACGTCTACAACTACGGTTGGGCAGAAGCGTCCAAATCGACTCTCGAATCGGTCCTGGACCCCTTGGGGATGTCGGAGGCGGCAACCGGGCTCACCTTCCGCTGCGGCATGTTCGGCGAGTGTCCCGTTGTCTACTACTGACAGAGAGAGGAGATCAGCTGTGACCCCGGACGAGATCCTCGCGCGCATGGTCGAGACGGTTCCCGAGACGAGGCCCTTCTTCGAGGAGAAGTACGGCCTCCGGCCGGGTGAGGCGCTGCCGGTCTCGGACACCGGGGCGGACCTCTACGGGAACCTGCTCGACGGACTGGTGAGGACCGTACTCCAGCCCGCCCTGGCGACGCCGGAGCGGGACGAGGACCTTCTGCGCAGGTGCTTCGGCTTCGTCGAGGAGGTCTACGCGATCGACACCGAGCACACCCGCGGCGCCGTGTACTTCCAGGTCCTGGAGAGCCTGCTCGACGACCGGGAGTACCTGGTCAACGCGATCCCCCTCCTGAGGGGAACAATCAGGGAAAGCGTGTCCAAGATGCTCCGGACCTTCGAGGTCGTGGGGTACGAGGACGGCCTGCCGCCCCTCTGAGCGACAGAAGCGGTACGGAAGGACAACGCCGAAGGGGCGCCCGGTTCCCACCGGGCGCCCCTTCGGCGTTCCGCGTCGTGCGGGCCTAGGCACCCCGACCGTCTTCCCTCGAAGACCAGCTCGCCGAGTTCACACAGGAGGTCACCCTTCGCGGCGAAGCCGCCTAACGCAGGCGCCTCGACGAGATCGAAGCAGGCACACCGTCGAGACCATGCCGCTGGGCCAAACCCGAACCGAATCCCAGGCATGAATCGACTGGGCGGCAGCCACCATGGCGCACCTCGACCCGCTGAGCACGCCGCCCCGGGTGCCGACCTCCCCGAACCACGAGCCGACGACCTGAAGCTCTTCCTCGGGCACTGAAGCTCCTACGGCCCCTGACACGGCATCCGTCCGACACCCACCTCCGCATCACGGAACGTCACGGTCGAGAAGCGAAGGGCCGGACAACGGGCCATTCATGCGTCGAACGTGCGTCACGTGCGTCACGTGCGTCGAACATGCGTCAAGAGGTCGCCCGTAACGCGCGTAACGCACATAATGCACACTCAACAAAGTTGCAGGTCAGCGGCCTTTTTCGGCAGGCTCCAGAATCGCCACGCACTCCACATGATGCGTCATCGGAAACAGGTCGAACGCCCGCAGCGTCCGCACCCTGTAGCCGCCCTCCCTGAAGTACGCCAGGTCGCGGGCCAGGGCCGCCGGGTCGCAGGCCACGTAGGCGATGCGGCGGGCGCCGAGTTCCGACAGGTGGTGGACGGTCTGCTTGCCGGCGCCGGCGCGCGGGGGGTCCAGGACGATGAGGTCGACGTCCGTGATGCCGGTGCGCGGAAGGACCGATTCGACCTTGCCCTGTTCGATGCGGACGCGCGGGTAGTCGGCCAGGTTGTGGCGGGCGTCCTCCACCGCGCGCTTGCCGGACTCGATGCCGAGGACCGCGCCCGTCTCGCCGAGGCGGTCGGCGAGGGCGCCCGCGAAGAGGCCGACGCCGCAGTAGAGGTCGAGGGCCGTCTCGCCCTTGCGCGGGAGCAGGCCCTGCATCACGGCGAGGACGAGGGTCTGGGCCGCCTTCGGGTGGACCTGCCAGAAGCCGCCGTTGCCGACGCGGTAGGTGCGGTCGTCGGCGCGCTCGCGGACGAAGGGGCGGCCGTGGACGCGGTGGACGCCGCCGTCCTTCTCCTCGACGCGCAGGACCGAGACCGGCTTGTCCAGCTCCACGAGGGGCAGCCGGGCGCCCGGGCGCGGGGTGAGGATCACCTGGCGGTCCTGGGAGCCGGTCGCGGCGATCGCCTCGATCGACGCCATGCCCTCCCAGGTGCGCTTCTCGATGCCGAGTTCCGAGACGCCCTGCGCCGCGATCATGCAGTGGTCGATCACCTCGACCTCGTGCGAGCGGTGCTTGCGCAGGCCCGCCCGGCCCTCCTCGTCGACCGCGTACTGGACGCGCGTGCGCCACTGCGGGACCTCGCCCGCGGGAAGCTTGTCGCCCTCGGCCGGCACCACCGTGCCGTCCCAGCCGGCCTCCTCCGGCGTCAGGCCCGCGAGCCGCTTCAGCTGCTCGGCGATGACCTCGCCCTTCAGCCGGCGCTGGGCGCCGGGCTTCGCGTGCTGCCAGTCGCAGCCGCCGCACTTGCCGGGACCCGCGAAGGGGCAGGGCGCCTCGATGCGGTCCTTGGAGGGCGTGATGATCTCCACCGCGTCGGCGCGCAGGAAGCGGGAGGTCTCCTCGCCCTCCGTGACCCGGGCCAGGACCCGCTCCCCCGGCAGCGCGTGGCGGACGAACAGCACCCGCCCGGCCTCCGTACGGGCGATGCAGTGACCGCCGTGGGCGACCGGGCCGACCTCGACCTCGTACTCCTCCCCGACCAGCGACTCGACAGGGGTGTTCTGCATGGCGGGGAGCTCCAAGGGAAAAGTGACGGTGGGCCGCCGTTCGGACGGCAGCCCACCAGTCTAGTTGCTCTTTCCGGCCGTTTCCTTCTGGCCCTTCTCGACCGGGCCGCGGCGCACCGAGCCCGGCGCGTTCCACTCCTGGCGCTTGCGCGCCCGCTTCTTCGCGGCCTCGGAGGACTGGAGCTGGTACGGGACCGAGGTCACCATCACGCCCGGGGTGAAGAGGAGCCGGCCCTTCAGGCGCAGGGCGCTCTGGTTGTGGAGCAGGTGCTCGTACCAGTGGCCGACGACGTACTCGGGGATGTAGACCGAGACGGCGTCGCGCGGGCTCTCCTTGCGGAGGTTCTTCACGTACTCGATGACCGGCCGGGTGATCTCGCGGTACGGCGAGTCGAGGATCTTCAGCGGCACGTTGATGCCGCGCCGCTCCCACTCCTCCTTCAGCGCCTTCGTCTCGGCCGGGTCGACGTTGACGGTGAGCGCCTCCAGCTCGTTGGCGTGCAGCAGCTTGGCGTAGGCGAGGGCGCGCAGGGTGGGCTTGTGGAGCTTGGAGACGAGGACGACGGAGCGGACCCGGGAGGGCCGGACGTACTCGTCGGGGCGCTCCTCGGCGGCCCGGATCTCGTCGGCGACGGAGTCGTAGTGCCGGCGGATCGCGGTCATCGTCACGTAGAAGATCACCATGCCGAGCAGGGCGACCCAGGCGCCGTGGGTGAACTTGGTGGCGAGGACGACGACCAGGACGAGGCCGGTGAAGAAGGCGCCGAAGGCGTTGATCGCGCGGGAGCGGATCATGTGGCGGCGCTTGGCGGTGTCCTTCTCGGTCTTCAGGTGCCGGTTCCAGTGCCGGACCATGCCGACCTGGCTGAGCGTGAAGGAGACGAAGACGCCGACGATGTAGAGCTGGATCAGCCGGGTCGAGTCCGCCCCGTAGATCCAGACGAGCAGCGCGGCGGCGCCGGCGAGCAGGACGATGCCGTTGGAGAAGGCGAGGCGGTCGCCCCGGGTGTGCAGCTGGCGGGGCAGGTAGCGGTCCTGGGCGAGGATCGAGCCGAGGAGCGGGAAGCCGTTGTACGCGGTGTTCGCGGCCAGGAAGAGGACGAGCGCGGTGGCGGCGGCCAGCAGGACGAAGAAGAACGTCCCGTCGCCGAAGACGGCGGCGGCGACCTGGGAGATCACCGGGTCCTGGACGTAGCCCTCGCCGACCGGCTTGCCGTCCCGGAGCAGGTCGTGCGCGGGGTTCTCGGCCATGCGGACGTCGGTGGCCATGGCCAGGAAGATGATGCCGCAGAACATGGTGACGGCGAGGCCGCCCATGAGCGCCAGCGTGGTGGCCGCGTTCTTCGACTTGGGCTTGCGGAAGGCGGGCACGCCGTTGGAGATGGCCTCGACGCCGGTGAGCGCCGCACAGCCGGAGGAGAAGGCGCGCAGCAGCAGGAAGAGCAGGGCGAAGCCGGCCAGGCCCTCGTGTTCGGCCTTGATCTCGAAGCCCGCGGTGGGGGCGGTCATGGTCTCGTCGAGGACGAGACCGCGCCAGGCACCCCAGACGATCATGGCGAAGACGCCGAAGACGAAGACGTACGTCGGGATGGCGAAGAGGCCGCCGGACTCCTTCACTCCGCGGAGGTTCATCAGGGTCAGCAGCACGATGACGGCGACCGCCGAGGCCACCTTGTGCTCGACGACGAACGGCACGGCGGAGCCGAGGTTCTCGATGCCCGAGGAGATGGAGACCGCGACGGTGAGGACGTAGTCGACGAGCAGGGCGCTGGCGACGGTCAGTCCGGCCTTGGGTCCCAGGTTGGTCGTGGCGACCTCGTAGTCGCCGCCGCCGCTCGGGTACGCGTGCACGTTCTGCCGGTACGAGGCGACGACCGTGAACATCAGCACGACGACGGCGAGCGCGATCCACGGGCTGAAGTGGTAGGCCGACAGGCCCGCGACGGAGAGGACGAGCAGGACCTCGCCCGGTGCGTACGCCACCGAGGACAGCGGGTCGGAGGCGAAGACGGGAAGGGCGATCCGCTTGGGGAGGAGGGTCTCGCCGAGCTTGTCGCTGCGCAGGGCCCGTCCGATGAGGATCCGTTTGGGCACGTCGGTCAGTTTGGACACAACAGAGGATCGTAAGCGTTCGAAACAGGCCACGAGGACCATCACCCCGATCCGCACCGAATCTCCCAGCTCCCCGCCCGAATGGGCTGATCGCCACCTCGGCTGGGTCGGCGTCAGGGTTGCCGCATAAGCTCGGACCGGAGCGCACGCCTGTGCGTGTCCGCCACGGCCCGGGCCATACGGGCCAGGAAAGTTGTGAGCAGGGTGTATTCGCAGGTCAGCAAGACGATCAGGAGTGCGGGGTAAGGGGACGTGCACATCGTCATCATGGGCTGCGGGCGAGTGGGAGCCGCTCTCGCGCAGACCCTCGAACAGCAGGGGCACACCGTCGCGGTCGTCGACCAGGACCCGACGGCCTTCCGCCGGCTGGGTTCGGGCTTCGGCGGACGCCGGGTCACGGGTGTGGGCTTCGACCAGGACACTCTTCGTGAGGCGGGCATCGAGGAAGCCGGTGCCTTCGCCGCGGTGAGCAGCGGCGACAACTCGAACATCATCGCCGCGCGGGTCGCGCGCGAGATGTTCGGCATCGAGAACGTGGCCGCCCGCATCTACGACCCGCGGCGCGCCGAGGTGTACCAGCGTCTGGGCATCCCGACGGTCGCCACGGTCCGCTGGACCGCCGACCAGATGCTGCGCCGGCTGCTGCCCTCGGGCGCGGAGCCGCTGTGGCGTGACCCGAGCGGCGGAGTGCAGCTCGCCGAGGTGCACACCTCTTCCGCGTGGATCGGCCACAAGGTCAGCCGGCTCCAGGAGGAGACGGGCGTGCGCGTGGCCTTTCTCACCCGGCTGGGCGAAGCGATTCTGCCGACCTCTCAGACGGTGCTGCAGGAGGGCGACCTCGTGCACGTGATGATGCGCACGGACGAGATCGACAAGGTCGAGGCGGCCTTCGCCGAGGGTCCCGAGGAGGGCGGTCACTGATGCGTGTCGCTATTGCGGGCGCGGGCGCGGTGGGCCGTTCCATCGCGGGCGAGCTCCTGGAGAACGGCCACGAGGTCCTCCTCATCGACAAGGCGCCGACCGCCATCTCGGTGGAGCGGGTGCCGCAGGCGGAGTGGCTGCTCGCCGACGCCTGCGAGATCACGTCGCTGGACGAGGCCGCGCTGCAGCGCTGCAACGTGGTCATCGCGGCGACCGGCGACGACAAGGTGAACCTGGTCGTCTCGCTGCTCGCCAAGACCGAGTACGGCGTGCCGCGCGTGGTCGCCCGGGTCAACAACCCGAAGAACGAGTGGCTGTTCAACGAGGCCTGGGGCGTGGACGTCGCCGTCTCGACGCCGCGCCTGATGTCCGCCCTGGTCGAGGAGGCGGTGAGCGTCGGCGACCTGGTCCGGCTGCTGCGCTTCAGCCACGGCGACGCGAACCTGGTGGAGCTGACGCTGCCGCCGGAGTCGGCGATCGCGGGCACGCAGGTCGGGGACGTCGCCTGGCCGCAGGACACCTCCCTGGTGACCATCATCCGCGGCTCCCGGGTCCTCACCCCGAGCCCGGAGGAGACCCTGGAGGCGGGTGACGAGCTGCTGTTCGTGGCCACGCAGGCCCGCGAGGAGCAGCTGGAGGAGCTGCTCTCGGTCCGCCGGGAGAGCGCCGAATAGCGCGAACAGCGCCGCGTCCGGAGCGCGTACGGTACGCGGAAGGGGCCCGGGACCTGTCACAGGTCCCGGGCCCCTTTCCGTTTCAGGGTCTTCCGTGCAGACGAGGGCTACCGCGAGGGGCTACCGCTCCGAGCGGCCGCCCTGGGCCGCGGCCTTGCGCTCCTTCTCGGCCTTCTCCTCGGCCTCCATCTCCGCGAACACGTCGATCGGCGGCGGCGCCTTGGCGAGGAACACCCAGGTCAAGTAGACCGCGAGCAGGAACGGCGGGATCTTGAGGGCGACGAGGACCCAGCCGAGCTGGGTGGTGTCCGCCCACCAGTAGAGCGGGAAGAGGATCGCGCACTTGGCGAGGAGGATCAGGCCCCAGGCCCAGCTGGCCTTCGCGTAGGCCTTCTTGCGGCCCGGGTTACGGGTGCGCCAGGAGAGGTTCTCCTTGAAGACCGGGCCGAGGATCAGACCGATCAGCGGCACGCCGGCCAGGGTCGTGATGATGTACGCGAGGCCGAGGCCGAGCGTGTACAGCATGCCCGGCAGGTAGAAGTCCTTGGCGTTGCCGGTCATCATCGCGAAGACGACACCGAACGCGACGCCGAAGACGCCGCTGAAGGCGTGCTTGACGGTGTCGCGGCGGATCAGCCGGACGGCGACGAGGACGAGCGAGACCCCGAGCGCGGCGATCGCCGAGAAGTGCAGGTTCTTGTTGATCGTGTAGATCGTGACGAAGAGCAGTCCCGGCAGGACCGTCTCCACCATGCCGCGGACTCCGCCGAAGGCCTCGAACAGCGCGGCCTCGGTCACCGCCTTGTCCGTCTGGGCCCCCTGGTCGGGGGTGCCCGGGCCGGCCTCGGCGCCCTGGTCGGTGGTCGGCTTGTCGACTGACGTCACCGGCTACTCCTGTCCGAGCGGTCGGAGCTCGTATTTGGGGTTGAAGAGGACCCGCCGGCCGTGGCTCATGGAGATGCGGCCGGAGGCGATCAGCTTGCGGCCCGGTTCGATGCCCACGATGGAGCGGCGTCCCAGCCAGACGACGTCCAGCGGCGCCGTGCCGTCGAAGAGCTCGGCCTCCAGCGCGGGCACGCCCGCCCGAGGGCGCAGGGTGACCGTGCGCAACGTACCAGTCACCTTGACTATCTCGCGGTCCGAACAGTCGGAGATCCGTGTGCACCCCGAGGCCGCGGAGTCCTCCTGCAGCTCCACCGACTCCAGCTCCGCCTGGGAGGTGGAAAGGCGGTCGAGCATGCGG
Source organism: Streptomyces sp. NPDC127114 (assembly GCF_042677525.1). Lineage (NCBI taxonomy): Bacteria > Bacillati > Actinomycetota > Actinomycetes > Kitasatosporales > Streptomycetaceae > Streptomyces > Streptomyces sp. NPDC127114. Next base: position 50,958 of record NZ_JBHXTJ010000042.1, read on the forward strand.
CGGAAGCGTCCGGCGGGCTTCTCTGTACGCGGTGCGGCACTCATACCTCAAAGCGTACCGGCCGCCGCCGTCACCGAACCCGGCCCCGGACCCCGCACCGGAACGGGCACCGGAGTCAGTGTTCGAAGCGGTAGCCCATGCCCGGTTCGGTGACGAAGTGACGCGGGTGCGAAGGGTCCTGCTCCAGCTTCCGGCGCAGCTGCGCCATGTACACCCGCAGGTAGTTGGTCTCGGTGCCGTACGAGGGGCCCCAGACCTCCTGGAGAAGCTGCTTCTGGCTCACCAGGCGGCCGCTGTTGCGGACCAGCACCTCCAGGAGGTGCCACTCGGTCGGGGTGAGCCGGACGTCCTTGCCGTCCCGGTGGACCTTCTTGGCGGCCAGGTCGACCGTGAAGCCGGCGGTCTCGACGACCACGACGCCGTCCTCGCGGCCGACCGGCTCGGCCCGGCGGACCGCGGCGCGCAGCCGGGCCAGCAGCTCGTCCATGCCGAAGGGCTTGGTGACGTAGTCGTCGGCGCCCGCGTCGAGCGCCTCGACCTTCTCGTCGGAGGTCTGCCGGGCGGACAGCACGAGGATCGGCACCCGGGTCCAGCCGCGCAGGCCCTTGATCACGTCGACGCCGTCCATGTCGGGCAGTCCGAGGTCCAGGACGACGACGTCGGGATGGCGCTCGGCGGCGAGCCGGAGGGCGGTGGCGCCGTCGGGCGCCGCGTCGACCTCGTACTTCCGCGCCTTGAGGTTGATCACCAGGGCGCGGACGATCTGTGGCTCGTCGTCGACCACGAGGACCCGGGTCATGGAGGAGGACCTTCCTGTTCGTCGTTACGTGTACGGCTGGTCGGGTACGTGTACGGCTCGTCGTTACGGATATGGCTACGGCTACGGCGCTGCCGCGTGGGTCACGGGCCCGGCGAGGTGGGGTACGGGCCGGGCCGGGCGAAGGCCCGGGGCACGGGGACGGGCCGGGGCCGGCGAAGGCCCGGGTCACCACTCACGGGTACGGGCCGGGCCGGGCGAGGGACCCGGTCACCGGTCGCGGGTGCGGCCCCGGGAGGGGCGGAGGTCCGGGTCATGTGAGGCTGCGGAGGGGCGTCGTGGCGGCGCCGGGTTCCGGGGGCGGCGGGGCGCCGCCCAGGGCGGTCCTCAGGGTGAGGACCATGGTGAGCCCGCCGCCGGGGGTGTCCTCGGCGGCGAGGGTGCCGCCCATGGCCTCGACGAAGCCGCGGGCGACCGCGAGGCCCAGGCCGACGCCCGCGCCGCGCGGGGCGTCGCCGAAGCGCTGGAACGGCTCGAAGATGCCGTCCTTGCCCTCGTCCGGGACCCCGGGGCCGCGGTCCGTGACCCGCAGTTCGAGGCGCTCGCCGAGGACGCTGGCGGAGACGGCGACCGGGACGCCGTCGGGGCTGTACTTGACCGCGTTCTCGACGATGTTGGCGACGGCCCGTTCGAGGAGGCCGCGGTCGACGTCGACCATGGGCAGCGTCTCGGGGATGTCGAGCTCGACACTGCCCTCGGGGACTCCGCCGAGCGCCATGGGCACGACCTCGTCCAGGTCGGTCGGGCGGATCAGCGGGGTGACGGTGCCGGTCTGTAGCCGGGACATGTCGAGGAGGTTCCCCACGAGGTGGTCGAGCCGGTCGGCGCCCTCCTCGATGCCCTCCAGGAGCAGGGCCCGGTCCTCCTCGGACCACTCGACGTCGTCGGAGCGGAGGGAGGACACGGAGGCCTTGATGCCGGCCAGCGGGGTGCGCAGGTCGTGGCTGACGGCGGCCAGCAGCGAGGTGCGGATCTTGTTGCCCTCGGCGAGCTTGCGGGCCTCCTCGGCCTCGTCGACGAGCCGCTGGCGGTCCAGGACGACGGCGGCCTGGGCGGCGAACGCGCCGAGCACCCGGCGGTCCTCGGCGGGCAGGACGCGGCCGTTGAGGGCGAGCGCCAGGTGGTCGCCGACGGGCATGTCGACGTCGGCGTCCTCGGGCCGCGACACGGGACGGCTGCCGACGCTCGCGGCGCAGGTCCACGGTTCGAGGTCGCCCTGGCGCTCCAGGAGGGCGACGGAGTCCATGGAGAAGGTCTCCCTGACCCGTTCGAGCAGGGCCTCCAGACTGCTCTCGCCGCGCAGGACGCTGCCGGCGAGGTACGACAGCACCTCGGACTCGGCGCGCAGCCGGGCGGCCTGCTGGGTGCGGCGGGCGGCCACGTCGACCACGGAGGCCACGGCCATGCCGACGCCGAAGAAGACGGCGATGGCCACGATGTTCAGCGGGTCGGCGACGGTCAGCCGGTGCAGCGGCGGGGTGAAGAACCAGTTGAGGAGCAGGGAGCCGATGGCCGCCGACGCGAGGGCCGGCAGGAAGCCGCCGAGCATGGCGGAGGCCACTGTCAGGGTGAGGAAGAGCAGCATGTCGTTGGCGAGCCCGAGGTCCGCGTCGACATGGGTGAGCAGCAGGGAGAGCAGCACGGGCCCGGCGACGCCGACCAGCCAGCCCCAGAGGATCCGGGCGCGGCCGAGGCGGGCGCCGCGGGCGACGGGCAGTCCACGGCCCTTGGCGGCCTCCTCGTGGGTGACGATGTGGACGTCGAGGTCGGGGCCCGACTCACGGGCCACGGTCTGGCCCACGCCGGGCCCGAGGACGTACTGCCAGGTGCGGCGGCGGCTGGAGCCGAGCACGATCTGCGTGGCGTTCACGCCGCGCGCGAATTCCAGGAGCGCGTGGGGCACGTCGTCGCCGACGACATGGTGGAACGTTCCGCCCAGATCCTCGACGAGGGTCCGCTGAACCGCGAGCTCCTTCGGAGAGGCGGAGGTCAGTCCGTCGCTGCGGGAGACGTACACGGCGAGGACCTCGCCGCCCGCGCCCTTCTCCGCGAGCCGCGCGGCCCGGCGGATCAGCGTGCGGCCCTCCGGGCCGCCGGTGATGCCGACGACGATCCGCTCGCGCGCCTGCCAGGTGGAGCGGATGTCGTGCTCGCCGCGGTACCAGCGCAGGTACTCGTCGACCCGGTCGGCGGTCCACAGCAGTGCCAGCTCGCGCAGCGCCGTGAGGTTGCCGGGCCGGAAGTAGTTGGACAGGGCCGCGTCGACCTTGTCCGGCTTGTAGATGTTGCCGTGCGCCATGCGCCGCCGCAGGGCCTGCGGCGACATGTCGACCAGCTCGATCTGGTCGGCCCGCCGCACCACCTCGTCCGGCACGGTCTCCCGCTGCCGCACACCGGTGATCGACTCGACGACGTCGCCGAGGGACTCCAGGTGCTGGATGTTCACGGTCGAGACGACGTCGATCCCGGCCGCGAGGAGCTCCTCGACGTCCTGCCAGCGCTTGGCGTTCCGCGAGCCCGGCACGTTGGTGTGCGCGAGTTCGTCGACGAGCGCGACCGCCGGCCGCCGGGCGAGCACCGCGTCCACGTCCATCTCCGTGAAGTCGGTGCCGCGGTACTCGATCCGCCGCCGGGGTATCCGCTCCAGGCCGTGGAGCATCACCTCGGTGCGGGGCCGGTCATGGTGCTCCACGAACGCGACCACGACGTCGGTGCCCCGCTCGACGCGGCGGTGCGCCTCGGACAGCATCGCGTACGTCTTGCCGACGCCCGGTGCCGCTCCCAGGTAGATCCGTAGTGTGCCGCGTCCCATGCCCATGACCTTACGTCCAGCCAATCGGACATTCCGCACGGGTACGGACCCGGCGGGGACGTATTGACGTGATCCTGACGCGCGCTGTCTCGGTGCTCGACGAGCTCGCCGCCTCCGGCGCTCGATTCGCCTGAGCTCGCCGTCTCAGTGCTCGATGATCTCGCCGTCGCGCAGCTCCAGGACCCGGTCGGCGAGGCCGAGGAGCTGGGAGTCGTGGGTGGCGACCAGGGCCGTGCAGCCCTCGCTGCGCACCACGGCACGGAGCAGCTCCATGACCGCGAGGCCGGTCTCGGCGTCCAGCTGTCCGGTCGGCTCGTCGGCGATCAGCAGCGCGGGCCGGTTGGCGAGGGCGCGGGCGATGGCGACCCGCTGCTGCTGTCCGCCGGAGAGCTCTCCGGGGCGCTGGGCGGCGTGATCGGCGAGCCCCACGAGGGAGAGCAGCAGGGCGACCCGCTCCTCGCGCTCCCGGGGATCGGCCTCGCGCAGCCGCATCGGCACGCCGACGTTCTCGGCGGCGGTCAGGATCGGTATGAGGCCGAAGGACTGGAAGATGAATCCGATCCGGTCCCGGCGCAGCTGCAGGAGGCCTTCCTCGCCGAGCCGGGCGAGGTCGGTGCCGTCGATGACGACGCGTCCCTGGTCGGCGGTGTCGAGGCCGCCCACGAGGTTGAGCAGGGTCGTCTTGCCGGAACCCGAGCGGCCCTTCAGGGCGACCAGCTCGCCGCGTGGGATGTCGAAGGACACGCCACGCAGGGCGTGCACGGCGGCTGCCCCTGTCCCGTACGAGCGGTGCAGGTTCTCCACCCTGACCATCGGCGCGCCGGCCGGGTCGTCGACGACGGCCGTGCCGGTCCGCGCGTTGCTGTCGCTCACCGTGATACCCCCCTGGATCGAACGCGTGCGCCGTCAGTATGGGCACAGGGCGGCGACGCGTGCCAGGCCTGTGGACAACCCGCCGGGGGCTTGCGGCGGCGGGGAGGACGGGGCTGTGGAAAGCCCGGTGGCCGCCCCCGTTCGGGAGCGGCCACCGGGCTCTGTCAGCCGCCGCTCGCACGGCATCGGCGTCTGCGTCTGCGTCAGCGTCTGCGTCTGCGTCAGCGGATCTCGGAGATCTCCGGGCCGCGCTGCAGCTGGCCCATGCCGCCCGAGAAGCGGGAGCCGCCCTGGTCCTCCTGCTGCACGCCGTCCGGCACCATCTGGGCGTCGTTCGGCAGCTTGAGGACGATCGGGTCACGCGGGGCCATCGGGCCCTCGCCACGGACGACCACGGTGTCCCGGAAGATCTGCTCCAGGAGACCGGCGGCCTCGGGCTGCACCGCGCCCTGACCGGAGATCACACCGCGCAGGAACCAGCGGGGCCCGTCGACGCCGACGAAGCGCACGAGCTGGACGCCCCGGTTGCCGTCCGGCAGCTGCACGGGCACCTGGGCGCGCAGCTCCCATCCCAGCGGACCCTCGACCTCGTCGATGACACCGCCCTGCTGGGTGATGCCGTTCGCGATCTCCTCGCGGACCTCGCCCCAGATGCCCTCCTTCTTGGGCGCGGCGAAGGCCTGTAGCTGGACGGCGCTGTCGCGCAGCACGACGGTGGCCGCGACGATCGCGTCGCCCGCCACCTCCACACGCAGCTCCATGCCCTCGACGCCGGGCACGAACATGCCGCCGAGGTCGACGCGGCCCTCCTCGGGCTTGCCGACCTCGGAGATGTCCCAGGGACCGTCGGGCCGGGGCGCCGGCGGAAGGTTCACCCGGCGCTGCCCCTCGGCAGCGTCGGTCGCGTCCGCCCCGTCCTCGGGGGTCACCGCGTCGACGACCTGCTCGGCCTGGCCCGCGGCGTCATCGGCACCGCTCTTCTTGCGACGTCCGAACACGTCACTGTCCTTCCCGGTCGGATACGACCGAAGCGTATCGATTCCCACCCGTAGTGCCGTCCACGGCGGCATGACCGCCGGTGGACCCGAAGCCCCCCTCGGCCCGCGCGGAGCCGGGAAGCTCCGCGACCTCGTGGAAGCGCACCTTCTCGACCTGCTGGACGACGAGCTGGGCGATCCGGTCGAACCGCTCGAACCGCACGCTCTCGCGCGGGTCCAGGTTGACCACGATCACCTTGATCTCTCCACGGTACCCGGCATCGACCGTCCCCGGGGCATTCACGAGCGCGACTCCGCAGCGGGCCGCGAGACCGGAGCGCGGGTGCACGAAGGCGGCGTAGCCGTCGGGCAGCGCGATGGAGACTCCGGTGGGCAGCACGGCCCGCTCCCCCGGGGCGAGCTCGGCGGCCTCGGTGGTCACCAGGTCGGCGCCGGCGTCGCCGGGGTGGCCGTACGCGGGGATCGGCACCTCCGGGTCCACGCGGCGGATGAGTACGTCGACGGGATTGCGCATCAGGGGTTCACCTCGAAGGCGCGGGCGCGCCTGACCTGGTCGGGGTCGGCCATGGCGGCCCGGATCTCCTCCGGGCGGCCGTTGTCGATGAAGTGGTCGACCTTGACCTCGATGAAGAGGGCGTCGGCGCGGACGGCGACGGGGCCTTCGGGCCCGCCGATCCGGCCGACGGCGGTCGAGTAGATCTTGCGGCCGTGCACGGCGGTGACCTCGGCCTGGAGATGGAGCACGGTGCCGACGGGTACGGGTCTGGCGAAGTCGGTCTCCAGGCGGCCGGTCACGGCGATGACCCGCAGCAGCCAGTTCAGGGAGCCGAGGGTCTCGTCGAGCGCGGTGGCGAGGACGCCGCCGTGCGCGAGGCCCGGGGCGCCCTGGTGGTCGGTCGTCACGGTGAACTCCGCGGTGACCGTCACGCCCTCGCCCGCCCGCGCCTCCAGGTGCAGCCTGTGGGGCTGCCCGCCGCCGCACCCGAAGCAGTACTCGTAGTGCGCACCGAGCAGCTCGCCGGGGGCGGGCGCGTCGGGGTGGCGTACCGGCGGTATGGCGTCGGCCGGCGGCGTGAGAGCGGCAGATGTTCCAGTCACAGGCGCAGACCTTACCCGCGCGGCCGGGCAAGGGTCTCGCCGTGCCAAGCTTGGGGCATGCAGCAGCCTTCCGTGCCCCCGACCGCCCCGGCCTTCGACGAACGCCTGACCGCGCCCCGCTCCTGGTGGCTCATCGCCGGTCTCATCGGTCTCTCCGGCGCTCTGGTCATGTTCCCGCTGGGCACGGTGCCGACCCTCGGCGGTCTGATCGCCGCGGCGGCGCTCGCCGCGGTGGGCGTCTCGTCGTACGGCTCGGCCCGGGTCCGGGTGGTGGCCGGTTCGCTGGTCGCCGGGGACGCGAGGATTCCGGCGTCGGTGCTGGGGACGCCCGAGGTGCTGGACGCCGAGGAGGCGCGCGCCTGGCGCACGTACAAGGCCGACCCGCGGGCGTTCATGCTGATGCGCAGCTATGTGCCCACGGCGGTGCGGGTCGAGGTGACGGACCCGGCGGACCCCACGCCGTACGTCTACGTGTCCACCCGGGACCCGGAGGGGCTGGCAGCGGCCCTGGAGGCGGCCCGGAACGAGGCCTCGGCGGCCTGAGGCCGCCGAGACCTACGGGAGTCCCACGGAGGGCCCCGGAAGGCCCTCCGGGCGCGCCTAGAAGTCGATCTCCTTGGGGTTCTCCGGCTGCTCCAGGGGAGGCAGGGCCGGGAGGGCGTCCCAGGGGATCTGGCGGGCGCGCAGGTCCTTGCGGACGCGCCCGGCGAGCTTCTTGGTGTCGCGCCGGTTCATGACGGCGCCGACGGCCGCGCCCACCATGAACGGGGTGAGGTTCGGCAGGTTGCGCACCATGCGCTTCATGATCTGCTGGCGCAGTTCGCGCTTGAGCTGACCGCCCAGTGCCGCGTTGACGGTGGTGGGCCGGGTGGGGTCGATGCCGCGCTCCTCCGCCCAGGCGGTGAGGTAGGCGGTCGAGCGCTGGGTGAGGGTCCCCTGCGGTCGCAGGCCGTAGACCTCGTGCAGCTCGGCGATGAGCTTCAGCTCGACGGCGGCGACGCCGGTGATCTCCGCGGCCAGCTCGGCGGGCATCGCGGGCGGCACGGGCAGCATGGCGGCGGCGCCGATGCCCGCTCCGACGGTGGCACTGGCGTTGGCCGCGCCGCTGATCAGTCTGTGGGCGATCTGTTCGGGCCCGAGGCCGGGGAACTGCCGGCGCAGGGTCGGCAGGTCGCGTACGGGCACGCGCGGGGCGATCTCGATGACGCGGTCCGCGAGGTAGCCGAGGCCGGCCTTGGCGCCCTGACCGCCGCGCTTCACGCCGCGCCGTACGGCGTCGATGCGCGCGCTGTCGAGCTTGATGCGGTCGAGCTGGACGCGCGCGGGGTTGGCGACGCGTCGCAGGACGCCGCTCCTGGCGGTCCTGCCGATGGCCTCACTGCCGGCGTCTTCGCCGGAGGTGGCTTCGAGGGTGCCCTCGGTGTGGCCGTCCCGGTGGCCGGGGACGGGCAGGTGGTCCGGGGCGGGCCTGCCGTCGGCCCTGTGCGGCGCGTCCGCTGCTTCGAGCGAGGCCGCGGGGCCTCGCTCGTCGTCACGTGCGCCAGGTGTGGGCAGGGGGGCGGAGTGCACGGCGGAGGGAGCGTCGTTGACGCCCTCTGCCGAGCCCGAGCCGCCCTGGTACGCCTCCGACCTCCCGGGGAGCCGGAGCCGCCGCTTCCGAGACGGTGTGTCGCCTGCCACGGTCACTCGATCTCAGTCGCAGTCGCGGCAGATCGGCTGACCGTTCTTCTCCCGAGCCAGCTGGCTGCGGTGGTGCACGAGGAAGCAGCTCATGCAGGTGAACTCGTCGGCCTGCTTGGGCAGGACCCGGACGGCCAGCTCCTCGTTCGAGAGGTCTGCGCCCGGGAGCTCGAGGCCCTCGGCGGCCTCGAACTCGTCGACGTCGACGGTCGAGGTCGACTTGTCGTTCCGGCGGGCCTTCAGTTCCTCAAGGCTGTCCGAGTCGACGTCGTCGTCGGTCTTGCGTGGGGTGTCGTAATCCGTTGCCATGTCGCTCTCCCCCTCTGGGTGGTTTGCGGTGTCTCCAGCGCACGTAACGCGTGAGAGGCCGGACTTGTGCCCGACCCGAGGCGGAGATTTTGCCTCACATCAAGGTCTGTTACTCAATCGACACCCAATCCGCCCTCTCACGAGTGACCGGCTTTGGGTGGCGAAGCGGACCGTACACGGTCCGGCGACCCTCCCTCACAGGTGCCACCCCGTGTACTTCCCGTCATTCAGACCCCCGGAAACCCGGACTTTTACGGGTTTTCCGAGGGAATTCGCGATCACGGAGAGTGGAGGACCAGACACCCATTCCTGTGATCGATCACACAGGACCGTCTCAGGAATGAGAACCGGAAATTCCGCGCAAAGCGAACAAAACCGGTCGGCTCGGTCAGTGTGTCAGATCGGCAGAGTGACACGCATCACGAGGCCTCCGCCCTCGCGCGGCTCGGCGATGATACGGCCGCCGTGGGCCCGCGCGACGGAGCGGGCGATCGACAGGCCGAGGCCGACCCCCTTGTCGCTGCCGGTGCGCTCCTGACGGAGGCGCCGGAATGGCTCGAAAAGGTTGTCGATCTCGTACGCCGGGACCACAGGCCCCGTGTTGGAGACCTCCAGGACCGCCTGACCGTTCTGCGTCGAGGTGGCGACCTCCACCCAGCCGCCCTCCGGGACGTTGTACCGGACGGCGTTCTGCACCAGGTTCAGGGCGATCCGCTCCAGCAGCACGCCGTTGCCCTGGACCACGGCGGGGCCGCGCTCGCCGCGGAACTCGACGCCCTTGGCGTCGGCCTCGGCACGCGCCTGGTCCATGGCCCGCGAGGCGACCTCCGCCAGGTCGACCGGCTTGCGCTCGACGATCTCGTTGTCGCTGCGGGCGAGCAGGAGCAGGCCCTCGACCAGCTGCTCGCTGCGCTCGTTGGTCGCGAGCAGGGTCTTGCCGAGCTGCTGGAGCTCCACCGGCGCCCCCGGGTCCGAGAGCTGGACCTCCAGGAGCGTGCGGTTGATCGCGAGCGGCGTGCGCAGTTCGTGCGAGGCGTTGGCGACGAAGCGCTGCTGGGCGCTGAAGGCCCGCTCCAGGCGCTCCAGCATCTCGTCGAAGGTGTCGGCGAGCTCCTTGAGCTCGTCGTCCGGCCCGTCCAGCTCGATCCGCCGGGACAGATCCGTTCCGGCCACCTGGCGGGCGGTGCGGGTGATCCGGCCGAGCGGGGAGAGCACCCGGCCGGCCATCGCGTAACCGAAGGCGAAGGCGATGATGCTCAGTCCGAGCAGGGCGAACAGGGAGCGCCGCAGCAGGTCGTCCAGGGCGAGGTCGCTCTGGTGCCGCAGACACATCGAGACGGCGTTGTTGAGCTGCTCGCCGGTGGACTTGTCGGGCAGCTCGCACCAGTCGGTGGTCGCCGTCACCGTGCCGCTGACGACCTTGAAGGGCAGCTCGGCGGTGGTGTCCCGGACGGCCTGCGCGGTGAAGAGGTAGATGATCGCCAGCAGGATGATGCCCGCGATCAGGAACATCCCGCCGTAGAGCAGCGTGAGCCGTATCCGGATGGTCGGACGCAGCAGCGGCCTGACCGGGTCCCGGGGGTCCCAGGTCGGCTTCGGTGGGGTGTGCAGGAGGGTCGGCGACGAGGGCATCGGGTCAGATCCGGTATCCCGAGCCGGGGACGGTGACGATCACCGGGGGCTCGCCGAGCTTGCGGCGCAGGGTCATGACCGTGACGCGCACGACGTTGGTGAACGGGTCGGTGTTCTCGTCCCAGGCCTTCTCCAGGAGCTGCTCGGCCGAGACGACGGCGCCCTCGCTGCGCATCAGGACCTCCAGGACCGCGAACTCCTTCGGGGCCAGCTGGACCTCCTTGCCGTCGCGGAAGACCTCGCGGCGGTTCGGGTCGAGCTTGATGCCGGCGCGCTCCAGGACGGGCGGGAGCGGGACGGTGGTGCGGCGGCCGAGGGCCCGGACGCGGGCGGTGAGCTCGCTGAAGGCGAAGGGCTTGGGCAGGTAGTCGTCGGCGCCGAGCTCCAGGCCCTCGACGCGGTCGCTGACGTCGCCGGAGGCGGTGAGCATCAGGATCCGGGTGGGCATGCCCAGCTCGACGATCTTGCGGCAGACGTCGTCGCCGTGCACCAGGGGAAGGTCCCGGTCGAGCACCACGACGTCGTAGTCGTTGACCCCGACGCGCTCCAGTGCCGCGGCGCCGTCGTACACGACGTCGACCGCCATGGCCTCGCGGCGCAGGCCGGTGGCCACCGCGTCCGCGAGAAGCTGCTCGTCCTCGACGACGAGTACGCGCACGTCCGTAAGTCCTTTCCTGGGCCCTGCTCCCGCACGCGGACAAGGCGGTTTCTGCGCACTGACTGTGCGTATCCATCCTGCCCCGAACGCGCGTAAACCGGCTGTAAGGCGGCTGAGCGGGGGCGGCGCGGGAGGGCGCCGGGCGGGCGTCAGGCGGGTGAGCGGCCGGGAGGCCGGAAGAATTCACCTGATTCACGGGCCAGTTGAGGTTTCTGTGAGGAAAGGGCTGGGGAGGACGACTGCACACCCCGCGATCACGCCCTGTAGGTGACACGCCACCTACCGCTCTCTGTCCCCCAGAGGTAGCAGTGTGTGATCCACCCACCCCCGGCACTCCCCGTGCCACCGACCCACGACGAGGGGGCGCACGATGGACGCTTTCACCGCAGGGCTGCTGCACCGCATCAGGACCACGCAGTCCGACCTCACGCGCGCTCGCGAGGCGGGCGACGACTTCCTCGCGGAGGTCGAGCAGGCCGAGCTCGACGACCTGCACCGCCTGGCGGCCGAACACGGCGTGGAGGTCGGCGCGGCCTGCGCCTGATCCCACGGACAAGGGCGGGCCCCCGGAGCCATCGGCTCCGGG
>NZ_JBHXTJ010000043.1:0-56178 GCF_042677525.1 Streptomyces sp. NPDC127114
TCGCGGGCTTTCCTCCGGGCGCTTCCTTCGTTCTTGCGTTTCCGACTCTATCAGATCTTTCCGATCCGATTTCCTCGGTGCTTTCCGGTCCCTTTTCCAGGCATTCACCTTCGGGGCCCTTCGGCGGGGTCAAACACTACCAGGCTTTTTCCCTCCCTCTGACCACCCCCTCTGCGAGCACGCAGAGGTGTAGACCACTGGGGTTAGGATCTGGCTTGATAGGTGCTGCCGACCCACGACTCAAAGCCGCGTTGGGGTCAGGCAGGAGTACGACAGTACATCCCTACGTCACCTGAGGCAAATCGTTTCCGGTAGTCCCTAGGTCCGCCAACTGGTACGTCTCGTGCGGAACCCGGACTACCTATGACATAGGCTTCTGAACAGTACGCCGTCCAGGACAGGCAGTGACGGCGCCACACCATCTCCGCCCCTGGGAGGCTTCCCATGACAACCGTGACGTCGCCACTCGCTGGACGCGCCATCGGTCTCGCCGCAGTACCCGACCCCGTCTTCTCCGGTGCGATGGTCGGTCCCGGTACCGCCATCGACCCCGTGCGTGAGCCCTCCGAGGCCGTCTCGCCCGTCGACGGCGTCGTCGTCTCTCTTCACCCGCACGCTTTCGTCGTCGTGGACAGCGACGGTCACGGTGTGCTGACCCACCTGGGTATCGACACCGTCCAGCTCAACGGGCAGGGCTTCGAGCTCCTCGTGAACAAGGGTGACACCGTGACGCGCGGACAGGCCGTCGTGCGCTGGAACCCGGCCGACGTCGAGGCCGCCGGCAAGTCCGCCATCTGTCCGGTCGTGGCTCTGGAGGCCACGGCCGACTCCCTCTCCGATGTCCGTGAGGACGGGGACGTGAAGGCCGGCGACACGCTCTTCTCCTGGAGCTGACCGCCGGCTCGTCCTTCCGACGAGCGCGCATACGACATTCAACGCGGCGGCCCGGCCGCCGCTCTATCGGAGACGGGTGAGATGGAGACAACGCTGCGAGGCGTCGGCGTCAGCCACGGAGTGGCGATCGGCGAGGTCCGGCACATGGGCACGGCGGTTCTGGAGCCGCCGGCGAAGCAGATTCCCGCCGATGAGGCGGAGCGCGAACAGGGGCGCGCCCGTCAGGCTGTGGAGGCTGTGGCCGCCGACCTGATTGCGCGCGGCAATCTGGCCGGTGGAGAGGCCCAGGCGGTGCTCGAGGCCCAGGCGATGATCGCGCAGGACCCGGAGCTGATCGCCGACGTCGACCGCCGGATCGCGGTGGGCAGCACCGCCGAGCGCGGTATCTACGACGCGTTCTCGCATTACCGGGAGCTGCTCGCGGGTGCCGGTGAGTACATGGCCGGCCGGGTGGCCGACCTGGACGACGTGCGGAACCGGATCGTGGCGCGCCTGCTCGGTGTGCCGATGCCGGGTGTGCCGGACAGTGACGAGCCGTACGTACTGATCGCGCGGGACCTGGCGCCCGCCGACACGGCTCTGCTCGACCCGGCGCTGGTGCTCGGTTTCGTGACCGAGGAGGGCGGGCCGACCAGCCACAGCGCGATCCTCGCGCGTGCGCTGGGTGTGCCGGCCGTGGTCGCGCTGCCGGGCGCGGGCGAGCTGGCGGAGGGCACGGTCATCGCGGTGGACGGTTCCACGGGCGAGATCTTCGTGGATCCGAGCGAGGAGAAGAAGGCGGAGCTGACGCGGGCCGCCGAGCAGCGCAAGGCCGCCCTCGCCGCTTCCAGCGGTCCCGGTGCGACCTCGGACGGGCACAAGGTGCCGCTGCTGGCGAACGTGGGCGGGCCCGCGGACGTTCCGGCGGCGGTCGAGGCCGGTGCCGAGGGCGTGGGTCTGTTCCGTACGGAGTTCCTGTTCCTGGACGACAGCGCCAAGGCGCCGTCCGAGGAGAAGCAGGTCGAGGCGTACCGCAAGGTGCTCGAGGCGTTCCCCGAGGGCCGGGTGGTCGTGCGGGTGCTCGACGCAGGTGCGGACAAGCCGCTGGACTTCCTGACGCCGGCGGACGAGCCGAACCCGGCGCTGGGCGTGCGGGGTCTGCGGACGCTGCTCGACCACCCGGAGGTGCTGCGGACGCAGCTGACCGCGCTGGCCAAGGCCGCCGAGGGGCTTCCGGTGTATCTGGAGGTCATGGCGCCGATGGTGGCCGACCGCACGGACGCGAAGGCGTTCGCCGACGCGTGCCGTGAGGCGGGGCTGCGGGCGAAGTTCGGCGCGATGGTGGAGATTCCGTCCGCCGCGCTCCGGGCGCGTTCGATCCTGCAGGAGGTCGAGTTCCTGTCGCTCGGGACGAACGACCTGGCGCAGTACACCTTCGCGGCCGACCGTCAGGTGGGTGCGGTGTCGCGGCTTCAGGATCCGTGGCAGCCGGCGCTGCTCGACCTGGTGGCGCTGTCCGCCGAGGCGGCCAAGGCCGAGGGCAAGAGCTGTGGTGTCTGCGGTGAGGCCGCGTCGGATCCGCTGCTCGCGTGTGTGCTGACGGGTCTGGGGGTGACCTCCCTGTCGATGGGTGCGGCGTCGATTCCGTATGTGCGGGCGACGCTGGCCAAGTACACGCTGGCGCAGTGCGAGCGTGCCGCGGCCGCGGCGCGTGCGGCGGACACGGCGCATGACGCGCGGATGGCCGCGCAGGCGGTGCTGTCCGGGGAGTGATCCCGGGCCGCCGGCCGTGAACAGGTGTCGAAGGGGCTTCCCGCCGTGTGGTGGGGAGCCCCTTCGGCGTCAGTGGGGGTGGGTGTCGTCGTGGGGTGGTGCGAGGGGGAAGCCGGGGCGGTAGTCGACGTGGGGTTCGGGGGCGATGGGTTCGCCGGTGCGGGCGTCGGTGCAGTACGCGTCGAAGACCTCGGCCTCGGTGAGGGGATGGAGCAGTCCGGCGTGGAGGCGCCAGCCGTGGAGGCGGTCGCGGTCGCCGGGTGCGGTGGTGCGCAGGACGAGGCCGCCGGGGCTGTGCAGGGCGATGCCGGCGGCGAGGACGGTGACGAACTCGGCGCCTTCGGCACTGTCGATGCGTGCTGGTCCTGTGGTGTCGCGGGTGACGTGGAGGGTGGCGATGAGCTGCTCGTCGTCGACGGGGACGCTGCACACGAGGTGGTGGGTGCCGGGTCCTGCGGCGTCGAGGAGGCGCAGCAGCAGCTGGGAGGCGCGGTCGAAGGAGGCGCGGCCGATGTCCTGGCCGCAGTCGGCGCACGGGCCGGTCTCGGTGAGAAGTGTCGTGGCGTACTCCCAGGTGGCGCGGCGGACGGCGGTGTCGATGAGGGTGGGGACGAGGGTGGTGAGGGGCTGTCCCGTGTACTGGACGCGGGGTCCGGTGGCGGCGCGTTCGGCGGTGTAGCGGGCGCGGCTCGTGGGGTGGTCGGGGTCGAGGGCGGTGTCGGCGCAGTAGTCGGCGTAGTCCTCGGGGTCGAAGAGGGCGACGGTGGTGTGGCCGCCGTGGGTAGTGAGGGTGTGGAGGAGGTCTTCGACGTGGTCCAGGTAGCGGGCGTGGTCGTCGAAGGCGAAGGTCTCGTACTGCCGCATGGCGGTGAAGTCCTCCTCGTCGGCGAGGAGGGCGAGGGTGCCGGCGGTCTCGCGCCGGAGGGCGCGGCGCAGGTCGGCGTCGGTGGTGCGGTGACCAGCGTGGTCGTGGGTGTGCCGGTCGCTGCGGTTGGTGTGGTTGGTGCGGTTGGTGCGGTTGTCGGTCATGTGTCCCCCTGAGTGCTGCCATTGACTAGTCACTCACCGTAGCCGTGGGCACTGACAGTGACGACGGATCGGTCTCCGGCTCGGGCTCGGGCCTGGCGAGCCGGTCGCGGGTCACCCGGTGCTGGGCGGCCGCGGCGCCGACGAGGGCGAGGCCGAGCAGGGGCCAGGCGAGCGGGCCCGCGGCCATGACGCCGGTGACGAGGAGCGGGCCGGCGAAGCGCTGGGTGGAGTGGGCGAGTCCGTGGACGCCGAGGTAGGCGCCCTGGGCCTCGGCGGGGGCGAGGGCGACGGAGAGTTCCCAGGAGGCGGTGGTGTGGACGATCTCGGCGAAGGTGAGCGCGATGACGGCGACGACGAGCGCGCTGATGGCGACGGCGCGTCCGCCGGCCGCGGAGGCGGCGAGGGCGAGGGTGCCCACGACGAAGAGTCCGGCGAGCGGGACCAGGAGGCGGCGGGCGGCCCGGGTGGTGGCGGCGAAGCGGGCGAGCGGGACCTGGAAGAGGACGACGAGGACGGTGTTGAGGACGAGGAGCAGCGGGGCGAGGCCGACGGGGGCCGTGGTGGCGTGGGCGATCCAGAGCGGCACGGCGACCTGGAGGATCGTGTCGTCGAGGAAGAGCGCGGCGTCGGTGGCGGTGTAGCCGAGGAAGGTGCGGTCACGCCAGGGGTTGGCGGGCCGGGCCTTGGGGGCGTCGGCGGAGGTGGCGGCGACGCGGGCGGGGGCGGGCGGTTCGGCGCAGCGCAGGGTGAGGGCGGCGATCACCGCGTACGTGAGGACGTTGCCGATGAGGAGCAGGCCGTAGGCGCGGGTGCTGCCGGTGGCGAGGGCGGCGGCTGCGCCGAGGCCGCCGATGGACCAGCCGATGTTGACGGTGGTGCGCTGGATGGCCTGGTAGCGGACGCGTTCGGTGCCGGCGAGGCGGGCGGCGTAGAGCTTGATGAGGACGCTGCCGGCTCGGTCGGGGAGGGCGCCGAGGGCGGAGTAGAGGGTGAGGAGGAGGAAGTCGTCGGTGGTGAGGAGGGCGAGGAGGGCGGCGCCGCGCATGAGCTGGGCGCCGGCGATGAGGCGGACGAGGGGGAAGCGGTCGGCGAGGCGGCCGGCGAGGGGTGCGCCGGCGATGCCGACGCCGCCGGAGACCGTCATGAGGAGGCCGACCTGGGCGAGGCCGAGGCCGGAGACATAGGTGAAGTAGAGGGCGGTGCAGCCGGCCCAGAGGCCGGTGCCGGTCTTGTCGATGATGCTGACCAGGAGCATGCGGCGGCCGTCGCGGCCGCCGGGAATGCGGTCGAGAGCGGTGCGGTGCCATGGGTTCGGGCGGCTCACTCGGTTCCCCCTTGACGCGAGTTATGTATTGATACATAGTTCGGTACGTGGCAACACAATATTCGATCAGTGGGACGACGGCCAAGGGGATTGCCGCGTCCGTCGAGCGCGGCATCTCCGAGGGCGAGCTCGCGCCGGGCGACGCGCTGCCGCCGGTACGGCGGCTCGCCGACGAGCTCGGCGTCAGCCCGGGCACCGTCGCCACCGCGTACAAGGAGCTGCGGGGGCGCGGTCTGGTGGTCACGCGCGGCCGGGGCGGCACGGTGGTCGCCGAGGCCCCCTCCGTGGCCTCGCGCAGACCGCCGCGCGTGCCCGCGGGGCTCGTGGACCTGGCGGGCGGGCATCCCGACCCCGCGTTCCTGCCGGTCCTGCGGCCGCCGGCCGAGGTGCGTCCGGCGTTCGGCTCGCACCGCGCGGCGCCCCGGCTCGCCGCCCTCGAGGAGCTGACCCGGGCCTGGTTCGCGCGGGACGGCGTGCCCGGGGAGCGGGTGACCTTCGCGCACGGCGCGCTCGACTGCATCGCGCGGCTGCTGTCCGTGGAGCTGCGGCCCGGTGACGCGGTGGCGGTGGAGGACCCGGGCTTCCACCACCTCCTGGACCTCGTGCCGGCTCTGGGCCTGCGCATGGTGCCGGTCGCCGTCGATGCCCACGGGATGGCCCCGGACGCCCTGCGCGCGGCGCTGCGGGCCGGAGTGCGGGCGGTGGTGTGCACTCCGCGCGCCCAGAACCCCACCGGCGCCTCCCTCTCCCCCGCGCGGCGCGACGAACTCGTGGCGCTGCTCAGGGAGTTTCCCGAGGTGCTGGTCGTCGAGGACGACTACACCGTGGAGGTCGAGGGCCCTGTCGCGCCCACGCTGGCCGCGGCGGGCCTGGACCGGTGGGCGCAGGTGCGCACCGTCTCCAAGCGGCTGGGCGTCGACCTGCGGTGGGCCGGGGTCGCCGGTGATCCCGTGACGATCGCCCGGCACGACGGGCGGATGCTCATGACGTCCGGCTGGGTCAGCCACGTCCTGCAGGAGACGCTGGTCGGGCTGCTGTCCGACCCGGCGGTCGCCCGGCTCGTGGCGTCCGGCGAGGCCGCGTACGCGGAGCGGCGCCGGGCACTGGTCGACGCCCTCGGCTCGTACGGCATCCGCTCCGTCGGGGCGAGCGGGCTGAACGTGTGGGTGCCGGTGCGCGACGAGTCGGCGGTGGTGAACGGGCTGCGCACGCACGGCTGGTGGGTGGCGGCCGGGGCCCGGTTCCGGATCGGCGCACCCACGGGCGTACGGATCACGACGGCGACGCTCGTCCCCGAGGACGCCGCACGGCTGGCCCGGGACTTCGCCGACGTCCTCGGCGACCGGCAGGCCACGTACGGCGGTTAGGCGTCGTCCGTACCGCCGGGGGCAGGCGTTCGGGAGCGTGGTGCGGAAAGGGTAATTTCCGGCTTCCCGGCGCGGCCGTGGCGGGCAGGGGCACGGGCGTCGGGGGCAAAAGCGGGACAGAAAGCACGGGGGCGGAAAAAACCCGCACTGATCGGCAATCAGTTTATTAACGGCGTTTACTGTACCAGGAGTACGCTGCGAACCGAACGCCGTATAGTTCTGCCCCCGACCTGGAGGACAACAGCATGGAAACCAAGCCCACCCGTCGCGCGCGGCTCCGCCAGCAGACGATCGCGGAGATCAAGGAAGCCGCCCTGAAGGCGCTGGCGGAGTCGGGCCCTGCGGGCATCACGCTGCGGGGGATCGCCCGCGAGCTGGGTATGACGGCGGCGGCGCTGTACGGCTACTTCGACACCCGCGACCAGCTGATCTCCACCCTCGCGGCGGACGCCTACAACGAGCTGGCCGACTCCCACGAGGCCGCCCTGGCCGCGCTCCCGCCCGAGGAGGCGGGCCGCCGGGTGCGCGCGGTCTGCGACACGTTCCGGACCTGGTCGGTCGCGAACCCGGCGGCGTTCCGGTTGATCTACGGCGACGGCCTGCCGGGCTTCAGCCCGCCGGCAGAGGTCACGGAGGCGGCGCGGCGATGTTGCATGGCGCTGCTGGCCGTGGTCGCCGGCGCCTGGGACCACGTACCGGCGGCGCTCCGCGAGGACGAGGCGGAGTGGGCCGACTTCCAGGAGTCCCTGGTCGCGCCGGCCAGGGAGCAGTTCCCGCAGCTGCCGCCGCAGGCGCTCGGCCTGACCCTGCGGATCTGGGGGCGGATGTACGGACCGGTGATGCTGGAGGTGTTCGGCCACCTCGGCCAGCAGATCGTCGACCCGGCCCAGGTGTATCGCCGTGAAGTCGAAGCGATCATCGAAATGCTGGGTCTCGGCGAGTAATTACCTGCGAATTACTGGCGGAGTCGCGCCGATCGGGTAGTAATCCGATATTGCTTTACGCTTCACGCAAATCCTGAGCGGTCTCCGTCCGGCTGCGCGGAAGGGGCCGGGCCGTCCCACGACGGCCCGGCCCCGGCAGGGGCGCCTACGTCAGGCCGTGGCCCCGCCGTCCACCGCGAGGGTGGCGCCGGTGACGAACGCGGCGCCGGGCGAGACCAGATAGGCGACCGCCTCGGCGATGTCGGCCGGCGCGCCGTAGCGGCCGAGCGCGGTGCCGGCCCGCTGGAAGTCGGCCGAGGGGCCGTCGGCCGGGTTCATGTCGGTGTCGACCGGCCCGGGGCTGACCTGGTTGACGGTGATCCCGCGCGGGCCCAGGTCCCGCGCCAGCCCCCGGGTCAGGCCCAGGATCGCGGCCTTGCTGACCGCGTACGGGGTCATCCCGCCGCCCGGGACCCGCTCGCCGAGGCAGGAGCCGATGTTCACGATCCGCCCGCCCTCGGGCAGGTGCCGGGCCGCGGCCTGCGCGGTGAGCAGCGCGCCGCGCACGTTGACGTGCAGGGTGCGGTCGACCACCTCGGGGGTCACGTCGGTCAGTTCGGCACCGCTGAGGTCCATGTACCCGGCGTTGTTGACCAGGATGTCGAGGCGGCCGAAGTGCCCGACGGCGGCCTCCACGGCGGCGGCCGGACCCTCGTGGCCGGCGGCGTCGGCCCGGATCGCCAGGGCCTTGCCGCCCGCCCGCTCGATCGCGGCGACCACCTCGTCGGCGGCGGCGCCCCGGGTGTAGGTGAGGGCCACCCGGATCCCGTCGGCGGCCAGCCGGCGGGCGATCGCGGCGCCGATGCCGCGGCTGGCACCGGTCACCAGGGCGACCCGGTCCTGCGCGGGGGACGGCGGAGTGAGGTCAGACACGGGTCGGCCTTTCGGTGGTCGGGAGCGGGGAGTCCCCGGCGGCGGGCGCGGACGGGGCGGTCCGGCGCAGGACTTCGGGCAGCAGCGTCAGCAGCCCGAGGACGGCCATGGCCGCGCCCGTCCACAGCGGGGCGCGCAGGCCCCAGTGCGCGACGCCGATGCCACCGACCCAGGACCCGACGACCACGCCGAGGGTGATGAAGGAGGTGTGGACGGTGTTGACCAGCGGGCGGTCGTTGGCGGTGCGCATCACCCGGGTCACCATCGCCGGGTTCATGGTCACGCCGACCAGGCCGATGCCGGTCATCGCCGCGAGGGCCGTCACCGCGTTGCCCGCGCCGAGCGCGAACACGGTCAGGAACACGGTGTTCAGCGCCAGGCCGGTGCCGAGCACCGTCAGGGTGTGGCGGTCGGCGAGCCGGCCCACGACGGCGTTGCCGACGACGGTGGCGGCGCCGTAGAGCACCAGCAGCAGCGGGACGGTGCCCGCGGCGAAACCGGTGACGTCGGTGAGGATCGGCACGAAGTAGGAGAAGGCGGCGAAGGTGGCGCCGATGATGAGCATGCTGGTGGCGAAGGCGGCCCACAGCCGGGCGTTGCGGAACGCGCCCAGCTCGGCCCGTACGGAGCCGCCGGCGGCGCCGCTCTCCTCCTTGGCCAGGGCCGGGACCGCGCCGAAGGTGACGGCGAGGGCCAGCGCGGCCAGGGCGGCCACCGCCCAGAAGGCGAACCGCCAGCCGTAGTGCTCCCCGGCCAGCTGCGACAGCGGCAGGCCGAGCACGGTGCCGACCATCAGGCCGCCGAGCACGATGGAGGTGGCCCGGCCGCGCACCTCGGGACCCGTGACGCGTACGCAGACGGCGAGCGCGACGCCGAAGAACGCGCCGGAGGCGGCTCCGGTGACCAGTCGGGCGGCGACCATCACGGCGTAGCCGGTGGCGAGGGCGCCGAGCGCCTGGCCGGCGAGGAAGACGACGTACAGGCAGACCAGGGCGGTCTTCTGGCGCAGCCTCAGCAGGACGGCGGTCAGCAGGGGCCCGCCCAGGGCCATGGCGGCGGCGTAGACCGAGACCAGGAAGCCGATCTGCGGGATGCCGGCGCCGAGGTCCTCGGAGAGCTGGGGCATGAGCCCGGCCACGAGGAACTCGCTGGTGACCATGGTGAAGATGCCCAGGCCCAGGACGTAGATGGCGAAGGGCACGGCTCAGACCCCGTCCGTGCGGGACGGACCGGGCAGCGGGGCCCGGGGCGCCTCGGCGATCTGGTACGAGCCGAGCGCCTCGGCGATCTCCTTGGCCCGGGGGTTGTCGGCCGGGTCGAAGACCGGGATCGGCTCGCCGGGGCGGGCCTCGGTGCCCGCCTGGAGGAAGAACTCCTCGAAGCCGCTCGGGGTGAAGATCAGCAACTGCTTGGCGGCGTGCAGACCCTTGTTGCGGAAGCGGTGCACGGTGCCCTTGGGGACGAAGACGAAGTCGCCGGCCCGGACGTCGTAGGTCTGCCCGTCGGCGTAGAACTCCAGTTCGCCTTCGAGGAGGTAGAACGCCTCGTCCTCGTTGCGGTGGTCGTGCGCGGGCGGGCCGCCGCCGGGCGGGACGGAGGCCTCCAGCAGCGTGATGGTCCCGCCGGACTGCGCGGTGTCGACCTTGACGGTGTAGACGTCGCCGTTGAGCCAGACCGAGGGGCCCTGGCCCGCGGGGACGTGGAGCACCTTGCCGAGGGTCGGCGGGTGCTCGCCGTGGAGCTGTTCGTTCAGTGACATGGGGTACGGACCTCAGGGGGCGGGGACGGGTACGGGAGCCGGGCCGGGTACGGGGACCGGACCGGCCGGGGCGGGGGTGTGCGGGGAGAGCAGGCGGGTGCCGTCGGGCAGCTGGCCGGTGCCGCCGGCCGCGGCCTCCCGGCCGTCGCACTCGGTGGTGAGCACCTCCAGCCAGCCGTCGGCGCAGCCGGCGAAGACCCGGCCGGCCGCGCCGTGGACGATCAGGCCGGGCACCGGCGGCTGGTCGGGCGCGTCGGCGGGGGCCGGCTCGGCGGACAGGATCCGCACCCGGCGGCCGGCCTCGTCGGCGGTCCAGGCGCCGGGCGAGCGGTAGCCGGCCCGGACGTGCCGGGCCACGACGGCGGCCGGCGAACGGAAGTCAAGGCGCAGGTCGGCGTCCGAGGGGCGGCCGAAGTACGAGCGCAGCGACGGGTCCTGGGGGATCGGGCGGTAGCTGCGGTCGACGAGCTGCGGGATGAGCTCCAGCAGCATCAGGACGTTGGCCCGCTCCTGCGCGGTGCGCAGCTCGATCGCGGTCTCGCGGCCGGTCAGCGGCACCTGGTGCTGCATGATCAGGTCGCCGCTGTCGAGGACGGGCGCCATCTCGATGGCGGAGACCGCGGACTCGGTCGCGCCCTCGCGGATCATCCAGTAGAAGGGCGAGAGGCCGGCGAAGGCGGGCAGCGGTGAGGGGTGGAAGTTGACCGCCGTGACCCGGGGCACCGACAGCAGCCGCTCGCGCAGGATCTGCTGGAAGTTGGCGACGAGGAAGTAGTCCGCGCCGTAGCCCTCCAGTTCCTCGACGAAGGCGGGCCGGTTGACCGAGGCGGGCCGCAGCACCGGCACGCCGAGCGCGGCGCCCTGGGTGACCAGGTCGACCTGTTCGGGGTCGTCGGTGAAGTACGAGCAGCGCTTGCCCTGCGGTGAGGTGACCACCGCGGCCAGGTCGACCTGCGGGTGGCCGTGGAGCATGCTCAGGAACGGCGAGCCGAGCTTGGAGTTGACCTCCGAGAACAGCACGACGCGTATGCGGCCCGCGGGATCCGTGGGAGCGGCGGGAGCCGTGGGTGCCATGGGTCGGGAGAACCTTTCTCTGGAGCGGACGGGAACGGGCCGGTCTAGAAGAAGGGGCTGGTCGACTTCCCGCCGAGCAGCACGTTGCCGGTGAGCTGGAGGATCGAGTCCTGGGCGACCGCGTGCTGGTTCATGGTCCAGGCGTCGCGCAGCCAGCGGTCCAGCGGCGAGGGCTTGTAGACGGAGGAGCCGCCGACCAGGTCGAAGAGGGTCTGGACGATGTCGCGGGCAGTACGGAAGGCGTGCCGGCGGGCGATGGCGGTGGCCACGCGGGCGTCGTCGGTCAGCTCGGTGCCGCCGGCCAGCGCGTCCCACTGGCGGGTGAGGCTGGCGTACACCCCGGAGCGGGCGGCGAGCAGTTCGCCCTCCAGCCGGGCGATGGTGCTCTGCACACGGTGGTCCTGCGTCCAGGGCGTGCCGGTCTCGCGGTCGGTGCGGTGCGCGGCCAGCTCGCGTACGTGGTCCAGGGCGGCCCGGGCCACGCCGAGCGGGATGCCGGACATCTTGCGCAGGATCGCGTCGGGGCTGGAGTGCAGGGGGCCGGTGCGGCGCGGGTCGGAGAAGCTGAAGGAGCGCTCCTCGGGGACGAACAGGTCCTCGCAGGAGTAGTCCTGGCTGCCGGAGCCGGCCAGGCCGGTGGTGTGCCAGGTGTCGTGGAAGGTGTAGGCGTCGGGCCGCGAGATCAGCACCCGCCAGTGGGTGGGCTCCCCGGAGACCGGGTCGGGCTCGGGGTTGCCGTCCTCGTCCACGATCAGACAGCCGGCGCCGAGCCAGTCGCAGTGGGCGGAGCCGGAGCCGAACTTCCAGCGGCCGGTGAGGCGGTAGCCGCCCTCGGTGCGCACGGCACGGCCCTGCGGGTAGATCCAGCCGGAGTTGGCCAGGTCGAGCGAGGGATACATCTCGCGGGCGACGTCGTCGTCGAGGTAGCCGGAGTAGATGCCGGAGTCCATGCCGATCATGGCGCACCAGGCGGTGGAGGCGTCGCCGGTGGCGAGGGTCTCGATCAGCTCGCACTGCTGCATGGAGGTGAGCTCGGGGCCGCCCCACGTCTTGGGCATGGCGGCGCGGAAGACGCCGCCCTCGCGCAGCAGGGCGACGATGTCCTCGGGCAGGGTGCGGTTGGCCTCGATGCGGGGGCCGGCCTCGCGCAGCAGCGGGACCAGGGTGCGGGCGTGCGCGAGGATCGCCTCGGCGGTGTCGGGGACGTGTGCGGGGACGGCTTCGGTGGTCGCGGTCATGACTGGGTCCTTGAGGTGAGCGGGGTGGTCAGAGGTAGCGGCCGGAGGCCAGCGTGCGGTGCGGGTCGACGAGGTCGGCGATGTCACCGACCAGCTCGGCGTCGGCGGCGTCCGGGGCATGGGTGCGGCCCCAGCCGCCGTGCGCGGCGTCGAGCCGGTACGGCGCCCAGCCGGAGTCGGCGAAGAGCGCGTACGCCAGGTCGAGCGCGCGGTGCGCGGCCTCGGCCTGGGTGGTGCGGTCGAAGGGGAAGGAGACGACGAGGTCGATGACGTCGGCGTCGAGGGCGTTGACGGTGGCTCCGGGCCGGATGCCGGTCTCGGCGTGGATGGTGTCGAGCAGGGCCAGGGCACGGGAGGTGTCGGCTCCGGTGAAGGGGATCAGCGGCAGGAAGAACAGCCAGCCGTTGCCCTCGGTGTCGACGAGGTCGGCGCGGGTGCCGGTGGCGGAGGCGAGCATGTCCTCGTTGAACTCGACCGAGCCCGCGTACGCGGCCTGGACGACCTTGGAGACGGTGTCGTCGGCGGCGGGCTCCTCGCCGGCCGTGATCCGGTCGAACAGGCCGGTGGCGCGGGCCTCTTCGACGAGCGCGCCGGCCAGGGCGTCGAGGGTGCCGGCGGTGGCGTCCACGCACAGGTGGGCGAGGTAGCCGTGGCCGCGCTCGCCGCCGTAGGTGGCGGTGGAGGCGGTGTCGTAGATCTTCACGACGCCGGAGACCACGTTGCCGGCCCGCCAGCGGCGGATCAGGTCCACCGCCTCGGGCAGCCGCTCGCGGCCGAAGGAGAGCCGGACCACGCGCTGCGCCTCGGGGCGCGGCAGCAGCCGGACCACGGCGGCGGTGACCACGGCCAGCGGGGACTGCGTGAAGAGGTGCAGGGTGCTGGGACCCAGGCCGTACGGGTTGGGGGCGTGGCCCGCCGTGGTGCCGGGCCACCAGCCGGTGCGCACCACGCGGCCGTCGGGCAGCACGGCCTCCAGGCCGAGCAGGTCCTCGGTGCGCTGGCGGCGCAGGCCCACGCCCCGGTCGACGAGGTTGCCGACGAGGGAGGTGTGGCCGGAGGAGGCGGTGACGTTGAGCATGCGGTCGGTGCCGGCGAGCCGGGCGGCGAGGGCGGCCTGGGTGACGCCGGGCTCGACGACGGCGTACCCGGCGTCGGTGTCGAGGGCGCGGACGGCGTCGAGGCGGTCGAGTTCGAGGCGGACCACGGGTCCGGCGGCCGGTTCCTTCGAACCCAGGCCCCAGTTGCGGCCGGTGGAGACGGCATGCAGGCCGGGCAGGCCGGCGCGGGTGCCGCCGTGTGCGGCGAAGGCCCGGACGACGAGCCGTACGTCCTCGGTGCTGCCGGGGCGCAGCACGGCGTGCAGCGGGCGGGCGGCGAAGGCGGAGACGTTGGCCTCGGCGGGCAGCGGCCCGGCGGCACCGCCGGCGGAACGGATCACGTGCTCGGGGCCGAGCGCGGCGGCGACGGTGCCGAGGACCGTGTCGAGGACGGGCGCGGGGGCGGGGGCCGCGGCGCCGTCCTGGGCCGCGGGGAGGTCGGGGCGGGTGGCGGTTTCGGGCATGGCGAATCCTCGGAGGGTGCGTACGCGGACGACGGCGTACGGAGGGTGATGGGAGGGAAGGGGCGCGGCTCCGGGCTCGGGCCGCCGGGTTCGGGCCGGGGATCGGACCGGGTCGGGTGCCCGGGGTCGGGACCGGGCTCGGGCCGGGTGCCGGGCTTGGGCTCGGACTCGGGGTCGGGCCGGGTCGGGTGCGCGGGCTCGGGCCCGGGCTCGGACCGGGTCGAGTGCCGGAGGGTCGGACTCGGGCTCGGCTCGGACCCGGATGGGGTGCCGGACTCCGGCGCGGTCGTTGGGTTCGGGCGCGGGCGTCGGGTTCGTGCGTGGTCGTCGGGTTCCCGCCGTGGCTCGGATCCGTATCGGGTGCCGGACTCGGATCAGGTACCTGACTCGGGCTGGGGTTCCGACCGGATGCTGGGTTCGGACCCGGATCAGATGCCGACTCGGGATCGGGCCCGGGCCGGGACGTGGAATCGTGCGGGACTCGGCTCGGAACTGGTGCCCGGATGGGCTCAGGTACCGGGCCGGGTCCGGGCCGCGCCCGCGAGGTAGGCCGGGACGGGCCGGCCGGGCCGGTCCCAGCGGAGGTGGGCCAGCACGCGCAGGGTGCGGGCGGGCGCCCCGGTGAAGGCGGCGTCCTGCGCGCAGAGCGCGGGCACGTCCCAGCCCTCCTCGTGCAGGGCGAGCGCGGGGTTGGTGGCGGTGAGGTCCGGGGTCTGGGTGAACACCAGGCTGACCAGGTCGGCCCGTTCGAGGCGGTTGGCGGCCAGCAGGGCGGCGAGCAGGTCGTGGGTGGCACGGGCGATGACCGGCGCGGTGTCGGCGGCCACGGCGATGGCGCCGCGGACGGCGACGAGGGCGGCGGCCGTGGGCGTACCGTCGGGCTCACCGGCCCCCTTTGGCGTGCCGTCGAACCAAATGGCCTCCGTGGGCGTGCCGTCGGGCCTGCCGGCCCCCGCGGTCGCGCCCGCTTCCGCCTGCGGCGGCGTACCGGGACCCGTCGCCGGGGCGGCGTCCGGGCCCGTGTCCGGGCTCAACTCCGGTCCGCGGCGGCGGAGGTGAAGCGCCCCTCGTGGAACACCAGCGCGTCCTGCGGCTCCTCGGAGCACGTGGTGTGCAGGACCCGGGCCAGGAAGAGACTGTGGTCCCCGCCGGGGTAGGTGTCCTCGACCTCGCAGGCGAGCGAGGCCAGGGCGCCGGGCAGTACGTCGTGTCCCTCGGCCGAGCGGTCGAGGAAGGCCCCCAGGGTGTGGCCGGACGGCTTCTCGCGGGAGGCGAACAGACGGGCCACGTCGCCCTGGTGGGCGGCGAGCAGGTGGATCCCGAGCCTGCCGCTCGCGGCGATGACGGGATGCGCGCGGGCGGTCTTCATGACGGAGACCAGGACGCGCGGCGGGTCGAGCGAGACCGAGGTGAACGCGTTGACGGTCATGGCGACGGCGGACTCTTCGCTGCCGCTGCTGAGGACGGTCACCCCGGTGGGATAGCGGCGCATGACGTCCCGCAGGTCCGCGGGCGCACGGCCCGCGGTCGTGCCGCGGGCATGGGTGATGGACGGTGCAGGCATGACTCCCCCTTCGCACGGTAGTGCGAATCTTGTTGCTGCCTAAACGCTAGCGCGACTTGTGAACGCTGATAGCTTTTCTAACACAGATTGCGCCACACTGGTCAACCGAGACCCCGTCAACAAACCGCTTGCATTAGGGAAATCCGTGACGCCACCGCCCTCCCGCACCGCCCAAGCAGCGCTCCGCTCCCGCCACTTGGCGATGCTCGCCCTCGGCGGGGTGATAGGCGCCGGACTGTTCGTCGGCACCGGCGCCGGGCTCGCCGCGGCCGGCCCCGCGGTGCTCGTCTCGTACCTGCTGGCCGCCGCGCTCGCCCTCGCGATCATGCGCATGCTGGGCGAACTGGCCGCCGCACTGCCGGAGTCGGGGTCCTTCTCGGTCTACGCGCGCCGGGCGCTGGGGCCGTGGGCCGGGTTCACGACCGGGTGGCTGTACACGTGGGTCACCGCGGTCGCCATCGCGGTGGAGGCCCTGGCGGGCGCGGCGATCCTGCACGCGTGGTGGCCGGCGGTGCCCTCGTGGGCCTTCACGCTCGCGGCGATGACGGTCTTCACCATCGTGAACATGACAGACGTGCGCACCTTCGGCGAGGCCGAGTTCTGGTTCGCCTCACTGAAGGTCCTGGCGGTCATCGCCTTCATCGCACTGGGCGCCGCGGCCCTCCTCGGACTGCTGCCCGGCTCCCGCTCACCGGGTCTGGCCCACCTCGCCGGCGACGGCGGATTCGCCCCGCACGGCCTGTCCGGCATCGTGACGGCGCTCCTGGGGGTGGTGTTCGCCTTCGGCGGCATGGAGGTCATCGGCATGGCGGCGGCCGAGTCGCACGACCCGGGCCGCAGCATCCGCACCGCGGTCCGTACCGCGATCTGGCGGATCGCCCTGTTCTACCTGGGGTCGGTGCTCGTCCTCGTGCTGCTCCTGCCCTGGCGGGCGGCGCGCCCCGACGAGAGCCCGTACGTCGCCGCGCTCGTCCGCCTCGGCATCCCGCACGCGGACGTGATCACCCAGGCGGTGATCCTGGTGGCCCTGCTCTCCGCCCTCAACGCCAACCTGTACGGCACCTCGCGCATGCTGCACTCCCTCGCCGAGCGCGGCGAGGCGCCCCGGGCGCTGGCCCGCCGGACCCGGCGCCGGGTGCCGGCCCGCGCGGTGGCCGCCGCCTCGGCCGTCGGCTTCGCCGCGGTCGTCCCGGAGGCCGTGGCACCGGGCGCGGCCCTCCCGCTCCTCGCCAAGGCGATGGGCGCGGCGATGCTGTTCATGTGGCTGGCGCTGGCCTGCTCCCACCTGGTGCTGCGCCGGTCCCTGGAACGCACCGGCCGTCTGGTGCTCCGCACCCGCGGCTTCCCGGCCACCACGCGGGCGGTGATCGGCGCCATCGGCGCCCTGATGGTGCTGATGGCCCTGTCCCCCGCCACCCGCCCCCAGCTCCTCACGTCCGGAGCACTGGCCGCGGCCCTGGCCGTGACCGGCTTCCGCCTCGGCCGACGGTCCCACCGTCCGCGCCCCGGCCTGCGGGACACGCTCCCAGCCTCATCCGCTCCTCCGCGGGAGCCCGGCTCGACGGCGCGGGAGCGTCCCGTACCGGCCGGCGACTGACGCACGGCGCCGAGCTGCCCGGCGATCGGCAGGCCGGCCACGGCGGGCGGCGCGCCGTGGCCGGCGGGGGGCATCCGGCTGCTCACGCGCCGCGGCGAGCCGGCGCGCCCCCCTACGGCGTCACCCCGCTACGGGGTCAGCCGCGCGGCGGCGTCAGAGGCTGGCGACGGTGAGGACCACGTCGTTGCCCGAGGTGGCGATGCTGACCGAGGTCTTGTCCGAGGTGGCGGTGAAGACGCCGGCGACGTCCACCACGGTGTAGCTCGCGCCCTCGAGAGCCGTGCGGTAGTTGGCGACGAGAGCCTTCGGGTCGTCCGAGCGGTACGTGAGCACGTACGCGCCCTTGTCGCCGGTCACGGTCGTGAGCGTGCCGTCCGGCAGGGGCAGACCGGCCGGCAGGTCTTCGGGGGCCTTGACGCCGCCGGAGGTGCCGGGCGCGTCCGAGGAGGCGCCGGAGTCCGGGGTGCTCGGGGCGGCCGAGGCGGTGGCGGGCTTGTCGGAGCCCTTGGTGTCCGATCCGTTGCCGCCGCAGGCGGTGAGCCCGAGGCCGGCGATCAGAACGGCGGCGGCGAGCAAAGTGGTGCGGTTCCAGGACATGGTGACATCCCGTCAGTCGGATGAGGTGTGGTCGTGCCTTCCGGACCGGAGATTGACACATGAAAACTATCTTTGACAAGTGTCAATCACCCTCCTAACGTGCAGGTATGGACCACGCCACGACGAAGCGCAACGAGGAGCTCCAGCGTCAGTGGTACGGAGCTCCGCTCGGCGAGCTGTGCCGGGACCTCTGCGGCCTGTTCGGAGTGACCCAGTCCGGGCTCGCCGAGATCCTCGGCGTCTCCCCCGCCATGCTCAGCCTGGTGATGCGCGGGCAACGCGCCCGCATCGCCAACCCTGACGCCGCGGCGCGCCTGTCGGCCGTACTCCGCCTCGCCCACGACGTGCGCGCCGGCACCGTGCCGCCCGCGGCCGTGCCGGACGCCCTCGCGGCGATCCGGGCCGACCGGACGCCCGGGCAGACCTCACTCGGCACGGCCGTCACGCAACCGTCCCCCGCCGGTGAGCCGGAGGGGGACGGTGATCTGTGCTTCGCGCTGCGGCTGAGGGACCTGCTCAACGCGCGGGCCGGCGCCGTGGAGATCCTGGAAGCGGCCGCGCTCCTCGACGCCCGGCACCCGGCGCTCGCCGAGATCCTGCGCACGTGCGGCGCGGGTCGGACGGACGAGGCCGTGGACCTGGTCCGGCGCCTCGCCGCCCGCCCGGAGGACGGGGGACGGGGGCGGGGCTAGGCCGTCTCTTCCGGATCTTGGCCGCGAGGGTCCGGGCGGCCGGGATCAGGCCTTGCGGCGCTTCGCCGCGAGCTCCTCGTAGAAGCGCAGCAGGTCGAGGTTGTCGACCGAGCCCGGGTTGACGGCCTTGGCCATCGGCGTGCCCTGGAGCAGACGCTTGACGGGGACCTCGATGCGCTTGCCGGTGAGGGTGTGCGGGACGGCCGGGACCTCGATGATGTCGTCGGGGACGTGCCGCGGGGAGAGTTCGGCGCGGATCGTGTTCTTGATGCGGCCGATCAGCTCGTCGTCCAGGGCGGCGCCTTCGGCGAGGTGGACGAACAGCGGCATCCAATAGCCGCCGTCCGGCTCCTCCAGGCCGATGACCAGCGACTCGCGGATCTCCGGGAGGCGCTCGACGGCCTCGTAGATGTCGGCGCTTCCCATACGCACGCCCTGGCGGTTCAGGGTGGAGTCGGAGCGGCCGTGGATGACGACGGAGCCGTGGTCGGTGATCGTGATCCAGTCGCCGTGCCGCCATACGCCGGGGAACATCTCGAAGTAGCTGTCGCGATAGCGGCTGCCGTCCGGGTCGTTCCAGAAGCGGATCGGCATCGACGGCATCGGATTGGTGACGACCAGCTCGCCGACCTCGCCGACCAACGGCTTGCCCGACGGGTCCCAGGACTGCAGGTCGGTGCCGAGGCAGGCGGCCTGGAGTTCGCCGATGTGCACCGGCAGCGTGGGCACGGCGCCGGCGAAACAGGAGCAGACGTCGGTGCCACCGCTGACGGACGCGATCCACAGGTCCTCGCGGACCTCGTCGTGCAGCCAGCGGAAGCCGTCGGGCGGCAGCGGGGAGCCGGTGGTGGCCACGCACTTCACGCGGGAGAGGTCGAAGTCACGGCCGGGGTGCACGTCGGCCTTGGCGCACGCCATCACGTACGCGGCGGAGGTGCCGTACAGGGTGGCGCCGGTGCGCTCGGCGACGCGCCACTGGGCGCCGGTGTCGGGGTAGCCGGGGCTGCCGTCGTACAGGACGACGGTGGTGCCGGTGAGCAGACCGGAGACGAGGAAGTTCCACATCATCCAGCCGGTGGAGGTGTACCAGAAGAACACGTCGTCCGGGCCGAGGTCGCAATGCAGACCCAGCTGCTTGACGTGTTCGATCAGGATGCCGCCCTGGGACTGCACGATCGCCTTGGGCAGGCCGGTGGTGCCGGAGGAGTAGAGCACCCACAGCGGGTGGTCGAACGGCACGTGCTCGAAGACCGGCTCGGTGTCGGCGGAGGTCAGCTCCGCCCAGGCGAGGGCGCCCTCGGGAGCCGGGGTGCCGAGCAGCGGGATGTGCACGACGGCGCGCAGCGAGGGCAGTTCGGCGCGCAGCTCGGCGACGGTGTCGCGGCGGTCGTGCTCCTTGCCGCCGTAGCGGTAGCCGTCGACGGTGAAAAGCACGACCGGCTCGACCTGCTGGAAGCGGTCGAGGACGCTGCGGGCGCCGAAGTCCGGGGCGCAGGAGGTCCACACGCCGCCGACGGCGGCGGTGGCGAGGAGGGCGACGACGGCCTCGGGGATGTTGGGCAGGTAACCGCTGACGCGGTCGCCGGGCCGCACGCCGAGGCGGCGGAGCTCGGCAGCGAGCGAGCCGACCTGCCGGCGCAGCTCGGCCCAGGTGATCGGACGAGGCTCGTGCGTCTCGTCGACGTGGAGCAGCGCGGTGGCGTCGGGCCGCTCCTCGGCGGCGCGCAGCGCGTGCTCGGCGTAGTTGAGCGTGGCTCCCGGGAACCACTCGGCGCCGGGCATGGAGCGGTCGCCCAGGACGCGCTCGTAGGGCGTGGCGAAGCGGAGGTCGAACCATTCGGCGACGGCCGCCCAGAAGCCCTCGAGGTCCTCGACGGACCAGCGGTGCAGGGCCTCGTAGCCGCCGTCGGCGGGGGCGCCGTGGCGCTCGGCCGCCCAGGCCTGGAAGCGGGTGACGGCGGCCGCGGCGATGCGGTCCTCGTCAGGCTGCCACAGCGGCTCGGTCTGCGATGTCATGTGGGTCGGCTCCCTGGCTGTACGCGGGTCTGCGTGTGTCGCGCGCACGTGCGGGGGTGTGCGCGTGACGCGGCTGACAGGGACGATGCCATGTGATCCGTTTTCGCACCAGGGTTCCCCGCCCATGGTCCGCTAGCTGAATGTGTGCTCCCACCACGGGTGAACGGCAGTTGAACGGACCGCGCACGGCCTGCCCTGGATGGCAGGGTGAGCCGCATGGACGGTCGTGAGCTGGTGCGCTCGATGAAGGTGATGGGTTCGGTGCAGGGGTTGCGGGCGGTCCGCTCGGCGTGGCGGCAGCGGCGTGCCGACGCGCGGGCGCTGCCGCCGAGAGGTGCGGAGCGGGCCCGGGTGCCGGGGCCGGTGGCCGGGGCGGAGCCGTCGCCGGGCGGCGGCGTCATCCGCTTCGCCCGCTCGCAGCTCAGGATCTCGGTGTCGGCCGGCGGCACCGTGTTCTGGGGCTGGGAGGGGGCCGAGCCGCTGCCCTCGTACGCGCTCGCCGGCGAGCCGCCCGAGCCCGACCCCCGTGCCGTCCTGGAGCCGGACACCGACGGCGGCTGGCGGGTGGTGTCGGAGCGGGTCACGGTCGCGGTGTCCCGGAACGGCGCCGTGGAGGTGCGCACACCGGGCGGGATGATGCTGCGCCGCGACCTGCCGCCACGGTGGTGGGAGCCGGTGCGGGGCGGAGAAGCCACGCAAGGCGGGGAAGCCGTACGAGGCGGGGAAGCCGTACGGGAACGGCCGGCCGTACGCGGCGGGGCGGGCGGCCGTGACGGGGAAGCCGCGCAGGACGGGGCACCCGGCGCGGCAGGCGCACGGGACGGCGATCGCAACGGGGGGCGCGGCGGGGCGGGTGAGCGTGGCCGGTCCGCGCGCTGGGTGCAGCGCAGTGAGGTGCCGGCGGACGCCCGGTTCTTCGGGCTCGGCGGGCGGGCGTCCGGGCCGCGGCTGCGCGACGGCTCGTACCGGCTGTGGAACACCGATCCCTCGGCCGCCTTCTCCCCCGGCGACGACCCGCTGTACATCACCATGCCGGTGCAGCTGGTCGTGGCGGACGCGGGCACCCACCTGGCCTTCTACGACAACTCCTGGGACGGGCGGGTGGTCCTCGCCGAGGGCGAGGAGGGCGCGGGTTCCGGCCATGACCGGCCCGGCACCAGCGAGGTCCGCATGGACGGCGGCCCGCTGCGCTGCTGGGTGGTGGTCGGCACCCCCGCGCGCGTGCTGCACGGCTGGGCGGCGCTGACCGGCGCGCCGGCGCTGCCGCCGTCGTGGGCGCTCGGGCCGCAGCACGCGCGCTGGGGCTTCGGCAGCGAGCGGGAGGTGCGGCGGGTGGTGGACGGCTACCGGGACCGGGGCCTTCCGCTGTCGGTGCTGCACCTGGACATCGACCACTACGACGGGCACCGCGTGTTCACCGTGGACAAGGAGCGGTTCCCCGATCTGCCGGGGCTCGCGGCGGAGCTGCGCGGGCGCGGGGTGCGCCTGGTGTCGATCGTCGACCCGGCGGTGAAGGCGGAGCCGGGCAATCCGGTGTACGAAGGCGGGCGGGCGACGGGGGCGTTCGTGCGGGACGACCGGGGCGAGGAGGTCCACGGCGTGGTGTGGCCGGGGGACTGCGCCTACCCGGACTTCACCGACCCTGCGGCGCGGGAGTGGTGGGGCGGTCTGTACGAGGAGCGGCTGCGGCAGGGCTTCTCCGGCGTGTGGCACGACATGAACGAGCCCGTGTCCTTCGTGCCGTTCGGCGATCCGACCCTGCCGCGCTCGGCCCGGCACGCGCTGGAGGGGCGGGGCGGCGACCACCGCGAGGCGCACAACGTGTACGGGCTCGCGATGGCACGCGCCGGGTACGAAGGGCTGCGCCGGCTGCGGCCGGAGGAGCGGCCGTTCCTGTTCTCGCGGTCCGGGTGGGCGGGGATGCAGCGGTACGGCGGGACCTGGTCGGGCGACGTGTCGACGGGCTGGCCGGGGCTGCGGGCCTCCCTGGCGCTGGTTCTGGGGCTCGGGCTGTGCGGGGTGCCGTACTCGGGTCCTGACGTGGGCGGTTTCGACGGGAGCCCGACGCCGGAGCTGTTCCTGCGCTGGTACCAGCTGGGGGCCTGGCTGCCGCTGTTCCGTACGCACGCGGCGATCGACGCGGGGCGGCGCGAGCCGTGGGAGTTCGGTCCCGAGGTCCTGGCGCACGCGCGCGCGGCGCTGGCCGAGCGGGAGCGGCTGCGGCCGTACTTCGTGACGCTGTCCCGGCTGGCCCGGATGACGGGCGCGCCGTACGTGCGTCCGGTGTGGTGGGGCACGCCGGAGGACCGGGCGCTGCGGGACTGCGAGGACTCCTTCCTGCTCGGCGACTCGCTGCTGGTCGCTCCGGTGCTGTCCCGGGGCACGGACCGGCGGGCGGTGCGGCTGCCGCGCGGTCGCTGGTACGACACGGCGACCGGCGAGGCGTACGAGGGCCCGGGGCAGGTGCTGCTCGACGCGCCGCTCTCCCGGATTCCGGTGCTGGCCCGCGCGGGCGCGGTGATCCCGGTGCGCGGGGACGGCGACGGGGAGCCGGCCCTGGAGGTCTGGGCGCCGGCCGCGGGACGTACCGGCGGCGGACTGGTGGTGCGGGACGCCGGGGACGGCTGGGAGCCGGCGGAGGTCGAGCGCTACCAGTCGCGCGTGGTGGACGG
This sequence comes from Streptomyces sp. NPDC127114, assembly GCF_042677525.1. NCBI lineage: Bacteria > Bacillati > Actinomycetota > Actinomycetes > Kitasatosporales > Streptomycetaceae > Streptomyces > Streptomyces sp. NPDC127114. Next base: position 22,993 of record NZ_JBHXTJ010000043.1, read on the forward strand.
CCGGGTGGTGGTGGAGCGGGTCACCGACGAGGGCGTGCGGGAGGCGGAGCTGCCGGTCCGGGTGCGGGGTCAGGTGTAGTCGCCCGCGAAGAAGCGTCGTACCGCCTCCGTGTGGAGGGGGAAGGCGAGTTCCTCGGGTGCGTGTAGCAGGTGGTGGCCGCTGGTCTCGTCCGTCGCGGCCGGCGGCGGGAGGTCGGCGGCGGGGCGGGCCGGGAGCAGGCCGAAGACGAGGAGGTGGCCGGCCGGGGAGCTGAGGGCGTCGGCGAGCCGTACGTCCTCGGCGGCGGCCTCGATGCCGGTCTCCTCGCGCAGTTCGCGCACCACGGCCGCCCGCCAGTCCTCGCCGAAGTCGACGAAGCCGCCGGGCAGGGCGACCTGCCCGGACTGCGGCGGGATGGTGCGGGTGATCACGACGAGCGCGGTGCCGCGGGCGTCGGTCACCGGCAGCAGGGCCACGGCGACGGGCAGCGGGTTGCGGTACGCGGTGGAGCCGCAGGTGGCGCAGGTGCGGGGCCAGCCGGCGTCGGCCGGGTGGCGGGCGCCGCAGGAGGAGCAGTGGGAGTGCGGTGCGGAGTCGGTCACGGGCCGACCGTACGCGATCGCCCTTTCCCGCCGCTGCCGTACCTGATAGACGGTGCACATGACAGGACTGAAGCGACTGACAGGACTCGCCTCCGCGCTCCGTGTCCTCGGAGCCCTGGCCGCCGCCGGACTGCTCGCCGCCACGGCCGCCGTGCCCTCGGCACACGCGGTCACTGCCGCGCCGGAGCCCAAGGCTCCGAAGGAGTTCGTGGCGCTGGACCGGGTGGACCCGACGATCCTCCAGGAGATGCGTTACACCACGGAGCACAACTTCGTGGGCGAGCGGATCGACGGCTACCGCCAGCCGGTGTGCATCCTGACCCGGCCGGCCGCGGAGGCGCTGCACCGGGCCCAGATGAGGCTGCTCGCCAGGGGCTACACGCTGAAGGTGTACGACTGCTACCGGCCGCAGCGGGCGGTGGACCACTTCGTGCGCTGGGCGAAGGACCTGGACGACGAGCGGATGAAGCGGGAGTTCTATCCGCTGGTCGACAAGTCCCGGCTGTTCGCGGACGGTTACATCGCGGAGAAGTCAGGGCACAGCCGCGGTTCGACGGTGGACGTGACGGTGGTGCGGCTGCCCGCGGCGCCCACGCGGCCGTACGTGCCGGGCGAGCCGCAGGTGGAGTGCTTCCGGCCGCAGGAGGAGCGCTTCCCGGACAACTCGCTGGACATGGGCACCGGTTTCGACTGCTTCGACACCCTCTCCCACACCGACGATCCGCGGATCCAGGGGGCGCAGCGGGCCAACCGCGACCTGCTGCGGGGCGCGCTGGCGGAGCAGGGCTTCGTCAACCTGCCCGAGGAGTGGTGGCACTTCACCTTCAAGCCGGAGCCGTTCCCCGCGACCTTCTTCGACTTCCCGGTGGCACGGAGGTCGGTGGCGGGGCACTGACGTCTTCCCCCGTCCGTCCGCCCGTGCCAGACTTCCCACGCACGCTTCTGACACACCGTCAGATCACGGGAGGGTGGCGGATGGCACGGACGCGCAGGCCGGTGGTGGCCGGCTGGTTCACCGACTGCACCGACGAAGCCGGCGGGACGGTCCCCGACGGGGAGTTCCGGCTCCTAGGGACCCGCTGCACGGCCTGCGCCTCGGTCTTCTTCCCGCGCGAGGACGACTGGTGCCGCAACCCCGGCTGTCCCGGCGGCGGCGAGCTCGTCGAGACACCGCTCTCCCGGCGCGGCCGGGTCTGGTCGTACACCGACGGCCGCTACCGGCCCCCCGCGCCGTACGTCTCCGACCCGGACGCGCCCTGGGAGCCGTACACGCTGGTGGCGGTGGAGCTGGCGGCCGAGGCCATGGTGGTCCTCGGGCAGGCGGCGCCGGGCGTGCGGACGGCCGATCTGGCCGTCGGCGCGGAGGTGGAGCTCGTGCCGGGCGTGCTCGACGAGGACGACGAGCACGTCTGGACCACCTGGCACTGGCGGCCGGTGGCCGACGGCACCGGGGAGGCGGGCGCGTGAACGACATCGCGGTGCTCGGGGCCGGAATGCACCCGTGGGGCAAGTGGGGCCGGAGCTTCGTGTCGTACGGGACGGCGGCCGCCCGGGCCGCACTCGCCGACGCCGGGCTGGACTGGCGGGACGTCGACTCGGTGGTCGGCGCGGACACCGTGCGCGGCGGCTACCCCGGCTACGTGGCCGGAGCGACCTTCGCGCGGGCGCTCGGCTGGCAGGGCGCGCGGGTGGCGAGCGTGTACGCGGCCTGCGCGTCCGGGGCGCAGGCGATCGGCACGGCCAGGGCGCAGATCCTCGCCGGGCTCGCGGACGTCGTCCTGGTGGTGGGCGCGGACGCGGCGCCGAAGGGTTTCTTCGCCCCGGCGGGCGGCGACCGTCCCGACGACCCGGACTGGCTGCGCTTCCGCGTGCTCGGGGCGACGAACCCGGCCTACTTCGGGCTCTACGCGCGCCGCCGGATGGCGCTGTACGGGGACACGCCCGAGGACTTCGCCCAGGTGAAGGTGAAGAACGCGGCGGCCGGCGCGCTCAACCCGCTGGCCCGCTACCGCACGCCGGTGAGCGCGGCGGAGGTGGCCGCGTCGGCGGTGGTCGCCGATCCGCTGCGGCTGCTCGACATCTGCGCGACCTCCGACGGGGGCGCGGCCCTGGTCCTGTCGGGCATGGACTTCGCCCGGCGGCACGGGCACCCCGACCCGGTCCGGGTCCGCGCGGTGTCGACGGTCACGCCCGAGTACCCGCGGACGGTCCTCGACCTGCCGGACATCGCGACCGACTCGGCGGCGGCGGTCTCGCCCGCCCCGCACTCCTTCCGGTCGTCGATCGCCCGCGCCGCGTACGAGGAGGCGGGGCTGGGCCCCGAGGAGCTGTCCCTGGCGGAGGTGTACGACCTGTCCACCGCCCTGGAGCTGGAGTGGTACGAGGACATCGGGCTGTGCGCGGAGGGCGAGGGCGCCAAGCTGCTGCGGGAGGGCGCCACGGCGCTCGGCGGCCGGATCCCGGTCAACGCGAGCGGCGGGCTGGCGTCCTTCGGCGAGGCCGTGCCGGCGCAGGCCATCGCCCAGGTCTGCGAGCTGACCTGGCAGCTGCGCGGCACGGCCGGCGACCGTCAGGTACCGGGCGCGAGGGCCGGGATCACCGCCAACCAGGGCCTGTTCGGCCATGGTTCGGCGGTGGTGGCGGTGCGCTGAACCCGGCGGCGGGGTGCCCCGAGGTCAGCCGTCAGGGGCCGGCCGTTCAGCCCGGCACGGTGGCCGGGTCCGGCCCTGCCAGGACCAGGGCGTGCTCGACGACCGCCACGAGGACGTTCTTGACCGACTCGCGGTCGCGGGCGTCGCACATCACGAGCTCGACCTCGGGATCGAGGTCGAGCGCACCCCGGACCGTCTCCGCCGGATAACGGCGGGCGCCCTCGAAGCAGTTGACGGCGACCGTGAACGGGATGCCGCGCCGCTCGAAGTAGTCGATGGCTGCGAAGCTGTCCTCCAGGCGCCGGGTGTCGGCGAGGACGACCGCGCCCAGGGCACCCTGCGCGAGCTCGTCCCACAGGAACCAGAAGCGGTCCTGTCCGGGCGTGCCGAAGAGGTACAGGACCAGGTCCTCGCGCAGCGTGATGCGGCCGAAGTCCATGGCGACGGTGGTGGTCGACTTGGTCTCGACGCCGTGCAGGTCGTCGACCGGCCGGCCCGCCTCGCTGAGGATCTCCTCGGTCCGCAGCGGCCGGATCTCGCTGACCGCGGCCACCAGGGTGGTCTTGCCCACCCCGAAGCCGCCCGCGACCAGGATCTTCAGCGTCACCGGCTCGACCGGCGGCTGCCTGCGGCTGGAGCTAGAGCGCCCGAAGGCCATTGATCACCTCGCGAAGGATGCTCACGTCCGGCAGCTCGGCCGGCGGAACGGGGCGGGTCACGTGCACGAGCTCGTCGTCGACGAGGTCGCCGACGAGGACCCGTACCACCCCGACGGGGAGGTCGAGTCCCGCGGCGAGTTCGGCGATCGACTGCGGCTGTTCGGCGCAGCGCTCGACGATCTCCACGTGCTCGGGGGACAGCGTCTGGTCGCGGCCCGGGTCGTCGGCGGCCGGCTCGGGCACCACCAGCGCGATCAGGTCGAGCCGGTGGCGGGTCGCGGCGCTGGTGCGGCCGCGGGTCATCGCGTACGGGCGGACCACCGGGCCCGCCTCGTCGTCGAACCAGCGGGCGGCCGGCTCCTCGCGGGACTGGTCTGCTTCGGTCATGCCGTCCCCCCTCTCCTCATCCTCCGGTGGGCAGCCCGGACCGGGGCGCCGTGGCGAGATGTGCGCCGACGCGCTTGACCATGAGGGTCATCTCGTACGCGACCTGGCCGACGTCCGAGTCGGCGTCGGCGAGCACGGCGAGGCAGCTGCCGTCGCCCGCGGCGGTGACGAAGAGGAAGGCGTCCTCGAGCTCGACCACGGTCTGCCGGACCCTGCCCGCCTCGAAGTGGCGGCCGACGCCCTTGGCGAGGCTGTGGAAGCCCGAGGCGACGGCGGCCAGGTGCTCGCCGTCCTCGCGCGAGAGGTCCTGCGAGGCGCCGGTGGGCAGGCCGTCGCTGGAGAGCACCAGGGCCTTGCGGATGGAGCCGACGCGCTGGACCAGTTCGTCGAGGAGCCAGTTCAGCTCCCCGTTGCCGTGGGCGGAGCTGTGGGCTGCGGCGTTCGGTGCGGTCATCGACCGTCCCCCTCGGGTGTCGTTCCTGGTGCTGTCGTTTCGGCGTTCTGCCGGCGGCCGCGCTGCCAGCCGCGCTGCATCGAGGCCATGCGGCTGCGCACCTCCTCGGCGTCGCGCTCGAAGGAGTCGGTTCCCTCGGCGGGGGCCGGTTCGGCCGTGGCGGCCGGCTGGTCGTCGGCGCGGTCTCCGGTGCCCCGCAGCTGCGGGGCGAGGCTGGCCTGCCGTACGCGGCGGGGCAGCCCGGCGAACGGCGCGGGGCCGCCCTCCTCGGGTACGGGTACGAGCGTGGGCGCGGGGCGCACCCGGGCCAGTTCCATGGTGTCGTCCGTCATGGCGCCGCCGGGGGCGGCACCGTCGGACGGCGTGCCGGCGGGATGGGCGCGGCCCTCCTCGTCGAGGCGCCGGCCGTGGTCGACGACGAGCGTCGGCGGGCGCCGGCGGGGCAGCGCCACGGGTCGGGCGGGCGTGTCGTCGTCGCGGTCGCCGCCGGTCCGGCCGCCTGAGTGGTCCGGGGCCTGCTGGTGCTGCTCGCCGCGGCGGCGGTGCTCGCGGGCGCGGAACAGGCCGCCGCGCTCGCTCTCGGTGTCGAGGAGGTCGGCCGCGCCGAGAAGGCCGGCGAAGCTCTCGGAGCCCAGCGGGGCCTCCAGTTCGACGGGGCCGTCGAGGAGCGGTCCGGCGGGTTCGAGGGCCGGGTCGGGCACCTTGGTGAGGGCGGGGCGCCGGGACGGCAGGCCGTCCGGTCCGGTGCCGCCCCGCCGGTCGAGCGCGGCGCGGTCGAGGTGCGGCCGCTCCGGGCCCTTGCGGTCCAGGCGGAAGCCGGCGCCCTGGGTCTCGGGGGCGTCGGTGAGCAGCGCGGCCGGTATGAACACGACCGCGGTGGTCCCGCCGTACGGGGAGGGCTGGAGCGAGACGCGGACGTTCTGGCGCTGGGCGAGGCGGCTGACCACGAACAGGCCGAGCCGGTCGGTGTCGGAGAGCTCGAACTCGGGCGTCTCGGCGAGCCGGAGGTTGGCGTCGAGCAGGGCGTCGGGGTTCATGCCGAGGCCGCGGTCGTGGATCTCCAGGGTGAAGCCGTTGGCGACGCGCTCGCCGAGCACCTGCACGGCAGTGTGCGGCGGAGAGAACACGGTGGCGTTCTCGAGGAGTTCGGCGATGAGGTGGGTGAGGTCGGCGACGGCGGGGCCGCCGACGCCGAGCCGGGGCAGCCGGCGGACCTCGATGCGCTCGTAGTCCTCGACCTCGGCGACGGCGGCGCGGACCACGTCCATGAGCTGGACGGGCTTGCGCCACTGGCGGGAGGGCGCGGCGCCGGAGAGGATCACCAGGCCCTCGGCGTGGCGGCGCATGCGGGTGGTGAGGTGGTCGAGCCGGAAGAGGTCGGCGAGTTCCTCGGTGTCCTCGGTGCGGCGTTCCATGGTGTCGAGGAGGGTCAGCTGGCGGTGCAGCAGGACCTGGTTGCGGCGGGCGAGGTTGACGAACACCTCGGAGACGCCGCGGCGCAGGTCCGCCTGCTTGACGGCGGCCTCGACGGCGGCGCGCTGGAGGGTGTTGAGGGCCTGGCCGACCTGACCGACCTCGTCGTCGTCGTAACGGAGGTGCGGCACCTCGGTCTCGACGTCGACGTGTTCGCCGGCGGCGAGGCGGCGCATGACGCTGGGCAGCCGGACGCCGGAGACCTCCTGGGCCTCCTTGCGCAGCAGGCGCAGGTCGCGGACGAGTTCGCGGCCGATGCGGACCGAGACGACGACCGAGACGAGGAGGGCGACGAAGCCGAGGACGCCGGCGATGCCGGCCTTGAGGAGCACGCTGTACGCGGCGGGCTGGACGCGGTCCTTGTAGCGGTCGCCGGCGGCGGTGTTGTCGCGGGCGAGGTCGTCGAGGACCGGGGTGGTCTGCTCCTGCCAGCGGTCGGCGGTGACGGAGCGCGGGCGCTCGGTGGCGCCCTGGGCGATGAACGCCTCCTCCGCCTTGCGCAGCGGCGCGGTCTCGGCGCCGGACCAGTACTTCTCGAAGCGGTCGCGCTCGGAGCCGGGCAGGATCTCCAGGTTGGCCTCGTAGAGCAGCTTGCGGCCCGCGACGAGGTCGGTGACGGTGCGGGCCTCCTCGGCGGTGACGCGTTCGGCGATGAGCGCGGAGACGACGAGGGCGTCCTCGCGGGAGAGGAGTTCGCGGGCGCGGGTGACACCGACGAGGGCGCGGCCCTGCTTGTCCATCTCGACGTTCTCCAGGGCGTGGAGCGTCATGAGGAAGCTGTAGGCGGGGTCGACGAGCCGGTTGTAGAAGTCGAGGGCCTGCATGCGGCCGATGCTGCGGTTCTCCACGGAGCGGCGCAGCGAGGAGAGCCCGTCGTAGGCGGCGAGCAGGGAGTTGAGGCGCTGGGTGGTGACGGGGCTCATCTCACCGCGTACGCCGGGGTCGGCGGCGTTGCGGCGGATCAGCGCGATCTGCCGGTCGGTGGCCTCGCGTTGCACGCGCAGGTCGGTGAGGGCCTCGGCGGCGCGGGGGTCGGCGAGGTAGATGAGGGACTGGCGGCGTTCCTTCTGGATGACGCGGGCGGTGTCCTCGACGGGGTAGCCGACCTTGTCGACGATGTAGCTGACGTCGAGGAGTTGGCGCGCCTCGCGTCCGGTGAGGACGGTGGCGAAGCCCCACAGCCCGGTGAGGGAGACGAGCGGCACGAGCAGCAAGGCCACGATCTTCCTGCGGATGGACTTCCCGCGAAAGCGCATGGCCTCCCCCAGCTCGGCCTCCGCGGCCACGGAGGTCTTCACGTTTCGTCACGCCCGGCGTCAACACGCGGCGTCAACCTTCAGCTTCAACAAACGGCGGCGCGAGCCTACTACTGCATCACAGCCATCTCGAAGACGCGTCCGGGCGATTTTCAGCCGGTCGAGTGAGTGTTGATCATGAGATGTCCCGGTATTCGGGGAGTTGGGTTCCCGGAGTGTGGCGTAGGACACCCGAGCGTCAGGGTTTCGCCGTCTCCGCACAGATGGCTGGAACTGTTCGTTCCGCAACGGCGGGAAGGGCACCCCGGCGAAACCTTTTCCCGCTGTCGTACGTCATTCTGTACCGGGGAGGGTTGTGTCCGCGTAAAGCGACGCAAGACGGGCAGCAGCCACCTTGAAGACGTCGGTGGTGGGGAGAGACAGCGCGATGGGACACGAGGCGCGGCCGGTGCGGCAGTTGTGGGTGGAGGACGAGAAGGGCCGGCGGCGGATGCCCGATCCGGTGCGCAGGGCCGCGGTGCGGGCCGTGCTGATCACGTCGGTGACGCTGATTCAGGCGATGGTCGCCTTCTTCTGTTCGGTCGCCGGGTCGTGGCTGGCGTTCCCCATGACCGTCACGGCGGTCGCCAGCACCGTGGTCGCGACCTGGAGCGTGCTCGACGTGTGGATCACCCGCCAGGTGTGGCGCCAGCGCAACGGGGTCGTGTCCGAGCCGAGCAGCGCGGCCCGCGGCCCGCGCCGCGAGCGGCACCGGGAGGAGCACACGGCCCTGTCGGAAGCGGCCTGAACGGGCGTCAGCGGAACGCGGCCGGAGGCCGAAAGGAAGGGCCCGGTCCCCTGTGGGGGGCCGGGCCCTTCCGGCTGCCGCCGCGGATCGCGGTCCGCGGGCCGCTACTGCTCGACGGCGGCCGGCGCGGCGTCCACCGGCGTCCGGCGGAACACCCGGGTCGCCGTGATCTCGCCGTGGATGGTCTCGCCCTCCGCGCTCGGCTGCGGAAGACCGGGCCGCAGGTGCTCCTCCACGCTGATGTACTTCAGGCCCGCCCGCAGGTCGGCGTCGTTGCGCAGCCGGATGACCAGCGGGAACTCGGCGAGCGCCGTGGTGTCGAACAGGCCCGTGGTGTAGAGCAGCTGGACACCGAGCGCGTCCGACACCGCCCGCTGCAGCTCGAGCAGGTACGTGGCGTTGGCGCGGCCGATCGGGTTGTCGAGGAACAGCGTGCCCGCGTGCCGGTGCTTGTCCCGGCCCCGGTCGTTGGAGCGCAGCGCGGCCATCGTGCAGTAGAGCGCGATGGCGGCGGTGAGCAGCTGGCCGCCGGAGAAGACGTCGCCCATCTGACCGACCGGCACCCGCTCGGCGCGCAGCACCGCGTCCGGCTTGAGGATCTCCACGGCGACGCCCTTCGGTTCGAGGGCGGCCTGCACACCGCGGAGCAGCAGGGACATGCCGTCCCGGCGCAGGTCGGAGTTCTTCTTCAGGGCCGCGCGGGTCGCCTCGTCGACGACCTCGCCGAGCCGCTCGGTGAGCGTGGCCTGGTCGGGCTCCTCGAAGCGGATGCGCAGGAACTCCTGACCCGACCACTCCCCCAGGCCCTCGGGAAGCCGGGACAGCCGCTGCGCGGAGCGCAGCGTGGCGAGCGCCGACTCGACCAGGCCGCGCAGCCGGTCCACGATCGAGTCGCGGTTGCGCTCCAGCTGCGCCAGCTCGTCGGTGAGCACGCGAAGGCGCGGCGCGAAGGCCTCGGCCCACTTGGCGGCGTGCTCGGGCAGCGCGGCGGCGGGCAGTTCGCGGATCTGCTGCCGGGCCGGGGTGCGCACCTGCTCGTAGCGGGTGGAGTTGGCGTGCCGTACGAGGATGTCGCCGGCCTCGCGGACGGAGGCGTCGGCGGCCGACAGGTCGGCGGCGCAGCCGCGCAGCGAACGCCGTGCCTCGGACGCCGAGGCACGGGCCTCGGCCAGCGGTCCCGGGTACGGCTCCGGCTCCTCCTGCTCCTCGTCCGTGTGGTCGCGGAGCAGGTCGCGCAGGAGCGCGGCGGTCTCGTCGAAGCCGCCGGCGGCGTCCTCGGCGGCCCGGTGGGCCTGGAGCAGGCCGGTGTGCGCGGAGCGCGCGGCCTCCAGGGCGTCGGTGCGGGCGGCGAGTTCGGAGGTGGCGGTGCGGAGCAGGGCCTGGGCCTGCTCGGCGTCGGCGGGAACCAGTTCCTCGGGCAGCTCGGTGTGCGCCTCGCCGTCCTCCGGGGCCAGGCGCTCGGCCTCGCCGCGGAGCCGGCCCAGCTTCTCGCTGGCCTCCGAGGCGCGCGTCTCCAGCTTCTGCACCAGGGCTTCCGCGCGGGCGGCGGCGGCCTGGCGGGACGGGCCGTCGGCGCCGTCGGTGGACTCCAGGAGCTGCTCGGCGCGGGTGCGGACCTTGTTGGTGAGCCGGTCCAGTTCGGCGAGGGCGGCGGACTCGTCGCTCTCGGCGCGGGCCTGCTCGGCGCGCAGGTCGGCGCCGACGCCGACCTTCTCGTACACCTGGGAGGCGGCCCGGTAGGCCTCGCGGAGGGTGGGCAGCGCGGCGCGCGGTGCGTGGGCGTCCTCCTCCGGCAGGTTCTCGGGCGCGCCGGCGATCTCGGCGCGCTCGGCGCGCAGTGCGCGGGCGGTGCGGTGGGCGTCGTCGGCGGCGCGCTGGGCGGCGCGGCGGTCCTCGTCGGCGGCGCGGGCGCGCTCCAGGCAGGTCTGGGCGCGGGCCTCGCACTCGGTGGCCTCGTCGGCGAGTTCGCGCAGCTTCGCCTGCCAGGCGGAGCGCTCACGCAGCCGGAAGGCGAGACCGGCCAGGGCGTCGGCGACGCGGCGGGCGCGCTGGGCGGCCTCCTGGCGCTCGTCGCGGACCCGGGTGGCGTCGGCGGCGGCCTCGTCGGCCTCGGCCCGTACCGTACGGGCCTCGGCGAGGGCGGCTTCGGCTGCCTCGGCGGCGGTGCGGGCGGAGGCCGCGGCGGCCGAGAGCTCGGTGAGCATGCCGGGCGGGCAGTCGGCGCGCCAGGCGCCGATCCGGGCGGCGAGGGAACGGTCGCCGGTCAGCCGGGCGGCGAGGGTGCGGATCTCCTCGTCGCGGGCGGCGGCGCGGGCGCGCAGCGCCTGGCGCTCCTCGTCGGCGGCGTGCTCGTCGTGCATGGCCGGGTTCGGCGGTACGAGGAAGACGTCGCCGTCCTGGCCGGCGCCGGGGTCCGGTACGGGAGCGAGCAGCGCGGCGGCGGTGCCGACGGCGACGGTGGAACGCGGCAGCAGGGCGGCGCCGCTGAGCACCTCGCGGGCCCGGGTGTACGAGACGGGGTCGGTGATCACGACGCCGTCGACCAGCTCGGGGCGGGCGGCGAGGACGGCGGCGTGGTCGGCGGGGTCGACGGCCTGCGCGAGGTAGCGCCAGCCGGGCAGGGCCGGGATGCCGTGCTCGCCGAGGTACTCGACGGTGGCCAGGACGTCGGGGCCGGGCGGCAGCAGGCCGCCGTCGCCGAGGGCGCCGAGGATGCGGTTGTCGTCGGCGGCGGCCGTGCGCAGGTCGAAGAGCTGGCGCTCGGCGGAGGCGATGGACCGGTCGAGCAGTCCGCGCAGTTCGTCCGCGCAGCGGTCGAAGTCGGTGACGGTGAGGGGGCCCTGGTGGTCGGCGCCGTCCGCGGGGCCGTCGGCGGTCCGGGCGTCGGCGGGGTGGCTCGCCTGGCCGGCCGCGGCGCCGGTGCCGGACGTCGCGCCGCGCTGGCCGGGCAGCGGGGAACCGGCCGCCGGGCCCGCGTCCGGCAGGCTGAGGAGTTCGGCCAGGCGCGGGTCGGAGGCGAGGGACTCGGCGGCGCGGCGCTCCGCCTCGTAGGCGTTCTCGGCGGCCTCGGCCGCGTCGGCGGCGCGGGCGGCGGCGAGTTCGGCGCGGGACTCGGCGGCGGCGGCCTCGCGGGCGCGTTCGGTGGCCGTGCGGGCGGCCTCGCGGGCCGCGTCCCAGGCGGCGACGGTGGTCTTCTCGGCGTCGCTGGCGGCGAGCGCGGCGCGGGCCGGGTCGGCGTCGGGCGCGGTGTCGTCGAGCCAGCCGGCCCGGACGGCCTCGGCGGTCTCCTGCTCGACCTCGGCGAGCCGCTGGCGCAGGTGGCCGGCCTCGCTGCGGGCGCGCTGGGCCTCGGTGGCGGCGGCCGTGGCGTCGCGGTGGGCGGCCTCGCCCGCCTCCTGGAGGGCGGCGGAACGCTCCTCCTCCTCGGCGGCGTGCCGCTCGCCCTCCTCCGCGGCGGCGGCGAGCGCCCGTACGAGGTCGGCGGCGGCCTTGGCGCGGGCGGCGAGGGCCGGGGCCGCGTCCCGCTCGGCCTCGCGGATGGCGGCGGCGACGCGCGCGGAGCGGTCGCTCGCGGCGCGGTGGCGGAGCACGGACTCGGCGGCCTGCCACGCGGAGTGGAGGGTGCGGGCGTCGGTGAGCTCACGGCGCTGGGCGGCGGCGCCCTTCTCGGCGGCGGCCAGGGCCAGCGAGGCGTGCCGGAAGGCGAGTTCGGAGGCGATCAGGGCGCTGCGGGCGCGGGCGCTCTCGGCCTCGGAGACGGCGTGGGCGGCGGAGGTGACCTGCTGGGCGAGTTCGGCGGCGCGGCCGCGTTCCGCCGCGGCGCGGGCGGAGAGCCGGCGGGCGAGGGTGCGGGTGCGGCGCTCGGCCCCGGCGTGGACGTCGCGGGCGCGGGCGCGGGTGTCGGCGGCCTCGACGATGCGGTTCAGGAGGTCGACGGAACCGGCGGTGAAGTCGCGCTCGGCGGTGAGCTCGGCGCGCCGGCCGAGCTTGTTGCCGAAGCCGCTGACCAGGTCGGCGAGGCCGTCGGTGTCCCGGGTGTCGGTGACGGCGCGCAGCAGCAGGTCGGTGAAGTCGGAGTCCTTCTTGACCGCGAAGAGGCCGGCGGCCTCGCCCTCGTCGGCGTTCATCTCCCGCTGGTAGCGGAAGAGTTCGGGGTCGAGGCCGAGGTCGCCCAGGTGCTCGTTCCAGCGGTCGTGGATCTCCTCCCAGTACACCTCGAGGTGCGGGTAGGCCTTGCCGGCCTCGGTGATCGCGTCGCGGAAGCCCTTCATGGTGCGGCGGCGTCCGGTGGCACCGGAGGCGCCCTCGACGGGCGGGCGGACCGAGGTCGCCTCGGCGACCGGAAGGTTGTCGAGGCTGAGTCCGGGGCCGGGGCGGAAGGAGTACCAGGCCTCGGCGAACTTGCGCGGGTCGTTGGAGACCTGGCGGCCGCGCCATTCGCTGACCTTGCCGACGACGACCAGCTCGCCGGTCAGGGTGTGCTGCCACTCCAGGGCCACGTGGCCGCAGTCGTCGGCGAGCAGGAACTTGCGGAGTACACCGGAGCTGGCGCCGCCGAGGGTGTTGCGGTGGCCCGGGAGCATCACCGAGAAGATCAGCTTGAGCAGGACGGACTTGCCGCCGCCGTTCTCCAGGAAGAGCACGCCGGCGGGGGCGGGACGGCGCGGCGGGCCGACGGGCTCCTCCTCGAAGAACTCCGCCTGGGTGGGCGCGGGGCGGGGCACCGGCGCGCCGACTCCGCGCAGGTCCAGGACGGTGTCGGCGTAGCGGGCACCGGCCGGGCCGATGGAGTAGAGGCGTACCCGGGACAGCTCGTACATGGGGCGGACTCTCGTCGTCTCTCTGGTGGCTCGGGTCAGGCGTGGAACGGCAGGCCGGCGTCGGCGGCGATCTCCAGGTCGTCGCCCTCGGGCGGCGGCAGGAGGGTCGCGGAGCCGTCGCTGACGGGGACGACGCCCAGCTCCAGGAGCTCGGCCATGGCGGCGCTGCCGGCCATGTCGCGGACCTGGAGCTGGTAGCGGGCGGTGGTGCGGTAGGAGCCGCCGGACTCGTCACCGGTGCGCTGCAGGAAGCCGGAGTCGGTGAGGAAGGCGACGGCCTTGCCGACGATGCCGGTGGTGGAGCCGGCGAGGCGGCGGGCGTCCTTGGTGGCGCCGGTGGCGCTGCGGCGGGCGTAGATCCGCCAGGCGGCCTCGAGGCCGGGCGCGTCGGTCTCGGGGTCGGTGTTCTCGCCCTGCTCCTCGGCGCGCTCCTCGAGGCGGCGGCAGGCCTGCCGGACGAAGGCGTCGACGCCGTTCACGGTGAGGCGGCCGATGTAGCCGTCGTCGGCGAGGTCCTCCGGGCGGGGGAAGGCCATGGCGGCGACGGCGAGGTGGGCGAGACCGTGCAGGAAGCGGTCGGCGGAGTCGGTGGAGGCGCGGCGGGCGTAGTCGCCCATGCGGACGGCGAAGACCGAGTCCTCGCCGGCGGTCACGGCCATGCCGGCGCGGGTCGAGACCTCGAGGACGACGAGGCCGAGGCCGGTGGCGACGGCGTCGGCGAGCCGCGCGAAGCCGGGGTCCTCCAGGTAGCGGCGGAGCAGCTCCGCGTACTCGGCGTCGCGGGCGGGCAGCAGCTTGGGCTGGAGCCCGAAGGACACGAGCCGTGCGGCGTCGGCCGCGTCGGCGGGCGTGAGGGCGGTGGGCGTCGCCGCCCGCGGGGCCTCCGGCTCGCTCCACGCGTCGGTGTGCTCGACGTGGTGTTCGCTCACGGCTGGGGCTCCTCGGGGCGGTGCTGCTGCGTCGGTGCGGCGGTGTCGGGCGGGGACAGGGGCAGGCGTACGGGGGTGACGCCGGGGGCCGGTGCGGCGGGCGGGGGTTCCGGGGCCGGCTGCCCGCGCTGCGGCAGCGGCACGGCGCGTACGAACGGCCGTCGCGGCTCCGCGGGCGTGGGGGTGCCGGTCTCCACGGTTCCCACGCGGGGTCCGTCGGCGGTCGGCTCCGGCGTCTCGGTGGCGGGCCGTCCCACGGTGACCCGCGCGACGCGGGGGCCGGGGGCCCGGCCGGCGTCGTCCGCGTGCCGTGCCTCCGGCACGGCGGACGGCGGGGCCGCCTCGTCGGCGGGGTCCGTCGCCGGGGTGCTGGGCGCTGTCACGTGGCCTCCGTGCGGTCGGCGGCCATGCCCAGGGCGTCCAGGAGGGCGGTGCCGACGATGAGGTCGGCGCCGCCGAACTCGGGGTCGTCGAGGGGGGTGCCGTCGTCGACGGCGAAGAGCAGCCGCTCCTCGCCCTGGCGGTAGGCGGTGCCGACCGGCGGGCTGGCGGCGTGGACGGCGAGGAGCGCGACGAGGTAGGCGAGGTCGGGGTCGCCGCCGCGGCGGGCTTCGGCGAGGAGGCCGGAGAGCCGGCGCGGGGCGTCGTGCTCCAGGTCGAGCAGTTCCATGGCGGCGGCCAGCTGCTCCTCGCTGAAGCGGCTGTCGTCCGGGGTGGCGATGAGGTCGGGCTCGGGCATCTCGGCGCCGAGGTGCTGGCGTTCCACGGGCGGCGTGAGGAGCAGGTCGACGAGGTCCCCGACGCGGACGGAGGCGGGGGTGCGCAGTCCGGTGCCGCGGGCGAAGAAGGCGTCGGTGACCTTGGTGGCCTGCTCGACGGGGAGCGGCAGGATCGGGGCGACCAGCTGCCCGTACAGGTCGAGGCCGGTGTACGAGGTGGGCGCGGCGAAGGCCTGGCGGTCCTGCTCGGCACGGAAGAGCGGGCCGGCCTCCAGGAGGCGGGACTGCAGCTGGGTGTGGCGCCGGATGCAGTCCTTCACGATGTCGACGAGCTCCGCGGCCCGGCGCTTGTGCTCGGCGGTCTTCGCGTCGGTGGCGGCCTCGGCCTCGTCGCGGGCCTTGCGGATGTTCGTGAGGATCGCGTTCTCGTGGCGGTAGCGGTCGGCCACGTGGTCGAGCGCCTCGGCGATCATGTCGGGGACGGTCTGGAGCCAGTCGACCGCGCGGACGTTGCGCCGGGTGGCCTCCAGGGTCTTGCGGAGGGTCTCCGCGTACTGCACGGTCCGGTAGCGGGCCTGCTCCGCGGCGAGCTGCGCGTCGGCGAGGCGGCCGCGGTTGATCAGGACCTCGAGCTTCACCTCGGCGGCGATCTGGGCGCTGGTGACGTCGGTGTCGAGGGCGCCGACCAGCACGTTGACGGCCTCGTCGGTGGTGCGCAGATAGATCCCGCCGCCGTAGCCGGGGACCTCTTCGATGAGTTTGAAGTCGTAGTCGCGACGCGTGTAGACGCCGTCGGTGCCGAAGGTGCCGTAGACGGCGCGGAAGCCGCGGTCGACGCTGCCGACGTTGATCAGGTTCTCCAGGACCCAGCGGGCGACCCGCTCGTGCTCGGCGGCGGGGCGCTCGGGGGCCTGGGCGGCGACGCGGGGCAGCAGCCGGGCGATTATCTGCTCGCTGTCGGCGCCGGTGTCGAAGTCCATGTTGAGGGTGACCAGGTCGATCGCGGCGAGGGCGACCTCGGCCATCGCGTAGACCGAGTACTCGCCGGCCAGGTTGGCCTTGCGCGCGTCGAGGTCGTGCAGCGGGGCGGTGCACGCGAGCGCGCGGAGCCGCCGCGCGAGCCCTTCGTCGGCGGCCGGGCCCTGCGCGGGCCGCGGCCCCGCGCTGAGCTGGGGCGGAGCGAGGTCCGTCGAGGCAGGCGAAGTCACGGTGCACAGAGTAGGTCCTCGCACTGACAACGGTCGAAACGGCGCTTATACGACCGCCCCGCACGCTCCCCCGTGCACCCCGCCCGCACCTGCGCGGACGGGGAGCCCGCGCGCACGACGGGCCTCGCGCCCCGGCCGGCCCGCGCCCCGGCCTGCGGAAGCGCCCGGGGCTCGGCGGGCCCTCCGGCCTGCCCGGCCGGCGACGGGAGGGTCACGGCTCCGGGTCGTCGACCGCCTTCGCGTACACGTCGACGATCCGGCTGCGGGAGTCGTCGAGATAGCGGGCGAGGAGCAGCTCGGCGGCGTCCCTCCGGCCCTCCCGCAGGGCGTCCAGAATCTCCCGGTTTCTTATGAGATAAGGCTCATGGAGTCCGCGCGGGTCGGACACGACGTGGAAGGCGAGGCGGAGTTCGGCGAGGACACCGCGCATCAGCTCGTCGGTCCGGGCGCTGGCGGCCAGGGCGACGAGTTCGCGGTGGAAGTGGATGTTGGCGGTGGACACGCCCGTCCAGTCCCCGCGCCCGGCCGCCCGCTCGCCTTCGGTGACGGCCGCGGCGAGCCCGTCGACGGCGAACGGCGGCTCGCCCAGGGCGTGGACGACGGCGCATTCGACCAGCCGGCGGGTGCGGTAGATGTCGTCGACGTC
This sequence comes from Streptomyces sp. NPDC127114, assembly GCF_042677525.1. Classification (NCBI taxonomy): domain Bacteria; kingdom Bacillati; phylum Actinomycetota; class Actinomycetes; order Kitasatosporales; family Streptomycetaceae; genus Streptomyces; species Streptomyces sp. NPDC127114. Next base: position 39,564 of record NZ_JBHXTJ010000043.1, read on the forward strand.
GTCGACGGTGAGGACCCGCACGAACACCCCGCGGTTGAGCCGGTGGACGAGCAGCCTCTCGTGGGTGAGCAGCCGGAACGCCTCGCGGAGGGTGTTGCGGGAGACCCCGAGCGCGCCGCCGATGCTCTCCTCGGAGAGGCGGGTGCCGGGCGGGAAGAAGCCCTCGGCGATCCGGGTGCGCAGGATGTCGGCGACCCGCTCCGCCGTGCTCGTGCGGCCCAGCAGGGCGCGGTCGTCCGCCAGTTCGCCGATTGCGTCCATCGTGCCTCGTTCCCTCCGTCGATCGCGTCGAGTCAAGCGCAGGACCCGGGCCGGAAACAAGAACGTGACGACACGACTCTTGTCGGATCGTTGAACGATCCCTACATTGAACGACACCGCACCGCTCTTCAGCACGTCTCTCCCGCACCCCTCCTTCCTCCTGCGAGGTGCAGATGAGCACGACCCAGACCCAGCGGCGGACCCCGGGCGAACGGCCCGACGACACGGGCGCCTTCGCCTGGCTCCGCGCCCTCGGGCCGCGCGGCAGGCGCGCCTTCGGCGGGGCGTTCGGCGGCTACGCCCTCGACTCGTACGACTTCTTCACGCTGCCGCTGTCGATGGTGGCCGTCGCCGCCTACTTCGGCCTCGACAAGGGCCAGACCGGGCTCCTCACCACCGTCACCCTGGTGGTCTCCGCCGTGGGCGGCGCGCTCGCCGGCATCCTCGCCGACCGCATCGGACGGGTCCGGGCGCTGATGATCACGGTCGTCACGTACGCGCTCTTCACCGTCCTGTGCGGCTTCGCGCCGAACTACGAGACCCTGATGGTCTTCCGCGCCCTCCAGGGCCTCGGCTTCGGCGGCGAGTGGGCGGTCGGCGCCATCCTCGTCGCCGAGTACGCCTCCGCCCGGCACCGGGGCCGCACCCTCGGCGGCGTCCAGAGCGCGTGGGCGGCCGGCTGGGCGCTCGCCGTGATCGTCTACACCCTGGTCTTCCAGTTCGTCGACGCCGACACCGCCTGGCGGGTCATGTTCTGGACCGGCGCCCTGCCCGCGCTGCTCGTCGTGTACGTGCGGCGCAACGTCCAGGACGCCCCGAAGGCCGACGAGGTGCGCCGCGCGAGCGCGGAGCGCGGCTCCTTCACCGCGGTCCTCAGAGGGCCGCTGCTGCGCACCACCCTCTTCGCGACCCTGCTGTCGACCGGTGTCCAGGGCGGCTACTACACGCTCGCCACCTGGGTCCCGACCTTCCTCAAGACCGAGCGGGGCCTCACGGTCGTCGGCACCGGCGGCTATCTCACCTTCCTCATCTCGGGTGCCTTCACCGGCTACCTGACCGGCGGTCACCTCACCGACCGGCTCGGCCGGAAGAAGAACATCGCGCTGTTCGCGGTGCTCTCGGCCGTGGCCGTCCTCGCCTACACCCGGATCCCCGAGGGAGCGAACGACCTGCTGCTCGTCCTCGGCTTCCCGCTCGGCTTCTGCATGTCCGCCATCTTCAGCGGTTTCGGCTCCTTCCTCGCGGAGCTGTACCCGACGGCCGTGCGCGGCACCGGACAGGGCCTCACCTACAACACCGGGCGCGCGGTCGGCGCCCTCTTCCCCACCCTGGTCGGCTTCCTCGCCGACAGCTGGGGCGTCGGCGGGGCGCTGGTGTTCGGCGCCGTCGGCTACGGGCTCGCCGTCGTCGCCCTGCTCGGCCTGCCGGAGACCCGCGGGAGGGAACTCGTATGAGCACGGCCTCCGCGAACGGCCCCGCCGTCCCCGACGCCCGTACGGCACGCGCGCGTGCCCGTGCCGGGGCGAGCGGCCCCACGGCCGGCTGGGCCCCCGGCCACACCCAGGCCAATCTGATCGCGGTGCCCGCGGACTGGGCGTACGACGTCCTCCTGTTCTGCACCCGCAATCCGCGGCCCTGCCCGGTCCTCGACGTCACCGACCCGGGCTCCTGGCGGACCGCGCTCGCGCCCGACGCCGACCTGCGCACGGACATCCCGCGCTACCGGGTGTGGGAGCACGGCCGGCTCGTCGACGAGCCGACCGAGGTCACCTCGTACTGGCGCGGCGACCTCGTGTCGTTCCTGATCGGCTGCAGCTTCACCTTCGAGGGAGCGCTGGCCGGGGCGGGCGTGCCGCTACGTCACGTCGAGCAGGGCCGGAACGTGTCGATGTACGTCACCGACCGGGCCTGCCGGCCGGCCGGACGGCTGCGCGGCCCGATGGTGGTGTCGATGCGGCCCGTCCCGGCCGACCTGGTCCCCGTCGCGCGCCGGATCAGCGGGCTGCTGCCCGCGGTGCACGGGGCGCCGGTGCACGCGGGCGACCCGGCGGCGCTCGGCATCCGGGACCTCGACCGGCCGGACTTCGGCGACCCGGTGGCCGCGGAACCCGGTGACGTGCCGGTGTTCTGGGCCTGCGGAGTCACGCCGCAGGCGGCGGTGACCGCCTCCCGGCCGCCGTTCGCGATCAGTCACGCGCCGGGCCGGATGCTCGTGACGGACGTGCGGGACGCGGAGTACCGCGTCGCGGCGTGACCGGAGCGGAAACGCGCTCCTCAGTGCGGAAAAGGAAAGGAAACCCCTCATGACCCGGGTCTCGATCGACCTCAACGCCGACCTCGGCGAGGGCTTCGGACGCTGGACGCTCACCGACGACGAGCGGCTGCTGTCCGTGGTCACCAGCGCCAACGTGGCCTGCGGCTTCCACGCGGGAGACGCGGCGACGATGCGGCGCGTGTGCGCGCTCGCGGCCGAGCGCGGGGTACGCATCGGGGCCCAGGTCTCCTACCGCGACCTCGCGGGCTTCGGGCGCCGCGCCATGGACGTGCCGGCGGACGAGCTGGCCGCGGAGGTCGCGTACCAGATCGGCGCCCTGGAGGTCTTCGCCCGCGCCGCCGGTTCCGCCGTGGCGTACGTCAAGCCGCACGGCGCGCTCTACAACCGGGTCGTGCACGACGAGGAGCAGGCGGCGGCGGTCGTGGCCGGGGTGCTGCTCGCCTCGCCCGGTCTTCCGGTGCTCGGGCTGCCCGGTTCGCGGCTGCACGCGGCCGCGGAGAAGGCCGGACTGCCCGTGGTCGGCGAGGCGTTCGGCGACCGGGCGTACCGGGCCGACGGCACCCTGCTGCCACGGGGGCAGGAGGGTGCCGTCCTGCACGAACCGGCCGAGGTGGTGGAGCGGTCGGTGTCCATGGCCCGGTTCGGGGTGGTGACCGCGCACTGCGGTCGGTCGGTGCCGGTACGGGCCCGTTCGCTGTGCCTGCACGGCGACACGCCCGGCGCCGTGGACCTCGCCCGCCGGGTGCGCTCCGGCCTGGAGTCCGCCGGCATCCGGGTGGAGGCCTTCGCATGAGGGCACGCAAGGTGTTCCGGGTCGGCGAGCGCGGGCTGCTCGTCGAGCTGGTGAGCGGGGAGGCGACCGAGGCCTTCCACGCCGAGCTGCTGCGCCGCCGGGAGACCGGCGCGCTGCCCGCCGTGCGGGAGATCGTGCCGGCGGCGCGGACCGTGCTGCTCGAAGGGGTGGCCGCCCCCGACCGGCTGGCGGCGGAGCTGCGCTCCTGGGACGTTCCCGCGCTCCACGCGCGCGTGGCGGCGACCGTGGAGCTGCCGGTGCGCTACGACGGGCCCGATCTGGCCGAGGTCGCCGCCCTGTGGGGCGTGTCGGTGGAGGCGGCCGTGCGGATCCACTCGGCCACCGAGTTCCGGGTGGCGTTCTGCGGGTTCGCCCCGGGCTTCGGCTATCTCACGGGTCTCGGCCCGCGGTACGAGGTCCCGCGCCGGGCCACCCCGCGCACCGCCGTGCCGGCCGGCTCGGTCGCCCTGGCGGGCCCGTACACGGGGGTGTACCCGCGGTCCTCGCCGGGCGGCTGGCAGCTGATCGGCAGCACGGACGCGGTGCTGTGGGACACGGCCCGCGAGCCCGCCGCCCTGCTCTCGCCCGGCACCCGGGTGCGGTTCACGGCGGCGGGCCGATGACCGATCGTGCCTTCGCCGTGGTGCGGGCCGGGGCGCTGACCACCGTCCAGGACCTGGGGCGGGCGGGCCACGCCCATCTGGGCGTACCGCGCTCCGGGGCGCTCGACCCGGGTGCCGCACGGCTCGTCAACCGGCTGCTCGGCAACGACGAGGGGGCCGCCGTCCTGGAGACCACCCTCACCGGCTGCGCGGTGCGGCCGCGCTGCGCGGTGACGGTGGCGGTGGGCGGCGCTCCGTGCCCGGTGCGGGTGGACGGCCGGCCCGCCGCCTGGGGCACGGCGGTGCGGGTCGGCGCCGGACAGCTCCTTGAGGTGGGCGCGGCCGTGCGCGGGCTGCGCTCGTACGTGGGCTTCGGCGGCGGCGTCGCCGTCGACCCGGTGCTCGGCAGCCGCTCCACCGACCTGCTGTCCGGGCTCGGTCCGGCGCCGCTGGCGGACGGGGCGGTGCTGCCGCTGGGGGCGGAAACGGCCGTACGGGGGTCGGTCGACGCTCCGCCGTGGCCGGGCCCGCCGGGCGAACTCGTCCTGCGGGTCCGGCTCGGTCCGCGCGACGGCTGGTTCACGCCCGGCGCCCTGGAATCCCTCGCCACGCGCGCGTGGCGGGTGTCGCCGGCGAGCAACCGCATCGGGCTGCGCACGGAGGGACCCGCCCTGGAGCGGGCCGTGGACGGCGAACTGCCGAGCGAGGGCATGCCCTTGGGCGCGGTACAGGTGCCGCCGGACGGCCGCCCGGTGGTCTTCCTCGCCGACCATCCGACGACCGGGGGCTATCCGGTCGTCGCCGTCGTCCGCGAGCCGGACCTGGCGACGGCGGCGCAGGCGGTGCCGGGGACGCCCGTGCGCTTCGTCCCGTACCGCTGACAACCGGGTTCACAGGGGCGGCGGACCGTAGCCTCCGCCGCCCGGGGTACGGACGACGAGGACGTCGCCCGGGCCGACGTCCGTGGTGTCCACGCCCGCGAGGTGGTCGACGGTGCCGTCGGCGCGTTCGACCGTGTTGGCGCCGAGCGCGCCCGGCTCGCCGCCCGCCATGCCGTACGGCGGGACGCGGCGGTGGCCGGTGAGCAGGGTCACCGTCATGGGTTCGAGGAAGCGGATGCGGCGCTCGACGCCCGCGCCGCCGTGCCAGCGGCCGCGGCCGCCGCCGTTCTCGCGGACGGTGAAGGCGTCGATCCGCACCGGGTGGCGCCACTCCAGGACCTCGGGGTCGGTGAGCCGGGAGTTGGTCATGTGGGTCTGCACGGCGTCGGCGCCGTCGAAGCCCTCGCCGGCGCCGGAGCCGCTGGCGACGGTCTCGTAGTACTGCACGCGGTCGTTGCCGAAGGTGAGGTTGTTCATCGTGCCGGAGCCCTCCGCCTGGACGCCGAGGGCCGCGTACAGGGCGCCGGTGACGGCCTGGGAGGTCTCCACGTTGCCGGCGACGGTCGCGGCGGGGTGGACGGGGGCGAGCATCGAGCCGGGCGGGACGCGCACGTCGAGGGGTTCCAGGCAGCCGCTGTTGAGCGGGATGTCGTCGTCGACGAGGGTGCGGAACACGTACAGGACGGCGGCCATGACCACGGACGTGGGGGCGTTGGTGTTGCCGGGGCGCTGCGCCGAGGTGCCGGTGAAGTCGATGACGGCGGAGCGCCGTTCGCGGTCGACGGTGACGGTCACCTGGATGACGGAGCCGTCGTCGGTCTCGTAGCGGCAGGAGCCGTCGCGGAGGCCGGCGACGATGCGGCGGACGGACTCCTCGGCGTTGGCGCGCACGTGCCGCATGTAGGCGTGGACGACGTCGAGGCCGAACTGGTCGACGGTCTTGCGCAGTTCCTCGATGCCCTTCTCGTTGGCGGCGATCTGGGCGCGCAGGTCGGCGATGTTGGTGTCGGGGTCGCGCGAGGGGTGGGGGGCGCCGGTGAGCAGGGCGCGGGTCTCGGCCTCGCGCAGCCGTCCGTCGCGGACGAGCAGCCAGTTGTCGAAGAGGACGCCCTCCTCGTCGACGGTGCGGCTGAAGGCGGGCATGGAGCCGGGCGTGATGCCGCCGATCTCGGCGTGGTGGCCGCGCGAGGCGACGAGGAACAGCAGCCGGTCGCCGGCGTCGTCGAACACCGGGGTGACGACGGTGACGTCGGGCAGATGGGTGCCGCCGTGGTAGGGGTCGTTGATGGCGTACACGTCACCGGGGCGCAGCTCGCCCTCGTTGCGGCGCAGCACCTCCTTGATGGACTCGCCCATGGAGCCGAGGTGGACCGGGATGTGGGGCGCGTTGGCGATGAGGTTGCCCTCGGGGTCGAAGAGGGCGCAGGAGAAGTCCAGCCGCTCCTTGATGTTGACGGAGCGTGCGGTGTTCTCCAGGCGTACGCCCATCTGCTCGGCGATCGCCATGAAGAGGTTGTTGAAGACCTCCAGGAGGACGGGGTCGACGTCGGTGCCGGCGGCCGTGCGCGCGGGGCGGGGCGTGACGCGCCGCAGCAGGAGGTGGCCGGTGTCCGTGGCGGTGGCCCGCCAGCCGGGTTCGACGACGGTGGTGGCGTCGGCCTCGGCGAGGATCGCGGGGCCGGTGACGCCGTCGCCGGGGCGCAGGTCCTCGCGGCGGTGCAGCGGTGTCGGGGCGGGCGCTCCTCCGCTGTACGCCGTCACCGTGGCCCGGGGCGTGAGTCGGCCCGTCCGCGTGCCCTGGGGGACGGCGACGGGCCCGTGCGGTCCCGCGGTGCCGACGGCCTCCACGGAGACGGCCTCGACGACGAGCGGGGCGTCCGTGGTGAAGCCGTAGCGCTTCTGGTGAAGGGCCGTGAACGCGGTTTTCATCTCTTCCGGTTCGGCGAGCGGTACCGCGAGGCTCGCGTCGGTGCCCGCGTAACGCAGCAGCACGCGCGCGTGGGTGGTGATCGCGTCGTCGGGCAGTCCGTCGGCGCGCAGCTCCTGGCGGGTGCGGGCGGCGAGTTCGCCGCACAGGCGGGTGACGCTCTCGGCGGTGTCCCCGGCGTCGAGTTCCGCCTCGACGGACCGCTCCCGCATGGCGGTGGCGTCGGCGAGCCCGATCCCGTACGCGGAGAGGACTCCGGCGAGCGGCGGTACGAGGACGGTGTCGACGCCCAGCGCGTCGGCGACGGCGCAGGCGTGCTGGCCGCCGGCGCCGCCGAAGCAGGTGAGGGCGTAGCGGGTGACGTCGTGGCCGCGCTGCACGGAGATCTTCTTGACGGCGTTCGCCATGCTGAGGAGGGCGATCTCCAGGAATCCCGCCGCGACCTGCTCGGGCGTGCGGCCGCCGCCGATCTCGGCGGCGAGGGCGGTGAAGCGATCCCGGACGACGCCGGCGTCGAGCGGCTGGTCGCCGTGCTCGCCGAACACGGCCGGGAAGTGCGCGGCCTGGATCCGGCCGAGCATCACGTTGGCGTCGGTCACCGTGAGCGGGCCGCCGCGGCGGTAGCAGGCGGGGCCGGGAACGGCGCCGGCGGAGTCGGGGCCGACGCGGTAGCGCTGGCCGTCGTAACGGAGCACGGAGCCGCCGCCGGCGGCGACCGTGTGGATGCTCATCATCGGGGCGCGCATCCGCACGCCGGCGACCTGGGTGCCGAGCTCGCGCTCGAACTCGCCCGCGTAGTGCGAGACGTCGGTGGAGGTGCCGCCCATGTCGAAGCCGATGACCCGGTCGTGGCCGGCCTCGCGCGAGGTGCGGGCCGCCCCGACGACGCCGCCCGCCGGGCCCGACAGGACGGCGTCCTTGCCGCGGAAGTGCGCGGCCTCGCGCAGCCCGCCGTTGGACTGCATGAACATCAGCCGGATCCCGGCGAGTTCGCGGGCGACCTCGTCGACGTACCGGCGCAGGATCGGCGACAGGTAGGCGTCGACGACGGTGGTGTCCCCGCGCGGGACGAGCCTGATCAGCGGGCTGACCTCGTGGGAACAGCTGACCTGGGTGAAGCCGGCGGCGCGGGCGAGCTCGGCGACCCGGAGCTCGTGGTCGGGCCGGCGGTAGCCGTGGAGCAGGACGACGGCGGCGGAGCGCAGGCCGTCGCGGTGGGCGGCCGCCAGGGCGGTGACGACGGCGTCCTCGTCGAGCGGCGTGACGACCTCGCCGTGGGCGTCGACCCGCTCGGGAACCTCGGCCACGCGCGCGTACACCGCCTCGGGCAGCACGATGTGGCGGTCGAAGATGCGGGGGCGGTTCTGGTACGCGATGCGCAGGGCGTCGCGGAAGCCGGTGGTGACGAGCAGGAGCGTGGGCTCGCCGCGCCGCTCCAGGAGGGCGTTGGTGGCGACGGTGGTGCCCATCTTGACCACGGCGACCCGCTCGGCGGGGACCGGTTCGCCGGGTGCGAGGCCGAGGAGCAGCCGGATGCCGGCGACGGCGGCGTCATGGGGGCGGGCCGGGTCGTGCGAGAGCAGCTTGCGGGTGACGAGCCGCCCGTCGGGGCGCCGGCCCACAACGTCCGTGAAGGTGCCGCCGCGGTCGATCCAGAACTCCCAGCGTCCGGTCATGCCCTCATTGTGGCCGCGAGGGCGCGGGAGAGGGCGGCTTCGGCGCGGGCGTCGAGCAGGGCGCGGGAGCCGGTGGCGTCGTGCCGGATCTCGGTGGCGGCGAGCAGCAGCAGCTGCGGCAGCAGGTCTCCGCAGCGGCGTACGACCCAGGCGGTGCCGGCGGTCGCGAGCCAGCGCAGCGCGTCCGCGCGGGTGGGCGGCGGCTCCTCCGGTTCGGTGGAGGGCGCCGTGCCGCGGGCGAGGCCGCGTTCCGCGAGGAGCCGGTGGAAGGCGGCGGCGACGGCACGGTGGCCGCGCTCGCCGGGGTGCAGCCGGTCCGCGCTCCACAGCGAGCGGTCCTCGGTCCACGCGGGCGCGTCGAGGTGCAGGTGCACGGCGTCGTGGCGCTCGGACAGGGCGTGCACCACGGCGTTCACGGCCCGCTGCCGCCGGGCCAGCGGCCGGGCCAGCGGGGCGGGCAGCCCGAGCATCCGGCCGGGGTCGGGCAGACAGGCGGTGAGCAGGACGGCCCCGCTCGCGGCGAGTTCGGCGCACACCCGGTCGAGCCGGCGGGCGAGCAGCCCGATGTCGAAGGTGCGGCGCAGCGTGTCGTTGACGCCGACGACCACGGACGCGAGCTGCGGCCGCAGCGCCAGCGCCCGGGCCAGCTGCGCCTCGGCCACGTCACGGCTCTGCGCCCCGCTGACGGCGAGGTTGGTGAACGCGACCTCCTCCCGCCCGCCCGGAACCCCCTCGGCCAGCAGCGCCGCCCACCCCCGCCAGCCGTCCCCGACCCGGTCACCGACCCCCTCGCTGAGGGAGTCCCCGAGCACGACGAAGCGGGTGACGGCGGAAGCGGGGGCCGGCGCGACACCGGTGCCGGACCGGCCGGTGCTGGGCGGGCTGGACCGGTCGATGCCAGGCCGGTCAGGCGGGCCAGGACGGTCGGATCCGTCAGACCCGTCGGTGCCGGGCGGGCTGGACTGGTAGGTGCCAGTCCTGCCCGGCCGGTCGGCCGGCGCGGCGCCGGTGCCGGGCGGGCCAGTTCGGTCGGCGCCAGGCCAGTCCGACCGGTCGGTGCCGGGCCGGTCGGTGCCGGACCAGCCGGTGCCAGGCCGGGCAGGCGGGCCAGGCCGGTCGGACCCGTCAGACCCGTGGGTGCCGGGCGGGCTCGGCTGGTAGGTGCCAGGCCGCCGGTGCCGGTCGGTGCCGGCCCGGGCCGGCCGTCCGTCGGCGGCCCGCCCGGTCGACGCTTCGGCCTCGGTCGTCATCGGACGAGCTCCTGTCGCGGGGCGCCGGGGAAGGGGGCCGGTGGTGCGTCGTGGGCCGCCAGGAAGGCGGCGGTGGCGCGGGGCCAGGAGAAGAGTTCGGCGCGGGCGCGGGCGGTGGCGCGGCGGAGGGGCTCCGGGCGGGCGAGCACCGTGCGGACGGCGCGGGCGAGGGCGGCCGGGTCGTCGGGCGCGCAGGCACCGGCGTCCGCGACGACCTCGGGCAGCGCGGAGGACGCGCTGCAGACGACCGGGGTGCCGCAGGCGAGGGCTTCGAGGGCCGCGAGGCCGAACGTCTCGGCCGGCCCCGGCGCCAGGCACACGTCGGCGGCGGCCTGGAGGTCGGCCAGGGCCTCGCGGTCGGCGACGTGGCCGAGGAACCGCACCGGCAGCCGCAGCTCCCGCGCGCGGCGTTCCATCGTGCTCCGCAGCGGCCCCTCCCCCGCCACCACCAGGGCCGCCCGCACGCCCTGGGCGCGCAGCACGCCCAGCACGTCGAGCGCGACGAGCGGGCACTTCTCGACCGAGAGGCGCGAGCACAGCGCGAGCAGCACCCGCTCGCCGCCCGCGTACCGGTCCCGCGGCGCCGTGCCGCGCCGCTCCGGCCGGCAGCGGTCCAGGTCCACCCCGAGCGGGGCGCGGACGACGTTCCGCGCCCCGATCCGTACGAACTCCCGCTCCGCCCACTCCGTCGTGCACACGATCCGCGAATAGGCCCAGGCGGTAAGGCGGTTGAGCCGGTCCGCCGCCCGTGCGGCGAGCGCGGGCGGGACGCCCCAGGTGCGGAGCACCCCGTCGGCGGTCTCGTGCGAGACCATGACGGACGGCACCCGGGCGCGGCGCGCCCACTCCCCCGTCCAGCGCAGGGTGGTCCGGTCGGAGACCTCCAGGCGGTCGGGCGCGAGTTCCTCGAGGAGCCGGCGCAGGCCGCGCCGGTCGGAGAGGACGCGGTAGCCGCCGGTGCCGGGGATCTCCGGCCCTGGCAGGGTGATCACCCGGCCCTGCTCGGTCTCGGCGTCGCCGGCCGTGTCGCCGGGTACGACGAGGACGGGTTCGTGGCCCGCGGCCCGGTAGCCGCGGCCGAGCTGGTCGAGGGCGGTGCGCAGCCCTCCGGAGGTCGGGGTGACGAAGTTGGCGAGCCGGACGATCCGCAGCGGGCCGCCTGCCGAGTGCCGTGCCGTACCTCCTGCCGTTCCGGGTGCGCCGGCCCGGCCCGCCGCCCGGGTGTTCCCCGCCGCGCCGGCGCCGTTCACGCCGCCACCGCCGTCCGCTCGCGCAGCACCTCCCGGTAGTGGCCGATCAGCTCGTCGCCGATCGCCTCCCAGGTCCGGCGCCCGACCGCGGCCCGGCCGGCCGCGCCGTACACCGCACGGAGCTCCGGCGCGGCGGCGAGCGCGGCCACCGCCGTCCGCAGCCCGTCGGGATCGTCCGGCGGCACGAGCAGTCCGGTACGGCGGTGGGCGACGAGGTCGAGGGGGCCGCCGACGGCGGGGGCGACGACGGGCACGCCGCTGGCCATGGCCTCCTGGACGGTCTGGCAGAAGGTCTCGTACGGCCCGGTGTGCGCGAAGACGTCGAGCGAGGCGAAGATCCGCGCCAGTTCGTCGCCGGTGCGCCGGCCGAGGAAGACGGCCCCGGGCAGGGCGGTCCGCAGGCCGGGCTCGCTGGGGCCGTCGCCGACCACCACGACCCGGACGCCGCGCAGCCCGCAGACCCCGCCGAGCAGGTCGACGCGCTTCTCGGGCGCGAGCCGTCCCACGTAACCGACGAGGACCTCCCCGCCGGGAGCGAGTCTTCGGCGCAGCGCCTCGTCGCGCAGCCCGGGCCGGAACCGTGCGGTGTCGACCCCGCGTCCCCAGAGCCGTACCCGCCCGATGCCGTGCGCCTCCAGGTCGCTGACGGCGGCGGTGGACGGGGCGAGGGTGCGGTCGGCCGCGCCGTGCACGGCGCGCAGCCGGCGCCAGGCGGCGGACTCGCCGGCGCCCATGTAGGTGCGGGCGTATCCGGCGAGGTCGGTCTGGTAGACGGCGACGGCCGGCAGGCCGAGGCGGGTGGCGGCGGTCATGCCGCGTACGCCGAGGACGAAGGGGCTGGCGAGGTGGACGAGGTCCGCCCGGTGGGCGGCGATGGCGGCGGCGACGCGGCGGCTGGGCAGGGCGACGCGGACCTGGGGATAGCCGGGCAGCGGGAGCGAGGGCACCCGGATCACGGGGCACGGCGCGTCGGCGTCCGTTCCCGGGGCGGATGCGGGGGCCGCGGGGGCGACGACGAGGGGGTCGTGGCCGCGGCGGACGAGGTGGCGGGCGGTCTGCAGGGCCGTGTGGGCCACACCGTTGACGTCGGGCGGGAAGGACTCGGTGACGATGACGACACGCATACCCGTGTTGTCGTCGGATCCGGCGTGTACCCGTCAAAGTGGATCTGGACGGCCGGGAAACGTCCCATGAGCGTTTTCCCCGGGCGCGCGGCGGCCCGGGACGTACGTGCGGTGCCGGGGGTGGCCGTTGGGGGCCACCCCCGTGGCGCTGCGGTCAGACCTGGAGGTCGAGGTCCGGCCCTATCCGGTTGCGCACCGCGTCCTGGACCTCCGCCTCCTCGGCGGGATCGGCGGCCAGCCTGCGCAGGCGTTCGGCGACGCGCACGTCACCGGTCTCGGCATGGAGCGCGGCGACCTCGCGGGTGGTCTCCTCGCAGTCCCACAGGCACTCGACGGCGAAGCCGGTCGCGAAGCCGGAGTCGGTGGCGGCGAGGGCACGGGCGGTGCGGCCGCGGAGGTGGGAGGAGGCGGTCTCGCGGTAGACGTGGCGCAGCACGGGCGCCGCGCAGACGATGCCGAGGCGTCCGGCGCCGTCCACGAGGGAGTAGAGGGCCGGGGCGTCCGGGCCCTGGGAGCGCACCGTCTCGCGGAGGGCGCCGAGGACGAGGGGGGAGTCCTCGGAGCCGCCGCGGCAGGCGAGCATCCCGGCGGCGGCGGCGCCGAGCTCGTCGGGGCGGTGGATCCAGCCGCGGGCGCGGTCGACGGCGGCTTCGCCGCTCATGCGCCGGTACGCGGTGACGGCGGCCTCGGCGACGACGCGGGAGCCGTCGCCCACGGCGCGTTCGACGAGGTCGAGGACGGCGGGGTCCCCTGCCTCGGCGAGGTAGTGCAGGGCGGCGCAGCGGGCGCCGTCCGGGCCGCCGCTCGCGACCGTGAGGATCGTCTCGCGGTCCTCGGGTCCGGCGACGGCGACCAGGCAGCGGGCGGCGGGCCCGTGCAGTTCGGCGCCGCGCTCGTGGCCCTCCTGGGCCCAGTCGAGGACGGCCTGGACGCTCCAGCCGGGCCGGGGCCCGGTGGGGCGGAGCTGGCGCTGCCAGCGGTCGAAGGATCCCTGTTCGCGGGCGGCCCGGATGCGGGCGCCGACGGACTCGCGGGGATCGTCGGCCCACAGTCGCCAGGGCCGCGGCTCGAAGGCGTCACGGACGGTGGCGGCGAGCTCGGCCTCGCCCTCGGGCGTGGCCGGGAAGCGGGCGAGCACGGGCTCGGCGAGGGCGCGCAGGCCCGCGTCGTCGTCGCGCAGCGCGAGCTCGTCGAGGGCCCAGGCCCAGTTGCTGCCGCCGGCGGCGTAGCGCCGCAGGAGCAGCAGGGCGTCGCGGCGTCCGTAGGAGGCGAGGTGGCCGAGGACGGCGAGCGCGAGCCCGGTCCTGGACTCCTCGTCGTCGAGGTGGTCCTCGGCCGCGAAGAGGTGCGCCTCGATCTCCTCGAGGCCTCCGTGGAGGTCCAGGTACAGCCGCGCGTAGTAGAGGGAGCGGTTCTCGACCCGCCAGTCGTGGCGGGGGTCGTCGAGCACGCAGTGGTTGAGGGCCGCGAGGGCCTCGGCGCGTGGCGCGGCGAGCGCGTGGAGGGTGCCGTCGCCGCGGCCCCTCTGCAGCAGACCGAGCAAGGTGCCGCTCGGCGCTATGACTGGATCGAACATGGAAGACGCCTCACATCAAGCTGTCGACACGACCGGGGGGAATCCGGGATGAACCGGGTCAGGCTGTTCGCCTAGGCCGCGCGGCAACATGTCGGGCCGCCCGTCGTCCTGCGCTTGTCAGTGACCATCTTCCTCTGCCTCTCGTCGGTGGCCCCCTGCGGGCCCGACGTCATGATGACCCACCCATTTCGCCACCGCGACCACATTTACGGCGCTGTCTCACCTGGGGTTCAGCCGTCGTTCACCTGGGATGTCAGCGAACTCCGAAGAGCTCCAGGAGTTCCGTCTTCCCAAACATCCGCGCGGTATCCACGGCGGACGGAGTCCCCGCTTCCGGATTCGCGCCGCCGGAGAGGAGGGCGCGGACCACCGCGTCCTCGCCCTTGAAGACGGCGCCGGCGAGCGGGGTCTGGCCGCGGTCGTTGGCGGCGTCGGCGTCGGCGCCGCGGGTGAGCAGCGCGGTGACGGCCTCGGCGTGGCCGTGGTAGGCGGCGAGCATGACGAGCGAGTCACCCTTCTCGTTCGTGAGGTTCGCCGGGACGCCCGCGTCGAGGTAGGCGGCCAGGGTCACCGCGTCGCCGGCGCGGGCCAGGTCGAAGACCTTGGAGGCCAGCTCGACGACCTCGGGGTCCGGGGTCTCGTTCTCGCTCATCGTTCACAACCCTTCGTGCTCGGCCCGCACGGCAGGCGCGGCCGTACGAGTGAATCGACAGGGTACTGCCCGTCGGACGACATGAGGGGGCTCCGCCGCGGCAAGGATCAACCGCGGCCCGTCCCCTGGCCGGTGCACTACCGCACCCGGCGCGTTTCGCCACCCGGAGAGACACCCGCGTCCGCCGGTCAAGTGAAATCGCCAGCCATTCACCCATATGCACCTTTAATCACATAGATACTTGCTGTGAACCTGGAAGGACTCAAGGTGACTGTCCCCTCAACCAGGAGAACACCTCATGATCCTGTCCATCTCAGGCGTGGTCCTGCTCGGCATCATCTGCTTCCTGTTCTTCAAGAAGGACGGACTCAAGGCCTCGCACGCCCTCGTCTGCGCGCTCTTCGGCTTCTACCTCGCGGGCACCGCCATCGCCCCCAGCATCACCGCCGGCGGCCAGAGCCTCGCCAGCCTCTTGGGCGGGATCAAGTTCTGACGCCCTTCATCCCCTTCCACCACCTCAGGAGTACGACGTGGCCCGGCGACCACTTCCCCGCATTCTGAGCAGCGGCAGCGCACAGATCGCTCGCAGCCGAGAGATCGCGCGCACGGCCGCCGACAGCGCCACCGATGTGCTCCACCCGCTGATCACCATCTCGCGTGGTCTGCGGAAGCTGGCCGCGACCGCGCGCGCCAAGTGGGCCGCGACCCCCAAGGAGCGGCGCGGTCCTACGCTGTTCCTGGTCGCGGCCTGCGTCCTGGTCGTCGCCCTCGTGCCGTACGGCCCGCTCCTCGCGCTCGTCGCGCTGATGGGGGCGGCCGCCTGGCAGGGGCGTGAGCGCCCGGTCGTCAAGACCGGGCCCGACGACGCGGAGATCGCCCGGCTGAAGGGCCTCTACGAGGCACTGGTGCCGTACCTCTCGCTGCCCGACGACCCCGACCCGCTCTTCGCCCACGGCGGCGACTGGAGCACGGCCTTCGGGGACCACGCCTTCGACGAGGACGGCCGGCTCACCCGGCTGCGGATCTCCTACCCTCCCTACTTCACCGACGGCGAGCCGGCCGCCCGGGCCCGGATCGAGCAGCTGCTGCACGCCAAGTCGGGCCGGGGCCGCGAGTACCACTTCGACTGGGACGAGGAGGGCAACCGGCTCACCATGCGGGTGCTGCCCGCGCTGCCCACGACCATCGCCGCCCAGCGCTTCGTCACCGTGCCAGGCGAGACCGTGCTCGGCTTCACCGACGCCGACGCCGTGCAGCGGACCGTGCCGGTCCGCGCCTCGGACGGGACCGAGGACGCCCCGGCCGTGGTGTGGCGCACCGGTCCCCGCTCCACCGAGCCGCACCTGCTGGCCGTCGGCCAGCCGGGCAGCGGCACGAGCTCCCTGCTGCGGTCGGTCGCCCTGCAGGCGCTGCCGCACGGCGACGTGCTGATCGTCGAGGGCGGCGGCACCGGCGAGTACGCGTGCCTGGTCGGCCGCGACGGGGTGCTCGCCGTCGAGTGCGGGCTCTCGGGTGCCCTGGCCAGCCTGGAGTGGGCGGCGCACGAGACCGAGCGGCGGCTGATCGCCGCCAACCGCGCCCGCCAGTCGGGCCGTCCCGCGCCCGAGGACACCCGCCGCCCGCTGTGGATCCTGCTCGACCGGCCGAGCGTGCTCGGCCACCTGGCCGCCGCCGACGGCCGCCCCGACCCCCAGGACCTGCTCCAGGTGCCGCTGCGGCACGGCCGGGCCGCGTCCGTGACGGTCGTGGTCGCGGAGCAGTTCGACAGCCTGGACGCGCTCGGCGAGACGGTACGGAGCCACACCCGTGCCCGGGTCGTGCTCGGGCCCGCCGCGCCCGACCAGATCGCGGCGGTGCTGGGCACCGGACCGCACACCACGCCGGTGCCGGACGTCCCGCCGGGCCGCGGCTACGCCCGCCTCGGCACCGGCCCGGTGCTGCGCCTCCAGGTCCCGGCGACGCCGGACCCGTACGACGACGCGACCAGCGAGGCGCACCGCCGCGCCGTCCTGGAGCTGCTGCCGGAGCGCCGTACGGCGACGATCACCGCGATCGAGCCGCCGCCCGGCCCCGCCCCGGCGTCCGGCCTCGTACCGGATCTGGACACGGACACGGCTCCGACGCCCCGCAAGGACCCCGGCCCGGCCCCGGTCCCCTCGCCGGTCCCGGCGGAGGGCTGAGCGCCCGGGAGCGACGTAGGCCGTTTCTTCCGGATCAGGACCCGGCCGAGATCCGGAAGAGACCGGGACACCGCGGAGACGCGGAAGGGGGGGGGGCCCCCCGGCAGTTGGCGCAGCCCGCCCCGGGGTTTAAGGTGGGTTGAGAACGCCCCCAGACCCCCGGCGCCA